>DATEIO010000901.1:0-8925 GCA_035278895.1 Thermoanaerobaculia bacterium | reverse complement strand
GACGTCCAGGAGGATGCCGTCCTCCTCCATGCGCAGGAGGACGGGGACGAGCGGCGCCTCGATCTCGGTGTAGACCCTGGCGAGCGAGCCAGCTTCGAGCTCGCGGCGCATGGCCTCGGCCATCCGGCGGGCGAGCTCGACCCGCTCGGCCGCGTAGGCGGCGAGGCGGGAGTCCCCCACCGGCGGCTCCTGCCCCTTGTCCCATCCCGCCTCCTTGGAGGTGATGGCCTTGCGGCTCATCCGCTCGAGCGCCAGCTCGTCCAGCGAATGGCCGTGGACGGAGGGCTTCAGGAGATAGGAGACGAGCATGGCGTCGAACAGGGCGGAGTGGCAGGACGGACCGGGGCAGAGGCGGAGGACTTCCTTGAGATTGTGGCCGGACACGCGGACCTTGGCGTCCGCGATCCAGCCGTGGAGGTTCGTCAGGGCGGCTTCGCGCAGCCCTTCCCGCCGGAAGTCGGCGTAGATCACCTGCCCCTCGCCGGGCGCGGCGACCGCGACGCCTAAAGGCCGGTCTTCTCCGAGGACGGCGACGAAGACCTCGCCGCCGGCGATCCGGCCGGCCCGGTCGGTCCACACTTGGGCGGAGACGGCCTCCTCGGCCTCGGGGATCTCGACGCCTCCATCGAGGGCTCCCGCCGGCCCCAGCTCTTCGACGAGGGAGAAGAACTCGAGCTCGGTGAAAACCTGGCGGAGGGCTTCGACGTCCGGCGGGTCGCGGTGGAGGGCCTCGGGGTCGAAGGGGACGTCCAGGGTCGTGTGGATGGTCGACAGCTCTTTCGAGAGGATCGCCTGGTCTCGGTGCTGGGTGAGCCCTTCGCGGTAGGCCTTGCGGGAGATCTTCTCGGCGTTTTCGAGGAGGTTTTCGAGCGAGCCGTGCTCCTGGATGAGACTCTTGGCGCCCTTTTCGCCGATCCCGGGCACGCCGGGGATGTTGTCGATCGAGTCGCCCATGAGGGCGAGGACGTCCACGACCTTCTCGGGCGGCACGCCGAAATCCTCGGTCACCTCCTGGGGACCGTAGAGCTTGTTTCTCCCCGTGTGGTAAAGAGAGACGCGGGGCTCGACGAGCTGCATCAGATCTTTATCGGCGGAGACGAGGACCACGTCGTAGCCCGCCTCGGCGGCGCGGCAGGAGAGGGAGCCCAGGACGTCGTCCGCCTCGAAGCCCGCGGATTCGAGGACGGGGATGCGGTAGGCCTCGAGGACCTTGCGGATCCAGGGGAGCTGGCTCCGGAGGTCGTCCGGCATGGGGGCGCGGTTCGCCTTGTACTCCTCGAACTTGTCGCTGCGGAAGGTCCGCCCTCCTTCGAGGGCCACGCCCACGAGGTCGGGGCTCTCCTCGCGGAGGAGCTTCTTGAGCATCTGGATGAACCCGTAGACGGCGTTCGTGGGCTCGCCCTTGGAGTTCGAGAGGTTCCTTATGGCGTAGAAGGCGCGGAAGATGTTCGAGTACCCGTCGATCAGGAACAGGCGGGGGCGGGTGGGCGCGGTGTCGGTCTTCGGTTCGGCCATGGCGGGGGACATTGTATGCCGTGAGATCTGGCATGCCCCTCGCAATCCTTATCTCCCAGGAGGCTGTGTCAGCCGACGGCAGCTTCGCGCTGCGGAAAAGGAGAAAGCCGGCATGGAAGGAATCCTGTCGTGGATCATTTTCGGGCTGATCGCGGGAGCGATCGCCAAGTTCCTCACGCCCGGGCGGGACCCCGGGGGCTGCATCATCACCATCATCATCGGCGTCGTGGGAGCTCTGCTCGGCGGGTACATCGCCACCTGGCTCGGCTTCGGCGGCATCTCCGGGTTCGATTTCCGGAGCTTCGTCATCGCCGTCCTGGGCTCGATCCTGCTGCTGTTCCTCTGGCGGATGCTCTCCGGCCGCAGACGTTGATCACGCCCGCCGCGCCTGCCCGAGGAGGTGGCCGGCCTCGGGCAGGATCAGCGTTTCCATCGCCAGGGTGACGGCCTTGGGGGACCCGGGGAGGAGGAAGACGGCCCGGGCTCCGACCAGGCCGGCGGCGGCGCGGGAGAGCATGGCTGCGGCCCCCACCTGCTGCCAGGAGAGCATCCGGAACAGCTCGCCGAACCCTTCGACCGGCTTTTCGAGGAGAGGAAAGACCGCGTCCAGGGTCACGTCCCGCGGGGAGAAGCCGGTCCCGCCGGTCAGCACCACCACGTCCACCCCAGGGAGAGCCAGCATCTCCCGCACGGCGCCCCGGATGGCCGCCACGTCGTCCGGTACAATGAGAGAGCCCTCGATCCGGTGACCGGCCGCGGAGGCGAGGTCGCGGAGGGCGCGCCCGCTCGTGTCGTCCCCCTCTTTGCGGCTGTCGCTCACGGTGATGACCCCGAAGCCCAGGGTCTGGGGCGCGTAGGAACGGTGTTGCTCGGCGCTCATGGCGGCAAGGCTAGCACGGCCCGGAAAAGTGTCCGCTTCTGGGACGCAAAAATCCCGAACCCGAACAGTCCTCGCTCCTTAAGGAACACTGAAGCTGTTTCCTTTCAACAAGTTACGGGAAATGCAACCCGTGGCACGCCCCCTGCGTAGTCAGCGCGGGAGAAACGATTATGGATATACCAAGGACAGGACAAGCAGAGAAGCGCCGGCTGAAGCGCACGATCATCGTCGTCGGGATCGGCGCGCTGGTCTTATTGATCACCGTGGGTCTTTCCCGGCTCGAGCCGGCCGCCCCTCCGGTAGAGAGGGAGACCGTCTGGGTCGATACCGTGCAGCGCGGTCCGATGTTGCGAGCCGTGCGCGGCCCCGGCAATCTGGTGCCGGAAGAAGTGCGGGTCATCTCGGCGCCCGTCGAGGGGCGGGTGGAGCGCATCCTCCTTCCGGGCGCGCAGGTGGAGGCGGACACCGTCCTGGTCGAGATGACCGATCCCCAGGTTCTGCAGGCGGCCCTGGAGGCGGAGTCGGCGCTCCGGGCGGCCCAGGCGGATTATGAGGACCTGCGGGCGCAGCTCGACAATCAGCTCCTCGCCCAGGAGGCCCAGGTCAACGCCGCGCGCTCGGCGAGCGATCAGGCGAAGCTCCAGGTGCAGGCGGACGAGACGCTGGCCAAGGACGGGCTGATCCCGGACCTGGACCTGAAGCTCTCGCGCCTGCGGGCCGAGCAGGCGGAAAAGCAGGCCAAGATCGAGGCGGCGCGGATCACCCAGAGCCGCCGGTCCCACCAGGCGCAGCTCGCGGCCCAGCAGGCCCGGGTGAACCAGGCGCGGGACCTTCTGGAGCTGCGCCGGCGGCAGGTCGACTCGCTCAAGGTGCGGGCCGGCATTCCGGGCGTGCTCCAAGAGCTGCCCCTCCAGGTCGGCCAGCGGGTAACGCCGGGCACGACCCTCGCCCGGGTGGCGCGGCCGGAGAAGCTCAAGGCCGAGCTGCGGATCCCGGAGACGCTCGCCAAAGACGTCACCGTGGGCCTGCCGGCCTCGATCGACACCCGGAACGGCATCGTCCGCGGCCAGGTGATGCGCGTGGCCCCCTCGGCGCAGGAGGGCACCGTGATCGTGGACGTGGCGCTCGCAGGTCCGCTGCCCAAGGGCGCGCGGCCCAACGTCTCGGTCGATGGCACGATCGAGATCGAGCGCCTGAACAACGTCCTCTTCGTCGGCCGCCCGAGCGTCGGGCAGCCCAACCAGAAGGTCGAGCTCTTCAAGCTGGTCAAGGACGGCGAGGAAGCGGTGCGCGTCCCGGTCCAGCTCGGACGCAGCTCGGTGACGACCATCGAAATCGTGAGCGGGCTCCAGGCAGGCGACCAGGTCATCCTGTCGGACACCTCGGCCCAGGACGGATTTGACCGCATTCGGCTGCAATAGAAAGGCACCGGGAGACAACGCGATGACCACGAACAATGAAGCGCTCCTCAGTCTGGACGGCGTGACCAAGGTGTTCCTGACCGACGAGGTCGAAACCCACGCCCTGTCCGGGATCCACATGGAAATCAAGAACGGAGAGTACGTCTCGATCGCCGGCCCCTCCGGCTGCGGCAAGACGACCCTCCTGTCCATTCTCGGCCTGCTCGACACGCCGAGCGACGGCAAGTACCGGTTGAACGGCAAGCAGGTGGCCGACCTCTCGTTCTCGGAGCGGGCCCGCATCCGGAACCGCGAGATCGGCTTCATCTTCCAGGCGTTCAACCTGATTGGCGACCTGAACGTCTACGAGAACGTGGAGCTGCCCCTCACCTACCGCGGCATGGCCGCCAAGGAGCGCAAGGAGCGCGTCCAGGAGGCCTTGGAGCGGGTCGGCATGTCCCACCGCATGAAGCACTACCCTTCGCAGCTCTCCGGCGGTCAGCAGCAGAGAGTCGCGGTGGCCCGTGCGGTGGTCGGCAAGCCCTCGATCCTGCTCGCGGACGAGCCTACCGGCAACCTGGACTCGCGCAACAGCGAGGCGGTCATGGAACTGCTCGACGAGCTCCACAAGGAAGGCGCCACCATCTGCATGGTGACGCACGACCCGCGCTTCGCCCGTTACGCCCAGCGCTCGATCCACCTGTTCGACGGCCGCGTCGTCGAGGAGGAGACGGGCGTCCAGCGCGAGATCGAGAAGCGGGAGCTCGAGCAGAGGGGCTTCGAGGTCGTCTAAAGAGAAATAGGTACCCCGCGCATACCGCGCGGGTGATGTTCGCGCGCCTTTGAAGGCTGCCGCCCCGATCGCGGCAGCCCTTTTTATTTGGGCGGTGTAAAGTCTCCTTTGATGAATATTGCGCCCCCGAAGCCCCGGGTCCTGATCGCCGACGACCAGCGCGAGGTGCGCGAGGCCTTGCGCCTGCTTCTCAAAGCCGAGGGGTTCGAGAGCGAGACCGCGGCCTCCCCTTCCGAGATCATCCAGGCCGTGGCCACCCGCCCGCTCGACGTGGTGCTGATGGACCTGAACTACACCCGGGACACGACCTCGGGCCGGGAGGGGCTGGACCTCCTGGGGAAGCTCCGGGTGATCGACCCGGCCCTCCCCATGGTCGTGATGACGGCCTGGGGGAGCGTGGGGCTCGCGGTCGAGGCCATGCGGCAGGGGGCCCGCGATTTCATCGAAAAGCCGTGGGACAACAACCGGCTGGTCTCGATCCTCAAAACCCAGGTGGACCTGGGGCAGGCGCTGCGCCGCGGGGAGCGCCTCCAGGCGGAAAACGAGCTGCTGCGCGGGGGAGCCGAGCCGGTCCTGGTCGCCGAGGCGGCGGAGATGAAGCCGGTGCTCGATCTGATCGAGCGGGTCGGCCCGTCGCAGGCGAACGTCCTGATCACCGGCGAAAACGGCACGGGCAAGGGGGTGGTGGCCCGGGCCCTCCACGCGGTCTCTCCGCGGGCGGGCCAGCCCATGGTCACGGTCAACACCGGCGGCCTTTCGGAGTCGGTCTTCGAGAGCGAGCTCTTCGGCCACGTGCGCGGCGCCTTCACCGACGCCAAGACCGACCGCGTGGGCCGCTTCGAGATGGCGGACGGCGGCACGCTGTTCCTGGACGAGATCTCGAACATCACCCTGGGCCAGCAGGCGAAGCTCCTGCGGGTGTTGGAGACCGGCGAGTTCGAGCGCCTGGGGTCGTCCAAGACACGGACGGCGGACGTCCGCGTGTTTTCGGCCACCAACGCGGACCTGCGCGAGGAGGTCGCGGCCGGCCGCTTCCGGCAGGACCTCCTCTTCCGGCTGAACACGGTCGAGATCCGCATCCCCCCTCTGCGCGAGCGGCAGAACGACATCCTCCCGCTCGCCCAGCACTTCCTGACCCAGCACGCGCGGCGCTACCGAAAGCCGCTCTCCGGGTTCGATGAAGGGGGGCGGCGGGCACTCCTCTCCCACGACTGGCCGGGCAACGTCCGCGAGCTCGACCACGCGGTCGAGCGGTCCGTGCTGATGGCCACGGGCGAGGAGGTGCGGGCCACGGACCTGGGGCTCGAGCCCGCGGCCGGGACGTCTCCAGCCTCCGGCCGTCTCGAAGACCTGCCGCTCGAAGAGGTCGAGCGGGTGCTCATCCAGAAGGCGCTCGCCCGCTACAGCGGCAACGTCAGCCAGGCCGCGCACGCCCTGGGGCTGTCGCGAAGCGCTCTCTACCGGCGGCTGGAGAAGCATGGCCTCTGAGATCGAGGTCCGGCCGCGGAGCGAGCGCGGCGCCCCCCCGAAGCTCCGCAGCCGGAGCCTCTCCTTCGAAAAGCGCATCCTCCTTCTCGCCCTGGGGGTCGGCGCGCCGGGCGTGGTCCTGTCCCTCCTCCTCCTTTGGAGCGGCTCCTACAGCCTCCGAACCCAGGCGTCTCTCACCATCCTCCTGATCTTTTTCTGGGCATGGCTCGCGGTGAACCTTCGCTTCCGCCTGATCCGCCCCCTCCAGACGCTCGCCAACCTGCTGTCGGCGATCCGCGAAGGGGACTTTTCGCTGCGCGCCCACCAGCCGCCGGAGTCGGACGCCCTCTCCCAGGTGGTCCACGAGATTAACGCCATCGGCGAGACGCTCCGGGAGCAGCGGCTGGGCGCGGTCGAGGCGCACGCCCTCCTCCACCGCGTCGTCGAGGAGGTGGACGTGGCCGTGTTCGCCTTCGATGAATCCGCGACCCTGCGGCTGGTCAACCGGGCGGGCGAGCGCCTGCTCGCGGAGCCTTCGGAGCGCCTCCTCGGCCGGTCCGCGGAGGCGCTCGAGCTCGCGGACTGCCTCGAAGGGGAGGTCTCGCGCATCCTCTCGCGCACCTTCCCCGGTGGCCCGGGCCGCTGGGAGATCCGGCGGAGCACCTTCCGCGAAGGGGGGCTCCCCTTGCGGCTCCTGGTGATCACGGACCTTTCGGAGACCTTGCGGGAAGAGGAGCGGCAGGCCTGGAAGCGGCTGATCCGCGTGCTCGGCCACGAGCTCAACAACTCGCTCGCGCCGATCCACTCCATGGCCTCGACGCTCGCGAGCCTCCTCAAACGCGAGCCCCGGCCGGACGACTGGAAGGAGGACACGCTGGAAGGCCTCCACCTGATCGGCAATCGCTCCGAGGCGCTGATCCGCTTCATGGCCGCCTACGCGCGCCTCGCCCGCCTCCCTCCTCCACGCCTGGCACCGTTCGAGCTCTCGGCGCTCATCCGCCGCACGGCCGCGCTCGAAACCCGCCTGCCCGTGTACGTCGAGCGCGGCCCGGAGGTGATTCTCGAGGGGGATGCGGACCAGTTGGAGCAGGCGCTGATCAACCTGATCCGCAATGCGGTGGACGCGGCGCTGATGACGGGAGGCGGAGCCGGGGTGGGCTGGGGCGTCCACGGCTCCTACGTCGAGGTGCGGGTGCAGGACGAGGGCCCCGGGCTCTCGAATCCCGAGAACCTCTTCGTCCCCTTCTACACCACCAAGCCCGGCGGCACGGGGATCGGCCTTGCCCTCTCCCGCCAGATCGCCGAGGCCCACGGCGGCACCCTGACCCTCGAGCCCCGCACTCCGGACCCGGGGTGCGAGGCGTGTCTGCGGCTGCCGCTCGAATCCTCTATTTCTTGAGGTACTCCAGCATTTCCTTGGCCGACGTCGCCTCGGCATCGTTCGGGGCCATCTGGAGGAAGGTCTCCAAGTGCTCGATCGCCTTGGCGTTGTCCCCCGCCTTGGCGTAGGTGAGCCCCAGGACGTAGTGGCCCTTGGCGAACTGGGGGTTTTTGGGATCGATCGCGAGAGCCCGGCCGAACCAGACGGCGGCGGTGTCCAGGTCGTTCGCGCGGGTGGCCTCGGCCCCTTCGTTGTAGAGGCGCACGGCCGTGTCCTCTGTCGGATCCGCCGTGGCGAGCGCCGCCAGCGCCTCCCGGGCCTGCTCCTTGTCGCCCAGGGCCCTCAAAGCGTCATAGCGCGCCTTCAGTCCCCGCCCATCGCCGGGTTTGAGCTCCAGGTAGCGGTTCGCCGCGGCCAAGGCCTCGGCGTTCTTGCCCAGCTCCAGGCTCACCTCAGCGAGCACGCCCTGGGCCTCGGCCAGGTCCGGATTCAGCTTGGCCGCCTCGGTGAACTTCTCCGCGGCGCCGGCCATGTTCCCGGCCTTGAGCGCCTCGACCCCCGCGTTGTAGGCGAGGACGGCCTGATCCGCTCCGGCCAGGGCCGCGGCCTCGGGGCTGCCGGGAGCCGGTCCGGCGGGCACGGCCTTCGCCAGGGTGACGGTCACGCGCAGGGTGTCCTGGATCTTGGGCTTGATCTTCTCCTCGAAGGTGGCGTAGCCCTCCTTCTCTACGTGGATCTGGTACTCCTGGGTGGCGTCCAGGATCAGGAGCGTGACCTGCCCTTTCTTGTCGGTCGTCTTTTCGAGCTTGTAGCCGGTGCCCTCGCGGGTGACGAGCGCCTTGGCGCCAACGATCGGAGCCCCCGCGTCGTCCACCACGGTCGCCAGAACGCGCCCCTCCTCCCCCGCGGAAAGGGCGCCCGCAAGCGCCAGGGACAGGGTGAGCGCGGCGAGAAGCGCGCGATGGGGTCGGATCATGGAGTGCCTGCCTTTCTCTCAGGGTGGAAGGAACCAGCCGATTCTAGAACGGATGCCATGCGGATGTCGTACCAATGCTCCCGCGCCACGGCCACGGTCTGGAGGTGGACCTCGATCGTCTCGCGGACGTCTTTCCCGTACCCCCCGGCCATGACGACCGCCACCGGCAGCCCGGCCCGCTCGCAGTGCGCGAAGACCCTCCGGTCGCGGGCGAGGAGCCCGGCCCGGGAGACACGCAGGCGCCCAAGGCGGTCCCCCTCGTGGGGATCGGCGCCCGAAACGAAGATCGCGAGATCCGCCCGGGCGGCCTCGAACGCGCGGTCCAGCCCCGCGGAGAGCGCAGAGAGATACTCCTCGTCCGCCGTGCCGTCCTCGAGCTCCACGTCCAGGTCGCTCCGCTCCTTGTGGAAGGGGAAGTTGTTGCGGCCGTGGATCGAGAAGGTGAAGACGGCCGGATCGTCCCGGAAGATCGCCGCCGTGCCGTTGCCCTGGTGGACGTCCGTGTCGAGGATC
>DATEIO010000900.1:0-17898 GCA_035278895.1 Thermoanaerobaculia bacterium | reverse complement strand
CCCAGGCCCTCCAGCAGCTCGCGGACGCCGAAATTGTTCAACGCGCTCCCGAAGAAGACGGGCGTCAGGTGACCCTCGCGGTAGGACTCCAGGTCGAAGGCGGGGCAGAGGCCGCGGGCCATCTCCACCTCCTCGCGGAGCTTCTCGACCGCCCTTTCGCCCAGCCGCTCGTCGAGCAGCGGATCGTCCAGCCCCTGGCAGACCTCGGCGTCGCGCACCACGTCGCGGCGGCTGCGGTCCATCAGGAGGAGCCGGTCGTGGAACAGGTCATAGCAGCCGAGGAAGCTCTGGCCCATGCCGATCGGCCACGAGGCCGGGGTCACATGGAGCTGGAGGTCCTGCTCGATCTCGCTCATCAGGTCGAACGGATCGCGCCCCTCGCGGTCAAGCTTGTTGACGAAGGTGATGATGGGGACGTTTCTCAGGCGGCAGACCTCGAAGAGCTTGCGCGTCTGCGCCTCAATGCCCTTGGCTGCGTCGATCACCATCACGGCCGAGTCCACGGCCGTGAGCGTTCGGTAGGTGTCTTCGCTGAAATCCTCGTGGCCCGGGGTGTCGAGCAGGTTGAACGTACAGCCGCCGTACTCGAAGGTCATCACGGACGCGGTCACCGAGATGCCGCGCTCCTGCTCGACCTTCATCCAGTCCGACCGCGCACGCCGCGCCTCGCCCCGCGCCTTGACCGCGCCGGCCATCTGGATGGCGCCGCCAAAGAGCAGGAGCTTCTCCGTGAGCGTGGTCTTGCCCGCGTCCGGGTGGGAGATGATGGCGAAAGTCCGCCGCTGGGAAACTTCGTCGTTCAGCTTGCTCATGATGTCCGCGAAAACCCCTAAGCCGGCCGCGCCGCGCGCCCGGCGGTCTCGTTCCTCAGATGCAGGGGGATGATAGGGAGCCGGGGGCTCCCACGGTAAGAACCGGGTGGATAGGGTAGCAGATTCCCGGAACGACCCCGTGAAACATCCCGCTGCCCCCCGGCGTAGGGCTTGCCAGGACACGAAAGGGCGCGGACCATGGAAACACTCCTTCAAGACCTTCGATTTGCCGGCCGGACGCTCGTGAAGCGGCCGGTATTTACGGTCATAGCAGTGATCACGCTGGCCCTGGGGATCGGGGCCAATACGGCGATCTTCAGCGTAGTGGACTCGGTGCTGCTCCAGTCGTTGCCGTTCCGGGATCCGGAGCGGCTGGTGATGATCTGGGCTTCAAACCCGGAGCTCGCGGCGCGGGTGGGGTTTCCGGACAAGCTGCCGGTCTCGCCGGGGGCGTTCTACGACTGGAAGGAGGCCAAGTCGTTCGAGAAGATGGCGATCGTGACGTCGGACCGGACTCCCTTCACGGGCGAAGGGGAGCCGGAGCTCCTCGGGTCGGTGGCGGTGTCCGGCGAATTTTTCGAGGCGTTCGGGACCCCGGCGCTGGTGGGGCGGACGCTCGAGCCGGCGGACGACGAGCCGGGCAAGGGCACGACGGTCGTGCTCTCCCACGCGTTCTGGATGCGCCGGTTCGGCGGAGACCGCGGCGTGATCGGTAAAACGATCCGGCTCGCAGACAGGCCGATGACGATCGTGGGCGTGATGCCCCCGTCCTTCGAGTTCCCCAGGGGCGGCGAGATGCCGAAGGGGTATGGCTTCGCGGCGAAGCCGGAGATCTGGACCCCTCTGGCCCTCCCCGCAGAGAACCGGCAGAGGCGGGGCAACCGGAGCTATCTCGCTCTGGGGCTTCTGAAGCCCGGCGTCGGCATCCAGGCGGCCCAGGCGGAGCTGAGCTCCATCGCGGACCAGATCGAGAAGCGGTATCCCGATTCAGACGCGGGGTGGCGCAACCGCGCCGAGCCGCTGCCCGAGCAGCTCACGGGCGACGTCAAGCCGGCCCTCCTGATCCTTTTGGCCGCCGTGGGGCTCGTGCTCCTGATCGCCTGCGTGAACGTGGCGAACCTCCTTCTCGCCCAGGCGGCGGCGCGGCAGAAGGAGATCGCGGTCCGCACGGCGCTAGGCGCGGGCCGGGGGCGGATGGTGCGCCAACTCCTGACCGAGAGCGCGCTCCTCGCCTTCGTGGGCGGCGGGCTCGGGCTCCTCCTCGCGTTCTGGGGCTTGAAGGCCTTTTCCGTGTGGATTCCGGAAGACATCCCGGTCTCCCGCGAGATCTCGCTCGACCTCCGCATCCTGGGCTTCACACTTCTCGTCACCCTGATCACCGGCGCGCTCGCGGGGCTCGTTCCGGCGTTCCAGATGACCCGGCCGGATCTCTCGGAAACGCTGCGGGAAGGGACGCGGGCGGGCTCTTCCACCTCGAAGAGCGGGCGGACCCGGGCGGCCCTCGTGATCGTAGAGACGGCGGTCGCGGTGCTGCTTGTTGTGGGCGCGGGCCTCCTCATCCGGAGCTTTTCGCGGCTGACTGCCGTGGACCCCGGGTTCAAGCCGGAGGGTGTCCTCTCCCTGCGGCTTCTCCTGCCCGAGGGAAAGTACAAGGACGAGGAGCGCGCGGCCTTCACCCAGCGGGTGGAGGAGCGGCTCCGGGCCCTGCCGGGTGTCACCGGAGCCGGCATGGTGTCGAACCTCCCCATGAGCGGGGAGGAGAACATCGAGGGGATGGTCATCGAGGGCAAGCCGCAACCGAAGCCCGAGGACGTCCCGCTGGGGGATTTCCGGCAGGCCACGCCGGGCTACTTCGAAGCCATGGGCATCCCGCTGGTCGAAGGGAGGATCTTCAACGACGGCGACCGCCTCAAAGGGGCGCCCGTGGCGGTGATCGACGAGACCTTGGCCCGCGCCTACTGGCCGGGAGAGGACGCGCTCGGCAAGCGCTTCCGCTTCGGAGGCTTCGGCCCGTCGGACGAGCCCTGGATCACGGTCGTGGGCATCGTGGGCAACGTCCGTAACTCCGGGCTCCACGTGGATGCGCGCCCGCAGCTCTACGTGCCCCAGGCGCAGGTTCCGTCGGGGCAGTTGAGCTTCGTGGTGCGCACGACGGGCGATCCGAAGCGCCTGATCCCTGATGCCCGCGCGGCCGTGTTCGCCTTGGACCGCAACCAGCCGATCGACCGGATGCGGACGATGGAGGAGATGGTCTCCGAATCCGTCGCGGGGCGGCGCTTCAACATGGTGCTCCTGGTGATCTTCGCCGGTCTCGCCCTGGTGCTCGCGGCCGTGGGCATCTACGGCATAACCTCCTACTCGGTGGCCCAGCGCACGCGGGAGATGGGCCTCCGAATGGCCTTGGGCGCCCAGCCCGGCACGGTGCTCGGGCTCGTCTTGAAAGAGGCCGGAACGCTCGCCCTCCTGGGACTCGGAGCCGGCCTGGTCCTCGCCTTCGCCGCCACGCGGGTGATGTCGAGCCTCCTCTTCGGAGTCGGCTCGACCGATCCCACGACCTTCGCCGCGGTCTCGCTCGGACTGGCGGCGGTCTCCCTCTTCGCGGCCTATCTGCCGGGGCGGCGGGCGACGCAGGTGGATCCCATGGTGGCGCTGCGGGCGGACTGATTTCCGGGCTGCGCCCGCTGCAGGACATCGGCCTCCGGGGCTCCCGCGTCCCGGAGGCTGTCCGAACATTCAGCATGCTTTTGCCGCGCGCCTGCTCTACGAGAGGGCCGGACGGGGTTAGACTCTGTTTCCAAGGACAATTTAACCGGAGTGCGAAGACTTCGGGTGTGGGGGCTCTCCTGAAGTCGAGGCCTTTCGAGGGCTTGCGCTTCGGCCAGGTTTTCCGTGATCCTTTTTTCTTTCTTGCCCCAGGGATTATTTTCTCGTCCTGACACACCATGCTTCTATAGGCGGGCACGCTGGCCGATTCCGGTCGCCGTGACTCCGTCCGGAGGGATATGTCATGGAGAGACGGAAACAGAAGTTTCGTTACGGTGCAGTGCTTGGGGTAGTCCTCTGCCTTCTCTTCCCAGCGGTGTCTCAGGCCCGGGGGTGGTCCGGGATCGTCAGGGTAAACCGGGCTGAGCCGCCCGCGTCTTCCGCTTCCCTGTCGGCGGGAACCGGGAGCGCTTTTTCGGAAGTCTGGAAATCCCTCCTGGACCTCCTTGGGGGATTGATCGGGGGAGACGGCACTCCTCCTGAGGGGGACAACCGCGGGACGATCGATCCGAACGGGATCTGCGGCAATCCTTGAGGTTGTCGTGACCCGGTGGAGTCTAGAAAAGGCACTTCCGGACGGCGGCAGAAGGGGGCTGTGCCCGGGAAGCCCCCTTTTCCTTGTTCCTCGTTGTCCCATTTTCGGCCTTTGCGGCAACTTCATCTCTGGAGAGGTGCCAAGAGGAGCCCCGCACCCAGGGGTGAAGGGGGAAGACTGGCGATGCCGTCCTCAGACCGTCCGGCGGACCGGGACATCGCCCGACTCCTGGACAGGCTCCGTCCGAAGATCATTCAGCGTTTCCGCCTTTCCGGAGTACCGATGGCGGAGGCAGAACGGATGGTCGGCGAGGCTTTGATCGGCGTCGCATATCGATGGGATCGAGTGCGCGATCGCGAGCGGTGGGTTCTCGAGTTTCTCGAGAAAGAGATTCAGCGATATCTGCAGAAGCCTGAAAAGGAGCCCGAGGATGGTTGAGCGCCATCGCTCCGAGTACGACAGAGCGTTTGAACGTGCTGCCGAGCGCTCGAGCCAGCGGCTGGCCAGTCTGCTGAAGGAGGCGGACGAGGCCGGAGAGCTTCTGGTGGAGCTCCTCCGTACGCCTGCCGCGTGCCGGGAGGAGCTGGTCCGGACGGACGAAAGATTCCAGCGGCTGAAGGTCTGCGAGCTCCTGGAGAGCGAGCTGCGCGATCTGTGGTCGGACGATCCGGCCTCGGTGGTGGAGCTGGCGGAGCTCGCGGTTCAGATTGCCGAGCAGCTGGATCCCGACCGGTATGGAGAGAAGCTGGCGGAGGACACCCGGGCTCTGGCCTGGGCCCACCTCGCCAACTCCCATCGGGTCGCCTCCGACCTGCGGGCGGCCGAAGAAGCCTTGCGGACGGCCGTGGAGCACTACAAGCGCGCCGGAGAGGACGTCTATACCGAGGCCGAAATCCTGAGCTTCTCGGCGTCTCTGCGGACCTCGCAGGGCCGGTTTGACGAGGCCGCCCGGCTCCTCGACCGGGTCATCGAAATTCACCGGGCCGGACAAGACCGGCATCGGGAGGGGCGGGCGCTCATCCAGAAGGGTGTGGTCCGTGGGCACGCCGGCCGTCTCAAGGAGGCCATCCGCCTGATCCGGAGCGGCCTGTCCAAGATCGACTTCCTGGAAGAGCCGCGGCTCATGGTCGCCGCCCAGCACAATCTCATCTGGTATCTGAACGAGAGCGGCGGACACCGGGGGGCCCAGCGGGCGCTTCGGAAGTGCCGGAAGCTGTATCTCGAGCTGGGTGACCGGATGCACCTCGTGCGGCTCCGCTGGCTCGAAGGGAAGATCGCGCGGGAGCTCGGCCGGCTGGCGGAGGCGGAAGAGGCGCTCCGCGAGACGCGGGATGCGTTCATCGAGCGCGGGATCGGCTTTGACGCGGCGCTCGTGTCGCTCGACCTCGCCATGGTCTATGCCCTGCGCGGGGAGAGCTGCCAGGTGAAACGGCTCGCGGCGGAGATGGTGCCCATCTTCGAGTCGCGGGACGTCCACCAGGAGGCGATCGCAGCGCTCCTCATCTTCAAGGAAGCGGCCGAGGCGGAGAGGATCAGTCTGGGCCTCCTCGGCCGGATCGCCGAATACCTGGAGCGCGCGCGGAGGAATCCCGAGATGCGCTTCGAGCCGGAGAGCTAGGCCACGGCCCAGCCGCCGGTCGACAGATAGTCGTGGATCGAGCGCGCCGCCTTGCGCCCCGCACCCATGGCGAGGATCACGGTGGCGGCGCCGGTGACGATGTCGCCTCCGGCAAAGACGCCGCGCTTGGAGGTGCGGAGCGTTTCCGGGTGCGCGTTGATGTAGCCCCGGCGGTTGGTCTTCAGGTCCGGGGTGGTGGACTGGACGATGGGGTTGGCGCTCGTGCCCACGGCGACGATCGCCACGTCCAGCGGGATCTCGAATTCGGAGCCCGGGATCGGCGAAGACTGCCTCCGGCCCGATTCATCCGGTTCGCCCAGCTCCATCTTCACGCAGCGCACGGCCCGCAGGCGGCCTTTTTCATCCCCCAGAAACTCGACCGGATTCGTGAGGGTGAGGAAGCGGATGCCCTCCTCTTTCGCGTGATGGATCTCCTCGGCGCGGGCCGGCATTTCGGCGTCGGACCGGCGGTAGAGAAGGACGGCCTCGCGGGCGCCCAGGCGCAACGCAGTTCGGATCGAGTCGAGCGCGGTGTTGCCGCCGCCCACTACGGCCACGGCTTTGCCCCGGCAGTCGTAGACAGGCTCGTCTGCCATCGGGAAACGGTAGGCCTTCATGAGGTTCACCCGCGTCAGGAACTCGTTGGCCGAGTAGACGCCGTTTAAGTGCTCGCCCGGGATGCCCAGGAAGCGCGGGAGGCCCGCGCCGGTCGCGATGAAGACGGCGTCGTAGCCTTCGTCTTCGAAAAGCTCGTCGACCGTAACGGTCTTTCCAATCACGACGTTGGTTTCGAACTGCACGCCCATCTTGCGCAGGGTGTCCACCTCCTGGCGGACGATCGCCTTGGGGAGGCGGAACTCGGGGATGCCGTAGACCAGGACGCCGCCGATCTCGTGGAGCGCTTCGAAGACCCGCACCTCGTGTCCGCGCTGGATCAGATCTCCGGCGGCGGCGAGCCCCGCGGGGCCGCTCCCCACGATGGCAACCTTTTTTCCCGTGGCCGGCGCGATGGCCGGCAGGCCCACGACTCCGGCCTCGCGCTCCCAGTCGGCCACGAAACGCTCGAGGTGGCCGATGGCGAGCGGCTTTCCCCGCTTGCCCAGGAGGCAGGCGCCTTCGCACTGGTCTTCCTGCGGACAGACGCGGCCGGTGACGGCGGGGAGCGCGTTGTCCTCGCGGATCTTGGCCGCGGCGGCGAGGTAATCCCCGGCCTCGACCAGGGCCACGAAATCCTTGACTTTCACGCCCACGGGGCAGCCGTGGGAGCAGATGGGATTGGCGCATTCAAGGCACCGGAGTGATTCGCTCTGGGCAATGCCTGGGTTGAAGCCGAGGTTCACCTCCGCGAAGTCGTGGCCGCGCAGGGCCGCGTCCCGCGCCGGCATGTCGAGGCGGGGGAGCTTCATCCGCTCTTTGGGCTTGTAGGGATTGGTCACACGGTCACCTCATGAATTGGGCAAGCCTCGCGGACTCGCGCGAGATCCTTTTCCGGATCATCCAGGAAGGCGCGGAGGGATTCGGCTTCAGCGTCCCGGTACATGGCGTTTCTCTGCTGGAGCACGGCGAAGTCCACTTCGTGGGCATCGAACTCCGGGCCGTCCACGCAGGCGAATTTGGACGATCCGGCGACCAGCACCCGGCAGCCGCCGCACATGCCGGTGCCGTCCACCATGATCGAGTTCAGGCTCACGATGGTCTTGATGCCGAGCGGCCGGGTAACCTCGGCCACGGCGCGCATCATGGGGATGGGGCCGATCGCAAGAACCCGGTCGATCCTCTCGGCGGCCGCGATCTCCGCGAGGGCTTCGGTGACAAGCCCCGGGCGGCCGTAGGAGCCGTCGTCCGTCGTCACGACGAGGTGGTCGCAGACCGCGCCCATCTCGTCTTCCAGAATGACAAGGTTTTTCGAGCGGGCACCGACGATGCCGATCACCCGGTTGCCGGCCTGTTGAAAAGCCACGGCCGTGGGATAGGCGATGGCCGTGCCCACGCCGCCGCCGATCACGGCGACGGTGCCGAAGCGCTCGACTTCGGACGGCTGGCCGAGCGGTCCCACGACGTCCAGGATCGCGTCTCCGGCTTCCAGATGATTCATCAGCTTCGTGGTCTTGCCGATCCCCTGGACGATCAGGGTGATCGTGCCGTCCGCGGCCGAGCCGGCGATGGTCAGCGGGATGCGCTCGCCGTCCTCGTGGAGGCGGACGATCACGAACTGTCCCGCCTGCCGCTTCTTCGCGATGCGGGGGGCCGCGATCCGGAAGAGCTTGACGTCGGGGGCGAGAAACCGGGCTTCGACGATGGGGAACACCGCTCAGGCCTCCACCGTCTCGGGTTGCGGCACGCCGGACACCGTCACCACCTCGAAGCGGGGCGGATCGACGATGGCGCGCTTGACCGCGCACTGGTCCACGGCGCGGAGGATGGCGTCGTGGTACTTTTCCGGGAACCCGGCCGGCAACTCGACCTCCAGACGGATCGTGGAGAGGCGCTTGGCTTCGGGATCCCGCTCGGTCGACAGGGTGAGGCCGAGCCCCTCGGTGTCGATCTCCCGCTGCTGGCAGAAGCGCAGGGCGTAGAAGCCGGCGCAGGTGCCCAGGGAGGCGAGGAAGAGGTCGAACGGCTCGGGAGCCATGGCGCCGCCGCCGTTTTCCACCTTCTGGTCGGTCTTTACGGTGAATCCCTTGAACGCTGCGTTCACGGCCAGGCCGCCGGGGAACGTGATTTTCATGCTCATGGTTTGTCTCCTCGTCCGGATCTCTCGCTCTGGGAGAAGACTACCGGGACGCCCGCGGGCTCCGCACCGTACTGGCGGGCGGGGGAGAGGGCGCGGGGGCGGCTATCCGGAAGGGTAGGGGACGAACACGGACGAGCACAGACCTATACGGACAGACACGGACAGAGGAGGGAGGCGTCCGTGTTTGTCTGTGTCAGTCCGTGTTCGTCCGGTAGAATTTGCCCCGATGCGGCGCGAAATCACGGTCTGGTCGCTTGAAATGAGCTCTCCCCAGGAATTCCGCCCTTCGCGGGCGGCGGTGCCGGGCTTCGAGGTGCGGCAGGCGCGCATTCCCAGCCCTCTGCTCAACCGCTTCTTCTACACGGCCGTGGGAGGCGACTGGTTCTGGATCGACCGGCTCTCGTGGACGTACTCCCAGTGGCTCGCCTGGGTCGACCGGCCGGAGCTTGAAACCTGGATCGGGTCTCTCGAAGGGACGCCGGCGGGCTACTTCGAGCTCGAACGGCAGCACTCGGGCAACGTCGAGATCGCCTATTTCGGCCTTCTCCCGCAGTTCATCGGCCGGGGACTGGGCGGGGCTCTTCTCACGGCAGCCGTCCGCAGGTCGTGGGAGATGGGCGCCTCACGGGTATGGCTGAACACCTGCTCGCTGGATGGCCCCGCGGCCCTGCCGGCCTATCAGGCCCGGGGGTTCCGGATCTTCCGCGAAGACCGGCTCGAGAAGGATTTCCCCGACGAGCCGCCGGGTCCCTGGCCGGGCGCGAAAGCGTACAATCCTCAATCCTGAGGATCATGGAAAAGAGCGAAGACGTTACCGAGCTGCTGCTGGCCTACCGCGAGGGGGACCGGGAGGCGTTCGACCGTCTCGTCCCGCTGGTCTACCAGGATCTGCGGCGCATCGCCCGGCGCCAGCTCGGCCGCGGCAATCCCGACCGTGTGCTGGACACGACCGCCCTCGTCCACGAGTCCTACCTGAAGCTGGTCGACAACGGCCGGGTCGACTGGCAGGACCGCTCGCACTTCCTCGGCGTTGCGGCCCGCGCCATGCGCCAGGTCGTGATCACCTACGCCCGGCGCCAGGGCGCGGCCAAGCGGGGCGGCGGCAGCCACCAGACGACCCTGGACGACGGCCACATCGCGATCGACGGCCAGGCGGAGTGGCTGATGGCCTTGGACACTGCGCTCACCCGGCTGGGCGAGAAGAACCCGCGGCTCGCCCGTATCGTCGAGTGCCGGTTCTTCGCCGGCCTTTCCGAGGAAGAGACCGCCTCGGCCCTGGGGGTTTCGCTCCGTACCGCCCAGCGCGACTGGATGCGGGCCCGCGCGTGGCTTCAGGAGGAGCTTCGCCACTGAAAGACGACTGCCTCTGGGACCGCGCCGACCGGCTGTTCGACGAGGCCCTGGACCTCCCGCCGGGGGAGCGCGCCGCGTTTCTGGACCGCGCTTGCGGCGAGGACGTCCCACTGCGCGAGCTCGTGGACCGCCTCCTGGCTTCCGCGGAGGACGACACCTCGGCGATCGAGCCCGGCGGCGCTCTGAAGGGTCCGCTGTGGAGCCAGCTCCAGGGAGAGCTCACGCGGGAGGACGAGCTTCTCCCGGGCACGCTCGTGGGGCGCTACCGCGTCGTCCGCGAGCTGGGGCGCGGGGGCATGGCGGCCGTCTATCTCGCCGAGCGGGCCGACGGCCAGTTCGAGCAGCAGGTGGCACTGAAGCTCCTCAAACGGGGGATCGACACCGACGAGATCGTGGGCCGTTTCGACCAGGAGCGGCAGATCCTGGCGCGCGCCCGCCACCCCGGGATTGCCCGGCTGCTCGACGGCGGCGTGGGACCCGGCGGCCGGCCGTACCTGGTGATGGAGTACGTCCTCGGACGGCCCATCGACGCCTACTGCGACGACCAGCGGCTCCCCATCCCCGACCGCCTGCGCTTGTTCCTTCAGGCCGCCCGCGCCGTGGAGGACGCCCACCGGAACCTCGTCGTCCACCGCGACCTGAAGCCGGGAAACATCCTGGTGACGACGGACGGCCACGCGAAGCTCCTCGACTTCGGGATCGCCAAGCTCCTGGACCCGGAGGCGGACGCAACCCCCGTCACCCGCACGGCCTCGCGGATGCTCACGCCGGCCTGGGCGAGCCCCGAGCAACTCGCGGGCGCGCCGGTGACCACGGCGTCGGACGTCTATCAGCTCGGCCTGTTGCTCCATCTCCTCCTCGCCGGCCGGCTGCCCGATCCGCGGGGCGGGGGCGAGATCACCCGTCCTTCTTCGACGCAGGCTTCGGACGAGGCGGCCTGGTCGCGGCTGACTACGCCGGCCCGCCTGCAGAAGGAGCTCGCGGGCGACCTCGACACGATCGTGCTCACCGCGCTGCGCCCCGAGCCCGAGCGGCGCTACGGCTCGGTCGCCCAGCTCATCGATGACGTGGAGCGCTATCTCGCAGGCCGCCCCGTCTCCGCGCGGCCCGACACGCTCGGGTACCGCACGGGCAAGTTCGTGCGGCGCCACACCGCGGCGGTCAGCACGGCGGCCCTGGCGCTGATGCTGCTCGTCACCGTGGTCGTGCTCTATACGATCCAGCTCACCCGCGAGCGCGACCGGGCCGAGCTTTCCGCGCTCCGGGCCACCCAGGTCTCGGGTTTCCTGCGCGGCCTTTTCGAGGTCTCGGCGCCCACGCGCTCCAGGGGCGAGCAGATCACGGCCCGCCAGCTCCTGGACCAGGGCGCCGCGCGAATCGACGCCGAGCTCGCGGGCCAGCCCGAGGTGCAGGCGGAGATGATGACGCTGATCGGCGACGTCTACCGCGAGCTTGCCCTCTACGAAGAGTCCGAGGCGATCCTCACGCGGGCCGTGGCCCTCCGCCGGGAGCGGCCCGGCGCGGGCGGCCTGGACCTCGCGGCCTCCCTCCACAGCCTCGCCAAGCTGCGCACCGAGAAGGCCGAGCACGCCGCGGCCCGCAAGCTCTACGAAGAGGCCCTGGCGCTGCGCGAGGCGGCGCTCGGGCCGGACCACCCGGACGTGGCGCGGACGTTGACCGGCCTCGGCCGGGAGCTCGCCTCCCAGGGGGATTTCCTCACGGCCCGCAGGCACCAGGAGAGGGCGCTCGCGATCCTTGAAAAATCCCTGGGGCGCAGTCACTCCGAGGTCGGCTTTGCGCTGCGCGACCTGGGCCTCACCCTTTTCGAGGCCCGCGAGGCCAAAGCGGCGCTGCCGCGGCTCACGCGGGCCCTCGAAGTGCTGGAAGCGAGGCACGGGCCCGGCCATCCCGACGTTGCCAAGGTCCAGGTCCACCTGGGGAACGCCCTGCTCGCGGCCGGCGACCGGGAGGGGGCGCGGGTCCGGTTCAAGCGGGCCCTCCCCGTGCTCGAAAAGGTCTACGGCACCGACCACCCGGACCTCGCGATGGTGATGTTCACCCTGGGCGATCTGCTCATCTCGCCCGGCATCCACGACAAGGATCCCGAGGGGGCGATCGGCTATCACTGGCGGGCCTGGGAGATCCGCAAGAGTATGCTCGGTCCCTACCATCCCCAGGTCGCCGCGAGCCTGGACGGCCTCGGCCGCGCTTATCTGCTCCTCGAAGACGATGCCAAGGCCCGGGGGTATTTCGAGCAGAGCCTGGCCGTGATCGAAAGGGTTTTGGGACCCGAGCACCCCGACGTCACGTCTCCGCTCGGCAAGCTCGCCGCGATCGCGGGAAGGGCCGGCCGCACCGAGGAGGCGCTCCGGCTCTACCGGCGCTCGGTCGCGGTCACCGAAAAGGCGTTCGGGCCCTGGCACTCCTCGGTGGTCCTCCCGCTCTACTACATGGCGAAGATCGAGACCGACCGGGGAAATCCGGCAGCCGCCCGGCCCCTGCTCGAACGGGGCCTCGCCATCGGCCGCCGTGCCAAGGCGGAGCCGCACGGCCTCGCCATGGTGGAGATCGCGCTCGGGAGCTGCCTGACCGATCTCCGGCAGTTCGCCGAGGCCGAGCCACACCTCCGTCCGTGGTCCGGCGAAGACGTCGACTTCGTCGTCCGCCGCCGGGCCCTGGAAGCCCTGGTGGGGCTCTACGGCGCCTGGGGCAAGCCGGCCGAGGCGACCCGGATCCGGCAGACACTCGACCGGATCGGGCGCGAGAAGCCAGGGGACGAGTTTCATTGACGATTAAATCGTAGAAATAAATTGGTGCCGAGGCGGATTACGGTAGAATCCGATTCATCCTGGACAGACAGCTCCCAGGCATTCGCGCGAGGCAGGGTTGGGGCAGCGCATGTCGCTCATCGGCACCAAGATCGGATCGATCCGGATCGTCTCCCTCCTGGGACAGGGAGGCATGGGAGCGGTCTACGCCGGATTCGACGAGAAGCTCCGGCGCGAGGTGGCGGCCAAGGTCATCCGCTCCGACCGCTTGGGGCCCTTGAGCCGGGCCCGGCTCCTGCGCGAGGCGCGGGCCCTCTCGCAGCTCCAGCATCCCAACATCTGTGGGATCTTCGACTTCATCGAAGGCGTGGACAACGACGTTCTGGTCCTGGAGCTGCTCCGCGGCCGGAGCCTGCGCCAGGTGCTCGACGAGGGAGCCCCGCTCTCCTTCGCAGAAAAGCTCCGGATCGCCGAGCAGATCGCCGAAGCCCTGGAAGCGGCCCATGCCAAGGGGATCATCCACCGCGACTTGAAAGCGTCGAACGTCATGCTCATGGACGGCAACACCGTCAAGGTGTTGGACTTCGGCCTGGCCTACTCGGCGATGGGACCGCTCACGCCGGCCGGGCCCCAGCGCGTGTTCGAACCCGACGAAGACATCTTCCGGACGGGGGAGACCACGCTCCACTGGGAGCCGGAAACCATGCTGCGCACCGAGCCGGGGAAGGTCATGGGCACGGCCGTGTGCATGAGCCCGGAGCAGAGCTGGGGGAAGCCCTTGACCGTGGCGAGCGACCAGTACTCCTTCGGCCTGCTCCTCCAGGAGCTGTTCACCGGCAGCCCCGCCTACGACACCGAGGATCCCACCGGAACGCTGCTCGAAAAGGTCCGGCAGGGGGAGACGCAGCCTGTGCGCGGCGGTCCCCGGCCGCTCGTGGCGCTCCTCGAAGCGATGAAGTCCCCGGCCCCCGAGGCCCGTCCCACGGCCTCCGAGACCCTCTTCCGGCTGCGGCGCATCCGCGCCCTCCCCGCGCGCCGGCTCCGGCGGCTCGCCGTGGCCGCCGTGCTCCTGATGGCCGCCTCAGGCACCGCGATGTACACGATCAGCCTGCGCCAGGAACGCGATGCGGCGATCCGGGCCCGGAACGAAGCGGAGCGGTTCCGCCGCGAGGCCGACGAGGTCTCGGAGCTCCTGGTGAGCGTCTTCCGGATCGCGGACCCCGGAGAGGAGCGGGGCGGCTCCGTCACCGTCCGCGAGGCGCTCGACCAGGGAGTCGAAAAGATCCGCTCGGAGCTCCGCAACCAGCCGCTGGTCCAGGCCCGGCTGTTCGACGCCCTCGGCCGCACCTACTTCTCCCTCGGCCTCTACTCCCGGGCGCGGCCTCTCCTCGAAGAGGCCGTGGAGCTGAGGCGTTCCCATCTGGGCAGCGACCACCCGGACCTGGCCGTGAGCCTGCGCAACCTGGCTGCGGTCCGCATGGCCCAGGGCGCGGAGGCCGAGCCGCTCTTCCTGGAGGCCCTGGCGATCCAGGAAAAGGCCCTGGCTCCCGACGATCCGGAGCTGGCCAAGACGTTGAACAACCTGGGCATCCTCTACAGCTCCAGAAACGAGCTGGCCCGGGCCGAGCCGCTCTTCGTGCGGGCCCTCGCCCTGCGCGAAAAGGTGCTGGGAGAGCTCCATCCGGACGTGGCCGCTTCGCTCAACAACCTCGCGTTCCTGCGCACGCAGCAGGAACGCTTCGACGAGGCGGAGCGGCTCCTGAAGCGGGGATTGGCCATCCGGGAAAAGGTCCTGCCCGCCGACCACCCGGATCTCGCCGCGAACCTCGAAGGCCTGGCCGTGCTCACCTCCGCCCGCGGCCGGCCCGTGGAGAGCCTCCCCCTCCACGAGCGGGCGCTCGCCATTTGGAAGAAAGCTCTCGGGCCCGACCATCCACGGATCGGCCTCGTGCTCAGCAACCTCGGTGAGGATTGCGCGAAGGCCGGCCGGCCAAAAGAGGCGGAGCTCTATTTCCAGCAGGCCCTCGCCCTGAGGCTGCGGATCCTGGGGCCGGACCACCCCGACCTCGCCCTCACGCGCCGAAAATTTACCGATTTCCTCAGAAGCCAGGGACGGTCCGCCGAAGCGGCGGCGCTCGAGCGGCCGGTTACTGCACCCCGAGGGTGAGGACCGGCTCCTTGATCTCCTGATTTCCCGCCTTCAGGGAGAACAAATAGGTGAGCAGGCTGAAGGTCGTCTTCGAGCCCAGGTCCGTGTCCGCGATGTAGAACCAGTGCCCTCGATAACGCACCCGCACCGCCGCGTCCGCGGGCGGCTTCGGCGAGGTCCGCACGCGCATCAGGCCGCCGGTCGCGCGCACCCAGTCGAAGCGGGAGCCGTCCGGCTGGAGGGTCACGGTGACCCGTCCCTCCTTCTCGTGCTGCTCCGGCACCTCGACCGCCTGGGAGAGGTAGAACAGCACCGAGAGGAGCGAGCGCCCCGAGATGGCGATCTCGCCGGGCTTGTTCTTGCGGAGCCCCGAGGTGATGGGGAAGGAGGTGGCCCCCTCCGGAAGCTTCAGGAGGCTCCGCAGCTCGCGGACCGGCTCCGCGAGAGGAGCCGGAGCCTCGCTCAAGGTAATCCTCAACGCCTGGGTTTCGGGGTCCGTCTCCGCCTCGATCACCCCGGCGACCTGGAGCTGCCGCAGGAGCTTTGCCACCTGGTGGAACTCCTCGTAGGGCGGCGCATAGTCCGGCGTGGGGCCGGCCGCGCCCGTGGCGTTTCTGAGGCCGTTGATCTTCTGCACGCAGCACAGGAGCAGCCGTTCGATGCTCCAGCCCGACTGCGACAGGAGCACGAGATTGGCCGGCGAGACCGGAGCAAGCAGGCGGGCCACGAAGTCGTTGCCCTGGAGCGGCGAATAGGTGATCGTCGGCTCCTCGGAGTAGCCGGCGTTGGCACCCGCCGACGCCTCCGAGACGTCGCCCGCCTCGTCGGTCGAAGCGTCCGCGCCGGCCCCGGCCGCGATCGAGAAGTGGGTAACGACCGATCCCACGTCCAGGAACAGCGGAGTGTCGCGGTAGCGCAGGCGCACCAGGTTGAGCAGGAGCTGCTCGTTCCACGAGCGGGCGATCGCCTCGCCATAGTCGAAACGGGCATGGGGAATCGTCCGCGGCCCGATCTGGTGGGCACAGCCGGCGAGCAGGAGACCGGCGAGGACCGCCGGGACGCGAAGGGCTCGAAACATCGGGAGAGCTCCTCAGAAAGAGGGCTGATTCTAACCCCGGATAGAATCCGTCAGGAATTCGCGAGCAGAGCCGAGGGACGGCCCCGCCTTCCGCCCCCATTGCGGGATTCCGTGCCGGAGAGCTCTGTTCCGGCTCGCTTCCAGGACAGATATACTTCCCCTGCGAAACCCTCTTGATAGTAGGTAACTCAGGAGTTACTATATGGATCTGGTCCGCTTGGGAGTGGGGCGATGGGATGTGCTGGTGACGGAGCAGGTGGTCGAGGTGCTGACAGACTTCAGCTCGGCGAAAGGGCCGAAGAAGGCCATGCTCTCCTTCTTGACAGAGAGCCTGCCCATGAACGGTCCTCAGGAAGGCAACCGGACAGTTTGCAAACAGCTCAAGCCAGGGTCGCTCAAGCTGTCGGAGTTCAGGAAAGGGGAGTATCCCGGTACGAAGATCCGGGTGATCTGGTTCTACGGCGACGAAGCCACAAAGCTCGCGATCGTTTGTATTCGCGCTTTCGCGAAGAACGATCAGGAGGCACCTTCTTCGGAGATCCGTGCAGCGGTGGCATTGCGTGAGCAGTACCTCGACGCCAGAAGCCGCGACTCTCTAAGAATTGAGGAGCTGTCATGAAACTAGCGGAAAAGCTTGCGAAGGCTCTGGAAGAGGCCCGGGGTAGCGTCGAGTACTGGCAGGACATTGCAGAGACCGACTTCACCCGGGACCTGCACGACCGGATGGCCAAGCTGGGGATTTCCCAGGGCGAGCTCGCCCGGCGCATGGGAACTTCGCGCCCCTACGTCACCAAGCTACTCGACGGCGGCAACTTCACCTTGCACACTATGGTGAAGCTCGCCATGGCGCTCGATGCAGTGGTGCGCGTTCGGCTGGAAGGAAAGGAAGAGAGGGCAGAGGAGCAAACCGAGATAGAAACGGCGACTCCCGAAAAAGCTCAAAATGAATGGCTTGCCCCTGTGCGGTCTGCTGAGATGGGAATAACGCGAGCCGCAGAAAGGACCCCGAGGACAGCAAGGACAAAAGGGAGCCGGAAAGCTTCCTGACCGTCCTTGAAGTCGTTGCAGTCCCTGCTGTCCTTGAGGTCCTTTGACTTACACCGCCCGCCGCCCCTGTGCCCGCACGAACGCGGCCCCCAACGCCACAGCCGCTCCGGCCGCGAGAAGGAACGGAATCGCGTCCGGCGCCTTCGGCGGCACCGAGATCACTCCCCGCTCGTCCGCGAGGGCGGGGTGGTCCACGTAGCGGCCGTGGTCGGGGACGTACTGGTCGAAGTTGCGGGCCAGGTTTTCGAGCTGGCGGCGCATGGGCTCTCCGAACATGGGGATACCGTGGCCGGTCGCGGCGACCGAGGGGTGGAGGTCGGCAAGCGCGCGGACGGAGCGGCCCGCGGCGTACCAGTCCGGCGTGAAGTAGGCCGGGGGACGCCAGACCTCCTGCCGCCGGGTCATTACGGCCAGGGCGGATTCCTGCCGCATGGTCACGAAGGCGTCGCCTGCGATGAGAACGCGGTCGGAATCCCGGAAGAGCGAGACGTGCCCAGGGGTGTGGCCCGGGGTGTGGACCCAGCGCCAGCCGGGCATCCCGGGCACGCTGCCGTCCGCGGGCAGGGGCTGCACGCGAGGCCGCAAGTCGGTCCCCTTCTTGGGGAAGACGCGCGAGGCGAAGGTCGCCAGGACGCCGCCGCCCACGGTCGGGTCCGGCGGGGGATAGTCGGACCGGCCCGTCAGGTACGGCATCTCGAGCCGATGGGCGTAGATCGGGACGTCCCACTGCTCGGCCAGGGCTTGGACGGTGCCTACGTGATCGAAGTGGCCGTGGGTGAGCACGATCGCCTGCGGCCGCGCTCCGCTCCCGAAGCGCGCCGCGGCGGTGCGGAGGATCGCCTCCTTCGAGGTGGGCATGCCGGTGTCCACCAGCACCCACGAGCGGTCGCCGGCCCGCGGGGCGCCGACCAGGAAGACGTTGACCATCGAAAGCTGCAGGCACGCGACGTCGGGCGCTACCGCGAGCACCGAGCCGGGGCTCTTTTTTCCTTTCCGGATCGCCAGTTTTGCCATGATTGACCTCCAAGAAGACGCCAAGGG
>DATEIO010000899.1:0-2904 GCA_035278895.1 Thermoanaerobaculia bacterium | reverse complement strand
GACTCCGAAGGCTCCCATGACGACGGCCAGAATGAAGCCGGCGAAGAGGGCGAGCAGCGTGAGGCAGCCGCAGGGGACGAACCACTTCCAGTTCCTCTGAAACCAGTTCCTGCGGGGAGGCTCCGACGTCATCGTGACCATAGTTATCTCCGTGTACGGGACAGGCACGGACCAACGCGGACGAGCACTGGGGGCGTCCTTGTTGGTCCTTGCAGTCCCTGGTTCCTACCGCCGCACCGCCGCCCGGGCGGCCATTTCCAGGTACTTCTCCCCTTCGAGGATCTTCGCGCTCTTGGGCTCCACGGCGAAGACGAGCTCGATCTGGGGCTTCGGGTCGTCCTCGGCGATGAGCGCGGCGAGCTCTGGGGGGAGGTCGGCTATGGAGTAGACCCAGGTCTCCACCTGGAGGGAGCGGGTCTGCGCGGGGACCCGGGCTCCGGGTTTTCCGGGCTCCCAGATGGGGATGCGCCGTTGGCTCGCGCGCAGGGTGGGCGGAGGGCCGAGGAGGACCAGGGCGCGACCGCGGTCGGTCATGCTGCCGCGGGTCCCCTCTTCGGGGTAGAGGCGGTCGGCGGCTTCGACTCTTTCGTAGAAGGTACGGGCGAACTCGTTGCCGGGGGTGGCCGGGTCGGGGTCCCGGCGGCGCCAGAAGTCTTCGATGAAGCCGACAGCCTCACGGGTGGTGTCCAGGCGGCGGAAGCGCTTGGATTCTTCGGGGAGCATGAGCCAGCGGGTGGGGCCGTCCGAGAGGCCCGCGCCGCCGCCCGGGGGAGATGGCTTCGCCGCCGCGGACTGGCAAGCCACCGCGAGCCACAAAACCAGAAACAGGACGACGACGGCTCCCTGCCATCCTGCGCGATTGCGCTCCGCCATGCCGGCTCCGCAACCCTCCGTGGATCCGCCTCCCCGGAATGGGAAGGCGGCTAATTCACCCCTGTCTCCCCGAAGGGATCGGGCGCCTCCTGGATGGGGCCAAAGGCCTGCTCGTAGCGCTCCAGGTTGGCGGCGAGCGCCCGGAGGATCCGCTTCAGGTGACCGGGGCTGGTCACGATCCGGGCGTTGACGATGCCTTGCGGGGGGACGAGGTTGATGAAATCGAGGATGAACTCCTCGCGCGTGTGCATGATGCGGAGGAGGTTCGAGTAGCGCCCCCTCAGCTCTTCGTCGTCGATCTTCACGTTGAAGCCCTCTTCGGGCTCGGGCATCGAGGCCTCCCTTGCTGTCGTCTGTTCGCCCCCGATGCTACCCCAATCGGAGCCTCAGGTAGACGGCGAGATCGCCGACATTGGTTCCGGTCGGGCCGGTCGCGAGGAGCGCCCCGGGTACGGCCGCGAGGGCGGTGCCGGAGTCGTGGCGCGCCAGGGCCGCGTCCGGATCGATCCCGGCGCGCCGGACGGCTTCCCAGGTGGCGCCGTCTACCACGCCGCCGGCCGCGCGGGTCGGGCCGTCCTCGCCGTCGGTTGCCAGGGTGAAGACGAGCTCGTCGGCGCTCCCGGCGATCTCCCGGGCCGCGGCCAGGGCGAGCTCCTGGTTGCGCCCGCCGCGGCCGGTCTCGCCGCGGAGGGTGACCGTCGTCTCTCCCCCCAGAACGAGGCTTTTCCCCAGGGCGCGCCCCCGCTCCACGAGCCCGCGGGCCGCGGCGGCCGCTTCGCCTTCGAGCTCGCCGCCCAGGACATCCAAGTCCCGCCGCCGGGCCTCGGCCACGACCGCGTCCACGGCGGTCCGGGCGCTCCCCAGCAGAACCGTCTCCACCCGGTCGAGGAGGGGATCCCCCGGCTTCAGCGTCTCGGGGATCTCGCCCCGCGCCCCGGCGGCGAGGTGGCGGCGGACGGCGTCGGGGATGGCAAGGCCCGAGACCGCCGCGAGCGCTTCGGCATAGGTGGTGGGGTCGGCCACGAAGGGACCGGAGCCGATCGTGGCGGGGTCGTCCCCTGGAACGTCCGAGAGGAGGAGGGCGAGCACCCGCGAAGCCAAGCCGCCGGTGACGCGGAGGGCGCCGCCTCCCTTCAGGGCCGAGAGGTGCTTGCGCACGGCGTTCACCGAGTGGATGGGGAGCCCCGAGGCGAGGAGCGCCTTCTGGGTGGCGATCAGATCGTCCAGGGAGATTCCCGGAGCAGGCTTCTCGACGCAGGCGGACGATCCGCCCGAGAGGAGCACCAGGAGCGGCCGGCCCGGCGGGATCTCCGCGAGCCATTCGAGGAGCCGGGTGCCGGCCGAGACGCTCTGGAGGTCGGAGAGGGGATGTCCCCCGGCTTTCTGCTCCCACGCCGGATCGAGCAGGGCCGGGGCGGACTGGGTTCGGACGAGCAATCGCCGGGCTCCGGCGTCCCGCACGCCCCGGGCCAAGGCGGACGCCGCTTTGCCCAGGGCCAGCACGGCGCCGAAGCTTTTTTCCCGGGGGGAGAGCGCATCCCGCACCAGGCGCTCGGGATCGACGGCGGCGAGCGCCACGGAGACCAGCCGGCGGGCGAGGTCGTGGGGGTTCATGACCGGAACGCTCTATAGATACCATGGCTCGGTGGGGAGCCGCTGCCCTTCTTGGGGGAGGGCTCCCCCGGCTGGGGGGACAGGTCCCCCAACTCGGGGGCGGGCTCCCCCAACTGGGGGTGAGTCCCCCAATTCGGGGGGGAGGTCCCCTGACTTGGGGGAAGGCTCCCCCGACTGGGGGAAGGGCTCCCCAACTTGGGGGAGGGGTCCCCCCGCTCGGGGGAGGGTCCCCCCGCCCGGCGCGGAAACCCCGGGGTGGGAAAACCCCCTTCCCGAGTGTAAACTCGGCAGGTTTTCATGACCGCCTGCTCCCGGAGGCCTCCGGAGGTGGGCGCTTCTGCGCTGGAGGAAGATCCATGCCCCGTTTCCGCAGGACGGCCCGCATCGCGGCGGGCGTTCTGGCTGCTCTGTCCCTCG
>DATEIO010000898.1:0-4088 GCA_035278895.1 Thermoanaerobaculia bacterium | reverse complement strand
TCCATGTGCCGGCCCAGGAGGACCTGGGGCACGAGGACGGCGAGTTGCGGGATGGTGGTGACGGGCGCGATCAGGGCGTCCAGGAGACCGTCGTCCAGGATGGAGCCGGGGGCGACCGGGATGCCGGCGGCCACGTAGCGGCCGTTCGAGAGGACGATGTTGTAGGTCTCGATCTCCATCCGCTCCCCGTCGGCGAAGCAGAGGGTCGACTTGAAGCCGCTGAGCTCGGGGAGGGCCCCGATCGCGCCGCGCAGGTAGGCGAGGGGGCCCCAGCGCTCCTTGGCCTCGCCCGCCCTCTCGCTCACGATGGGGCTGAAGCCTCCCACGGCCATGTTGATGAAGTAGCGGCACTTGCCGCCGAAGGTGGCGCGGCCCACGTCGGTTGCCCGCGCGCGGCCCTCCTGCAGGATGGCGAGGGAGGCGTCGAGGTCGGCGGGGACGTTGATGGTGCGGGCGAAGTCGTTGCCGGTGCCCAGCGGGAGGAGGCCGAGGCGGGCGCGGCTGAAGTCTTCCGCGAGGCCGTTGACGACCTCGTTCAGGGTGCCGTCTCCTCCCGCGGCCACGACGAGATCGACGCCGCTCCGCACGGCGTCCCGGGCGATCCGCTCGGCGTCCCCCTCGGCTTGGGTCAGGGCGACGGAGGCGTCGGGCAGGCTAGCGAGCCTTTCCTGGAGCGCGCCGGTCTCCTCGACGCTCCCCGCGTTCGGGTTGACGATGATGCAGGTCCTCATCGCCTTCCGGGACGGGGAACGTACTGGTTCGGGCCGGTGCGGTCGGTCTCGATCAGGTCCGGATCGAACGGCTCGCCGAGGTTCAGGGCGCGTGCCGCGAACCACGCGATGGTGAGCGTGGGGATGGGCGCCGTGAACGGGATGAGCGCCTCGATCGAGGCGACGTTGCGGAGCGCCTGGAGCCGGAAGCGGGAGAGGATCACCCAGATGATCGGCGTCGAGAGGACGTCGAGCCCCAGGTCCAGGAGGTCGAGCCCGACCACGAGCGAGAGGGGCACGGCGCGGAGCGTAGTGAAGAAGTCGGCGTCCTGCGGCACGCGGATACGGCGCAGGGTCCGGAAGGCCCAGGCGAGCACGATCGCTCCCAGGAGCACGGCCAGCAGGGCGATGACGCCCAACACCCTCAACAGGTCTCCCCAGTCCACCGTAAACCTCCTTGGAGCCGCCGCGCGGTTCGCGGTCCGGCCGCCGTTCGTCCTGAGAACGTTGCAAGAACCATGGTAGGGGCACGGCCCCGATCCTGCATAACCGGAAAGGTGGAGTCGATATGCCGACGTTTCAAGCCTCATCGAACGATCGGAGAAACTGGCGCCGGGGGGCGGTGGTCGTCCTCTTGGGCGCAGCGCTGTCCCTTTCAGGGATCGCGGCCGGACAGGGGCGGGCTCCGGTCCGGCTCGAGAAGCGGGAGGTCCAGTACCTCGAATACGGCCTTGCGCACATCCGCCGCATGGCGGGCAATTTCGACTATTTCGGCAAGCAGCCGCTCGGTGCCGGAGCCCTGGCCGCGGCGGCGCTCGCGGCCGAAGGCCGGCCGGACGCTCCCGCGCGCCGCGAGGAGGCGGCCCGGTGGGTGACGAAGGTCCTCGAGATCTGCGGCAACAAGTGGAACGACGAGGAGTGCGCGCGGACTGAGATTCCCCTCCAGAAGCTCGTCCTCCAGTATCCCCAGTCGCTGCCTCCGGAGCTCCTCGCCCGGCTGCGGGAGCAGGTGTCGGCCGCGGCGCCGGCGCCGGACGCGGCGCAGATCCAGAACCCGTGGGCGTTCCCGGAGACGGAGAACCAGCGGGTGATCCGCATGGCGCGGAGCCTGGTGGCCCACACGGTCGCGGGCACGACGGACTCGGCCGGCGCCCGGGCCTGGGGCGCCTATGCCAAGGCGTTTCTCGAAGCGCACGAGCGCGAGGGGTGGTACGAGGCGGAGAGCCCGGGCTATATGGCCCTGTCGCTCGGCGGCGTGCTCCATCTCGCGGACCACGCGCCCCAGAAGGCGGTGCGGGATCTGGCGGAGCGCCAGCTCCACCTGCTCTTCGCGGCCTGGGCCCAGGAGCAGGTGGGCGGCTACCCGGCGGGCCCCAAGAGCCGCACGAACGGCAACTGGGCGCTGTCGGACAAGAGCACGCCCTGGGTTTCCTGGGCTTGGCTCGCGACGGGGAAGGGAAACCCGGAGGGGATGAATTTCATGGACCGGCCGGAGCTCGCGGTTTCCCGCTACGAGATGCCCGAGGCGGTGGTGAAGCTGCTTGCGGAGCGGAGCCGGCAGAAGCCCTATGAGATCGCGGAGCGGCGGACCGTGGCCACGGGCAAGCGCAAGGAGGTGAACACGGCGCTCTACTCCTATGCCACGCCGGACTACATCCTGGGCGCGGTCCAGTCGGTGTCGGACCTGGACCTGCGGGTTTCGGGCGGGCAGGAGATCACGGTGACGCTCTATGCCGAGGGGCCCGAGTTCTCGCCGCTCTATCTCTGGAGCCGCACGCAGAACGACAAGAAGGGGCGGTGGAAGCAGTGGGGCGTGCAGGACAAGGCAGTCGCTGCGAAGAACGTGGCGCTCGCGCGGCTGGGCGGCCAGGGTGCGGACCTGGGGCACGCGTTTCTCGCAGCGCCGTGGTCCAAACCGGAGCCCGCGGGCGAGGCGCTCGTTTCGCGGTCCGGTGACACCTACGTGGCGCTGGTGACGGACGGCGGCTGGGAGGTGGCGCCCGCTGCGGAGCGCTTCCCGGGCTACTACGGGGCCACGAAGCTCCAGAGAAAGAAGCTCGAGGGCTCGTGGGTGGCGGTGCCGAAGAGGCAGCCGGCGTCGATCGCCCTGGAGGTCGGCCGTGCGGCCGAGGACGGCGATTTCGCGGCCTGGACGAAGAAGGCCGCGGGCCTGCGGCTCCGGGTCGAGGAGGAGATGCGCTTCCGGGCCACGGACGGCCAGGAGGTGAGCTTCCTGCCCGGAAGGCGGGCCACGGCGGGGGGCAAGGTTCTGGCGGCCGAGAGCTATCCGCCGCTCGCCGGCCCGTTCCTCGCAAGCAGCGAGCGGGGGAGGTGGACGTTCGCGTTTGAAAATTACCGTCTGCGGGTGGATCCGTCAGGAGGCCGGCCCGAGACATAGAAACCTTTTCCTAGAGATTCCACAACGAGGAGGAACACCATGGTGAATCTCAAATCCGGTTTCGGGTTGCTCAAGGAGAGCTTCAAGGAGTGGAAGGAGGACGGCGCCCTGCAGCTCGGGGCGGCGCTCGCCTACTACACGATTTTTTCACTGGCGCCGATGCTCCTGATTGCGATCTCGGTGGCTGGCCTGGTGTTCGGCCGCGAGGCGGCGCAGGGCGAGCTCGTGGGACAGATGCGCGGGCTCCTGGGCCAGCAGGGCGCCGAGGCGATCCAGACCATGGTGGCCAACGCCGGCAAGCACAGCTCGGGCGTGATCGGAACGATCCTCGGCATCGTGACGATCCTCTTCGGCGCGACCGGCGTGTTCACGCAGCTCCAGACCTCCTTGAACCGGATCTGGGACGTGGAGGCGAAGCCTTCCAAGGGGATCTGGGGCTTCCTGCGCACCCGCATCCTGTCGTTCGGCATGGTGCTGGGGATCGGCTTCCTGCTGCTCGTCTCGCTCGTCATCTCGGCCGCCATCGCGGCGATGGACACCTACGTGACGGGGCTCTTCCCGGGAGCGGAGGTGGTGATCGGGATCGTGAGCGCCGTGATCGGCCTGGGGCTCATCACGCTCCTCCTCGCCATGATCTATCGCTTTCTGCCCGACGTGAAGATCGCGTGGAAGGACGTGTGGACGGGGGCCGTGATCACGGCCGTGCTGTTCCTGATCGGAAAGATCCTGATCGGTCTCTATCTCGGCAACAGCAGCGTGGCTTCGACGTACGGCGCGGCCGGATCGCTCGTCGTCCTGCTCCTGTGGATCTATTACTCGTCGCAGATCCTCTTTTTCGGGGCGGAGATCACCCAGGTCTACGCGAGCCGCTACGGCACGGGCATCGTGCCGAGCGAGCACGCGGTCCCGGTCAAAGAGGTGAGGATCGAGGAGCCGGAAAGGGAACGGGGGCGCCGGAGCGCCCCCGCACACGCCAAGGC
>DATEIO010000897.1:0-18757 GCA_035278895.1 Thermoanaerobaculia bacterium | reverse complement strand
GACCGGGAGAGGGGGGACGTAGCTGAAGCGTTGGTGCTTGTAGCGCACGTGTTATTCCACCGTCCTCCCCGTGCGCACAGCGCACCCTACGGCAAGGAGGCCCGCAGGCGTCCCCCTCTCCCGGCTGGCGGGGGGGCGATGGGAGAGGGGACAGGGGTGAGGTCTCATACGAACGTGTACAGATCCTCGCTGATCGCGCTCCGGCCGCGGGCGAAGGGACTCCGCTGTCGCTCCCTCCAGGCGGGGAGGAGATCGCTCCAATTCGATGGAAGCTCTGTGCGGTCGATCACGAAATCTTCGAGGACGAGGACGTCGATTCCGGAGCTTCCGAGACAGAACAGGGCGTCCACGGGCGAGGCGACGATGGGCTCGCCGCGGACGTTGAACGAGGTGTTGACGAGGATGGGGCAGCCGGTCCGCCGCCGGAAGGCTTCGAGGAGCGCGGCGTAGCGGGGCGAGACCTCCGGGTCTACGGTCTGGGGGCGTGCCGAGCCGTCCACGTGGGTGATGGCGGGGAGGTCGAGCGGAGAGGTGACCTGGCAGGTCTCCAGCATGAAGGGCGACGGGTGGTCGAGGTCGAAGTGCTCCGAGGCGTGGGCGGCGAGCACGCTCGGGGCGAAGGGGCGGAAGGCCTCGCGCTTCTTGACGAGGCGGTTCAGCCGGTCGCGCATCCCGGGGTCCCGCGGATCGGCGAGCAGGCTCCGCGCGCCCAGGGCCCGGGGCCCGAATTCCATGGCGCCGTGGAACCATCCCACCACCTCGCCGCGGACGAGCCGGTCCACCACCGCCTCCAAAAGATCCGCCTCGCGGCCCCGGAAATCGAGCGCGGGAAGGCCCGTGGCGGTTATGAGTCCGGCGATCTCGTCCGCCTTCGAGCTCGGCCCCAGGCAGACGTGACGCAGAGGTTGGGTCTTTGGACGCTCGCCCGTCAATTCCACATGCGCGAGAGCAGCGGCGCCCAGGCAGCCTCCGGAGTCTCCGGCCGCGGGCTGAACGAACAGGCGCTCGAAAGGGCTTTCCCGGAGGATGCGGCCGTTGGCCACCACATTCAACGCCACGCCTCCGGCCATGCAGAGATCGCGGGCGCCCGTCGTCTCGTGGAGATAGCGGGCCTTCTCCAGAAGGATTTCTTCAAGCACCACCTGGAGGCTCCGGGCCACGTCCTTGTGAAACGGAGCAATCTCCGATTCGCGCTCCCGCGGCGGCGCGCCGAAGAGGCGGATCAGATCGTCCGAGAACATCCGCCGCCCCCGAAGGAAATCGAAATAGCGGAGGTCCAGCTGGTACTGCCCGTTTTCCCCTGGCTGAACGAGCTTCTGCACCGCGTCCACGAAGCGCGGCTCGCCGTAGGGTGCCAGCCCCATCACCTTGTATTCGCCGTCGTTGACCTCGAAGCCCAGGTAGGCGGTGAGAGCCGAGTAGAGGAGCCCGAGCGAATGGGGAAACTCCACCTCTTCGAACAGCTCGATTTTCGAGCCCTGTCCCTGTCCGTAGGTCGTGGTGGCCCATTCGCCCACGCCGTCGACCGTGAGAATCGCTGCTTCGGGAAAACCCGAGTAGTAGAAAGCGCTCGCCGCGTGCGAAAGGTGGTGGTCGTAGAAATAGAGCGGCCCCTCCCACCCCAGTCCCTCGCGGATCGCCCGCTCCGGCTGCCCGGGATCGAGCCACGGAAAGCCGGGCGGCGCCCCCTCCGGAGCCCCGGCCCAGAGCTGCCGGGAGAGCTTCTTGACGGGCCACTCGTAATAAGCGACCGCATCCAGGTCCAGAATCCCGAGCCCCGCCCGTTCCAGGCAGAACCGGAACGCCGACACCGGCAGCCGCGGATCGTGCTTGACCCGCGAAAACCGTTCCTCTTCCGCGGCGGCGATCAGGTGGCCGTCGCGCAGGAGGCAGCAGGCGGATTCATGAAAGAAGGCCGAGATCCCGACGACGTTCATCGGCGGGAAGCATATCTCTCCCCGCCCCCCACCCTGCCATCACCGCCAAGAGGCCCACGAGCGGCATGTGGTGGCGGGCGCCGCTCTCGAAGACGCTGTCGATCCCCCAGAAGTAGAGGACGACGAGGGCGAAGAGGAGCGCCAGGGGGTGGCGGGTCCAGCCGGGGCGGACGAGGAGGGCGAGGAGGACCAGGGCCCAGATGCCCCACCAGTAGGCGTTTGCCGCGAGCTTGGCGCCGGCGTAGAGCGGGCCGTCGATTTTGAGGCCGCGCTTCAGGCCGTCGTAGATCCCCATGGCGTCGTCCCCGAGGAAGAGGATCTGCTTGCGGAGGGCGAGCTCAAGGAAGGGGCCGGGATTCTCCCGGATCCACTCCTTGCCCCACTGGTAGCCGAGACGGTCCTGCGTCAGCTCGTCGCCGGTCAGCCGGCGCTCGCCGTGCGCGATCCAGCCGCCGGTCGCGAGCGGGTTGTTCGCCCGGTAGAAGACGCTCCCGCCGTTGGTCGAGACGAGCACGAACTTCCCGAGGACGCGCTGGTTCCGGATGCTCCAGGGGAGAACGACGATCGCCATGCCCAGGAGAAGCAGGGCGAAGCGGCCGGCGATCCGGGGGAGGGGCACCCGCAGCAGAAGCTCCCAGATGGGAAACGCGAAGACGACCAGCATCACCGCCGGCTGGGTGAGGAGGGAGTAGCCGAGAACGAGCCCTGCCGCGAGCCGCCCTGCGGCCGCCAAGCCCTTCGAGCGGGAGGAGCCGGCGACGAGGTAGAGCAGGATGGCCGCGGGCAGGAGGAAGACGATGACCCCCTCCTTGTTCGCCACGCCGGCCGAGGCGATCAGGTTCGGCCACACGGCGATCAAGAGCGTGGCGATTCGGGCCGCGGCCTCTCCGGCCATCCGGAAGGCGAGGGCGTGGACGACGAGCACCGTCCCCACGAAGAGCAGGAGGTTCGCCGCGGTCACGGCCCAGGGGCTGATGCCCACGACCTGGAAGAAGGTGAGGAGAATGAACGGATAACCCGGAGGCCAGACCGCCCACTCGCCCTGCGGAGTCTGGTAGGAGAGGCCCTGCGCCATGCGCCGGGCGAGGTCGAAATAGCTCCAGCCGTCCGAGGTGAACGGAGCGGGGAAGAGGAGCGCCCAGGCGATCCGGACGGCGATTCCTCCCACGATCAACAGGATCAGCCAGCGGCGCCGGGGGACCGCGGCAAGCCGGGTGCCGATCCTTTCCAGCCCGGAGGCGAGGCGTGGACGGCCGAGCCACAGCAGCCCGGCGGCGCCCGCGGCGACCGCGAGGCCGAAGAGGATTCCCAGCAAGGCGCGGTCCGCCACGGCCAGGTCCCACGTGAGCTTGGGAACGGCGAACAGGGCCTCCAGCACGACGAGCAGGAGCAGGAATCCCACCAGACGAGCCGCCAGCGCCTGCCAGCCTGTAGAGACCTCACGGGAGACGGAAACGGCCCGAGGCGGCGCGGACGACGCGATGGCGGAATTCGATGGCATGCGGCTCCTCTTCCAGCACGCGGATTCGTGCTCGCCGGAAAGGAAGCAAGGACGAGGCCAGGAGGAGGTTTTGTCGTAGAGCCCGCCCGGGCATGAATACCCGGGCTACAAGGGCAGCGCCGGATGAATCCGGCTTCAAGAAACGGCGCTGTTTGAAGTCCCCCTTCATGGGGGACGCTGCCCTTGTAGCCCGGCGATTTATCGCCGGGCGGCGGGAACGGGCAGGTCCTCGTCTCCCTACATGCCCGCCTTCTTCGCCTGCTTCGCACCCTTTCCACCCAAAGCTTCAAGCCGCCGGGCGGCCAGCTTGTAGGCGGAGGTCGCTTCGCTCTCCCGCCCGCGGGGTGGGGTCACCCGCTCGTAGTAGCGGCGGGCCGCGTCGGGCAGGCCGTAGCGCTCGGCGAGCTGGCCGAGGACGTACCAGTCGTGGGCCTCGGGCCTTTCGTCCGCCTTGGCTTCGAGGGACTGGAGGAGGAGGCGGTAGGCCTCGGCGGTCTTGCCCTGCTCGGCGTAGAGGGCGGCCAGGGTGTGGAGGGAGGCGGCGTTCTTGTAGCCGGAGAGGGTTGCGGCGCGCTGGCCGTGCTCGATGGCGCGGTCGTCCACCCGGCCGCGGACGAGGGCGAACCAGGCGAGGTTGTTGAAGTCCCCGGCGACCGCCTTGCCGGCGTCCACTACGGTCTGGAGGAGGCGCTCGGCGGTGTCCAGATCCCCCTTGTGCTCGGCCAGGGTCGCGAGCGCCCGCAGGGCCTGGGGATCTCCCGGGGACCGGTCGAGCCGCTCGTCGGCGATTTTTCTCAGGCCGTCCCACTGCGCGAGGTTGACGAGGCTCATCGTCTCCAGGGCGAAGGCGCGGTCGGACCCGGGATTGTCGGTGTAGAGCCGGCGCGCGGTCTCCGCGAGATCGGCCTCGCGACCGGTCCCCAGGTACGCCTGGGCGAGGGCCAGGTCCAGTGCAGACCTCCGGCGGGCGTCGTCTTTCGCGGCCTCGCGGCAGGCGAGAAGGCTGGGGAGGGCCTCGCCCGCGGCGGATGAGCTTCCCTCGGTCAGCAGGGCGGCCGCGGCGCAGCGGATCTCCGGAGCCGGCGCCTGCTGGCCCCGCGCCCACAGGAGGGTGAAGGGCGAGCCGGCGAGCGGATCATCCCCCCGGGCCGTCTCCTTCTCTTCGGCAGCCCAGTCGAGCCACTGGCGCGCGCCGGGGAGGTCGTCCGCCTCGGCCCGCCGCAGCGCCTCGGCCCCCAGGCTCTGCGGGGTCGTGTGGAGGCCGACGATCCGGTACTGGCCATCCTCGGGCATCACGTAGGCCACGAGGCGGAACGAGCCTTCGGTCGCGGCGTCGAGCCGCACGCGGTAGCCCAGGGTGTCGTTGCCGGTGACGGTCTCGCGGAAGGCGGCGAGGCCGATCTCCATGGCGGACTGGAGCGAGATGTCGTTGCCCTGGACCGCCTTGCGGATCGCGCGGAGCGCGGTCTCGATCCCGGGGTCTCCGGCCTCGCTCGCGGCCTCCAGGCGGGCGCGGGAGCTCTTGGTGAAAAAGGAGAAGAACTTCCGGCTGTCGAAGGGATCGGAGAGGAACGGCTCCATGAGCTGCCGGGCCGCGTTCGCGGGGTCCTTGGCCGAGAAGGTCATCTCCTCGCGCCGCTTCGCCCGGCGCACCACGTCGGCCGCGGAGAGCAGGGCGGCGGCGTTGGGCGACTGCCGGCTCGCGCGCTCCAGGAGCGCGGCGGCGGCGGGGTAGCGCCGCAGGGCCATCAGGGTCTGGGCCGCGGAGGAGAGCGCCGCGATCCGGGCCTGCTCGTCCTGGAACTTCCGCTCGCCGTCGCGCAGGGCAGTCTCGGGGCCGTCCAGGGCCGCTATGGCCACGAGGGCCAGGACGGTCCGCGTCGGCGTGGTCTCGAGGGTCGCCGCGAGCGCGCGCGCCTCTTCGAAGCGCTCGGCGCGCAGCAGCGCGATCAGCAGGTTGTCGTTCAATGTATCGACGCCCAGCTCCTCCCGCAGGGTCTGGTACTCGGCGATCGCTTCGGCGAGCTCGGCGCCCGAGCCGTAGCGCTCGCCCCGGGCGTTGTGCTCCAGGAGGATGGCGAGGTCCGCGCGGGTCACCCAGTCTTCCGGATCGAGCTCCCTGGCCTTGCGGTAGGCGGTGACGGCGCCCGCGCGGTCGAAGCCGGGGGCGAAGCGCCGGCCGAGCTCGTCGTGCTGGAGGACCCAGCCCAGGTCCCGCCAGGCCGGGGCGGAGCGCGGATCGAGCTTCACCGCGAACTCGGCTTCCCGGCGGGCCGCCTCGCCCATGCCGCCGGCCAGGAGCGCCCGGGCGATCCGCGTGCGGGGAAGGGCGCTCTTCGGCGCCAGGGCGGCCAGGCGCTGGAACTCTTCCAGAGCCTCGCGCACCCGGCCGGCTCCGAGGTGCGTCTCGCCCACCTGCTCGAAGAGGAGGACGACGGGCTTCTCCTCGGCGACGGCGAGCACCCCTTTGCGGACCTCCTCGAACTCCCGGGCGGAGAGGCGCCGCTTGCCCAGCTCCAGGCGCAGGTTGGCCGTGATCACACCGCCCTCGCCCGCCGTGTACTCCTCGGCCAGGGTGACCGGACCGAACCGGCGGACGCGCGACGCCGGGAGTGGCTGCGGGGCGAAGCCGGCCGGCGGCACCACGCGGTAGCGCGTCTCGACGCTCAGGGAATTGGGAAACACGTACTCGGTCGTGCGCGGCCCGTCCCGCTCGTCGTCCTGGTAGGAGAATTCCTCGGGCAGGCGGGTCAGCAGCGCCCCCGGCTGGATCGCCACCGCGGCGTCGCGCACGTCGGTGATGCCGCGGCCCACCTGCTCGGCTTCCAGGCGCATGGTGAGCGGCCGGGAGAGGTCGTTCGGGTCCGAGTGCTCCACCTTGCCGAGCTTGCCGGCCAGGTAGGCCGCGGTCGCGTACTCCTCCAGGAAGTCGCGCAGCTCCTTGGCGTCCGCCGCCGCGTAGTAGGCGCGGAGCTCCCGCTCGGTCTCGCCGTGGTACTCGGTCGTCTCCACCACCCGCGCCTTGCCGAGCTCGGCCAGGTAGATCTCGCGGGTCTCGACCTCGCGGTTCTCCGCGGCCGTGGCCTCGGGCGTGCGCACCAGGTCGGAAGCGTTGGGGCTCGCCACGAGCGCGAAGCGCCCCTGATCCTGCACCGGCAGCTCCCCGGCGCGGGCGTAAGGGTCCGTAGGATCGATCCAGATCGCCGGGGTGCCCGGCACCATGACGATCGCGTGGTTGAAGCCGCCCAGGCCCGGGAGCCCCTCTTCGACGTCCGGCTCGTCCTCGCCCGCGTTCAGGAGAGCCACGTAGGCCGGGATCTCCGAGGCGCGGAGCATGGCGGTCAGGAGCACCGCCTTGTCCTTGCAATCGCCGTACTTGCGGCGCAGGGTCTCGGAAGGCTTGCGCGGGAGGATGCCCCCGTCGCCCAGCTCGACACCGGTGTAGCGGATCTCCTCGCCCAGCCGGGCCAGATAGAGGTTCACGGTCTCGAGCTGCGAGGCCGCGGGGCCGCCCGCGGATTTCAAGAAGCTTTTGAGGTCCGAGCCCTGGATCGCCCGGTCCACGATCTCCGAATAGGTGCGCGCCACGTCCCCCCAGGACCGGCCCGTGGAAAAGGCGAGGTAGGCGGAGCGCGCCATCTCGGGCGGCAGGCCCGGCTCGGGATCAGTCTGGGCCGGGACGTCCCGCGCCTCGAACACGAGCCGGCGCCGGCCGTTGGCCACCGACTCCGCGGGCGCGGCGCCCGGCAGGCCGCGGACGGTCCAGCGCAGCGGCAGGCTCTCGGGAGCGTCGAGCGTCACCCGGGCGCGGCGCACGGTCACGCCCATGTCCAGCCCCTGATAGCGCACCACGCCCCGCTCGAAGAAGGGCGCGGTGTCGCGGATCGTCACCTCCTGCTCGACCACGGCGCCGGGCCGCACGGCCGGCAGCGGCCCGCGGAGCACACGGCCGTCCTCGAACATGTCGGGCGCCTCCTGGGCCTCGCCGTTCTCGGTCAGCACCGCCGGATCGAGGAGATGGACGGCGCCGTCCGGCGTGATCACTCGCGCACGCAGCTCGGGCCGCGCCTGGTGCCAGGGCGACCAGCGCTCCTCGACCGCCGACCAGCTCTCGTGGGCGCCCGGGCTCACGACGCGGTAGACGATCCGCTGGGAAAACGTCTCGCGCCCCGCCTCGTCGTACCGGTAGTTGGCCTCGAGCAGCAGCACGACGACCGCCTCGCCCTCCTCCGCCGGCACCCCCTGCGCCGCGCGCACGATCGCCTTCGGCTCTCCCGCGAACGCAGGGCCGTCCCAGGGCTCTCCGGCCCGGGCCTCGGCGGGGAGCAGCGCAGTCAGCAGAAGAACGGAGAGGGCGGCGACGCAGTCAGGACGGACAGAGGGTCGGGACATCGGTTTTCCTCGACGTTGGAAAAGCTCGCGGAGTGGGGCGGATCTTACCACGGGGCCCTCACCCAAGGCCGGGGGATTTCCCGATCCCGTTGTAGAATCTCCTCTCTTGGCTGGAGGATTCATGCCCATGAGCCGTACCCTTTTCCGCACCCTTCTCCCCGCCCTGCTCGCGGCCGTGGCGGCCGTGCCGGGCGGTGCGACGACATACGTCATGGTTCCCGACGAAACCCTGGTGGATCTGGCGCCCGTGGCGGCCGTGGTCCGCGTGGCCGCGGTCGATCCGGAGGCGAGCCGCAATGGTGGTCCGGTCGAGACGGAATACCGGCTGGAGGTCGAAGAGGTCCTCAAAGGACAGATCGCGGGCGGGACCGTCCGCCTGCGCGTTCCCGGCGGGCTCCGGCCGGACGGCGCGGGCCTGCTCGTCTACGGCGCGCCCCGGTTCCGGACCGGCGAGCGCGCGCTCGTCTTCCTGGAGCCCAATGGCCGCGGCGCTTTCCGTCCCGTCCAGCTCTTCCTGGGCGTCTTCCACCAGGTGGAAGCCGGCAACCGGCGCCTGGCGGTGCGCGACCTCTCGGGAACGACCGAGGTGCGCATCCAGGGGGACCGCCTGGAGACGGTGGAGAAGAGCGCCGGGGACGTTCCCCGCGACTTCGACGCCTTCAAGCGCTGGGTGGCCGAGCGCGCTCAGGGCCGCCAGCCGGCGGCCGACTATCGGGTGAACGCAAAGGGGCTCGGAATCTCGTTCGAGCCCTACACCGTGTTCCGCGACCGGACCGACAACCATCCCCTGCGCTGGTTCGTCTTCGACACCGGCGGCCAGGTCAACTGGCGCGCCTCTGAAGAGGGCGAGCCCGGCGTTCCGGGCGGCGGCTTCACCGAGCTGCGGGTCGCCCTTCAGGTGTGGACCGACGAGCCCGAGACGCCCATCGTCTACCGCTACGCCGGCACGGCCACCGAAACCGGGGGCTTGAACGAGCCGGACGGCGTCAACGCCGTGCTCTTCAACGACCCGGACGACGTCGTGCCCGCGTTCAACTGCACGGGCCGGAGCGGCGTGCTGGCGATCGGCGGCCCATGGTACGAGCGGACCACGCTCGACTTCCAGGGGCGGCCCTTCCACCGCATCGCCGAGGCGGACATCGTCATCAACTCCGGGCTCGCCTGCTTCTTCGACACCAGCACCAACGCGAGAAAGGCGGCCGAGGAGCTCTTCTCTCACGAGCTCGGCCACACCCTGGGGCTCGGGCACTCCTGCGGCGACACCAATAGCCCGCCATGCGAGGACGGCTCCCCGGCGGACGAGGCCCTGATGCGCGCCTTCATCCACGACGACGGCCGCGGCGCGCGGATCAACGAAGACGACCGGGCCGGCCTCCGTTTCCTCTACCGCCCGGGCGCCGCGCCCGGCGCGCCGGCCCGCCCCACCCGGCTCACGGCCCGGGGGATCTCCACCACCGAGATCGAGCTCTCCTGGAACGACAACGCGATCGACGAGACCGAATACCGGGTCGAGATCAAGACCTTGCACGGCACCTTCGAAGACGTCGGGGCCGTGGGCCCGGACACGACCTCGGCCGTGGTCGAGGGGCTCGAGCCCGCGACCGCCTACGTCTTCCGCATCCGGGCGAACGGCCCCGGCGGCTTCTCCGCCTACTCGAACGAGGCGACCGCCGCGACCCTGGCGCCGATCGGCGCGCCCTGCGTGCCCGACGCCAAGACCCTCTGCCTCGTCGACGGCCGCTTCAGCGTCCAGGTCTCCTGGCGGACTCCCGACGCCTCCGGCACCGGCTGGGCCGCGCCCAACCCCACGGACACGTCCGGCAACTTCTGGTTCTTCTCCGCGGACAACTGGGAGGTGCTCGCCAAGGTGATCGACGCCTGTGCCGTCAACGACCACTTCTGGGTGCTCGCCGGCAGCGCCACCAGCGTCGAGCACGACCTCCAGGTGATCGACACCCGCACCGGCCAGGTCCGGGTCTACCCCAACGCCGGCGGCAGCCGGCCGCGCGCCGTGACGGACGACCGGGCCTTTGACTGCGACTGACCCGGGGCCCGGGTTCCCCCTCTCCCGGGGCTGCGTTGCAGCCCCGGGCCCGGTCTGGTATATTTGATTCCGCTTATGCTTGCGAGTCGACCCCGCCCGTGGTAAACGGTCCGTCTGCAGCCCCCCTCCCTCCTTCCAACCGTGGTCCGGCGGTAGAGCTAGTCGGCCACATCAAAAAACGGCCGCTGACGGCCACAATCAGGAGCTAGAAACGAATGGGCAGGAAGCTTTTCGTCGGTAACCTCAACTTCAAGACCAGCAGCGACGACCTTCGCGAGCTTTTCGGCCAGGTCGGCACTTGCGAGTCGGCGCAGGTGATGATGGACCGCGCGACGGGTCGGTCTCGCGGCTTCGGTTTCGTCGAGATGAGCACTGACGAGGAAGCCGCACAGGCGAGCGAGAAGTTCAACGGCTATGAGTTCCAGGGCCGGAACCTGAACGTCAACGAAGCCCGGGAGCGCACCCCCGGCGGCGGTGGTGGCGGCGGGTATCGCCCCTCCGGCGGCGGCTACGGCGGTGGGGGTGGCGGCTACCGTCCGGGTGGCGGCGGCTATGGCGGCGGCGACCGGGGCAACGACAGCGACTACGTCGGCCGCGACTACACCCCGAACTTCGACTTCGGCGGCGGCGGCGGCGGCGGCAACGACTTCGGCGGCGGCGGCAGCGGCTTCGGCGGCGGGTTCAACAAGGGCAACTTCAAGCCGCGCAAGGAAGGCGGCAGCCGGCGCGGTCTGCGGGCCAAGAAGCGCAGCCTCTAGCCCGTCATGACAACTGCTCAAGCTCCGGTGCCCCTCCGGGCACCCGGTCTGGAGACGCGCGCACTCCCACCGCTCGATCTCGAACACATCCGCGCCCAGTTTCCCGCCCTCGCGAGCGAGTGGATCTTCCTGGACAACGCCGGAGGCTCGCAGGTCCTGGCCTCCGTGGCGGACCGGGTCCGCGACTATCTCCTCTCGACGAGCGTCCAGATCGGCGCCACCTACGAGCCCTCGCGCCTCGCGGCCGAGCGGATCGCCGCGGCCCACCGCGCGGGAGCCGCTCTGGTGAATGCCGCCGACCCGTCCGAGATCGTCCTCGGGCCCTCCACCACCCAACTCCTCCAGAGCCTCGCCCGCGCCTATCGCGAAGAGATCGGCCCCGGCGACGAGATCGTCGTCACCCACGCGGACCACGAAGCCAACATCACGCCCTGGCAGCGGCTCGCCGAAGAGCGCGGCGCGACCCTCAAGATCTGGCGGACCGATCCCGGCACCCTGGAGCTGACGTTAGCCGGCCTCGCGCCGCTGATGACGGAGCGCACGCGCCTCGTCTGCTTCACCCACGTCTCGAACGTCGTGGGCTCCATCCACCCCGTCGCCGAGATCACCCGCTTCGTCCACGATCACGGAGCCAGGGTCTGCGTGGACGGCGTGGCCTACGCCCCTCACCGCGCCGTGGACGTGCAAGCCTGGGATGTCGACTTCTACGTCTTCAGCCTCTACAAGGTCTTCGGTCCCCACCAGGCCCTGCTCTACGGCAAAAGAGAGCTGCTTCTAGCCCTCGCCAACATCAACCACGTCTTCATCGGCAAAGACGCCCTCCCCTACAAGCTCCTCCCGGGAAACCTGAACTACGAGCTCGCCCACGGCGTCCCTGCCATCGTCGACTACCTGGAAGACATAGGAACGAGATCAGGAGCCGCTCCGGACACCCGAGAGAGGATCGAGAGGGCCTTCGACGCCATCGCCCGCCACGAAGAAGCGCTCACGGAGCCCCTCCTCGCCTACCTGAGGACCCGTCCCGAAATCCGCCTCCTCGGCTGCCCCGAAGCGGACCGCACCCGCCGCATCTCCACGATCAGCTTCGCCGTAGAAGGCCGAAGCTCCGCCGAGATCCCCACCGCGCTCGACGCCGCGAAGATCGGCATTCGTTACGGTGACTTCCACGCGCGGAGGCTGATCCAGGATCTGGGCTTGGCGGAGCGAAACGGGGTGGTGCGCATCTCCGCCGCGCACTACAACACGGTGGGGGAGATGGAGCGGGTGGTCGAAGCGTTGGATGCGGCGTTGAGCTGAGCCGACGGCGGCGCTTGGCTTCTACACCCCCGTCTCACAACACAATCAGCCCAAAGGGCGATATTTGAATAGCCCGGCGCGTGAGCGCCGGGTAGGAATCGCCCCGGAGAAAGAAGCCCTCGGAGAGGGCGACACCTGAAGCCGAACGCGGAGTGTCGCCCCATCGGGGCTCTTGAATACGAGGGGAGGGGCGTGTCCCGGCGCTCACGCACCGGGCTATTCAAATGCCGCCCCTTACAGGGCTCCCACCTTTGGGGTGTCACTGGCTGCCTCGCTCCTCCTCATGTGCGATAAAATCCTTAATGCCTCTGATTATCACGAACCTGGATGTCGTCTGCCCTGGGGAGAGGATCTCGGATGAGCGGAAACACGATCGAGTTGCTGCATCTCTCGGACCTCCACTTCGGCCCTCACAGCCGGTTCGCCGGAGGCGACCCTGCTGCCCTCGGCCGTTCCTTTGCGAGTGCCTTGACCCAGGAGCGGAAGCGTCTCGGCCTGACACCCCGGCTGGATCTGGTAACCGTAACCGGCGACCTCGCCGAGGCGGGAAAGCCCAAGGAGTTCGCCTCCGCCGCTGCCTTTCTCGGCGCCTTGGCTGAGGACTTGAAACTCAGCCGTCGCGAGTTCGTCTTCGTACCAGGGAACCACGATGTCTCCTGGTTCCGCTGCATGAACATCGAAAACGAGCTCAAGGAAGACGATGCTTTCACCGAAGCCGAGTTCCAGAAACGGATCGCCGAGGCCAAGCTCGATCGTTATACCGAATTTCTCCAGAACTTTTACGGAGCCAAACCGGAAGATATCGTAAGTCCCGTGCCCCGGGGAGCCTGCCTTTATAACTATCCCTCTCTCCGTCTGACCGTCGCCGCTCTGAATTCCTGCGAAGCCGAGTCCCACCGAAAGGCCGATCATCGAGGGCTTGTCACCGAGGAACAGGCGAAGGCAGTGATGGACGCCTGGCGCTCTCCTGACCTCGCAGGGTGGATCAAGATTGTCGCGGTCCACCACAACCCCGTGGTAACCGTGCCAGCCAATATTGCGAACTGGAGAAAGTGGCTGAAGGAGGCAGGCTCTCTAGATGATGAGCTTCTTGCGCGCTATGAGAGTGACGTTGTCGGTTTCGAGGGAAGGGAGCGGCTCGAAGCCATCGTCAAGGATACCTCCGTGCAACTCGTCCTCCACGGTCACCACCACGCCAAGGACGAACACTCCTGGCACTGGAAAGGGAAGGGGAGGGCGCACATCCTCTCTGCAGGGAGCCTTATCCTAGAGCCTGGGCATCTGCCGAAGGATGAGCCCGCCTCTTTCCGTCTGATCTCCCTGGACCTGAAGAAAAAAGAGATCCGCGCCCGGAGCTTGGTCTTCTACGTCCGGGCCCGTGCGGAAGGGGAGGTGAAGAAAGGCTTCTTCGTACCGGATCCCGCCGAGCCGGACGGTTATACACAGACTTTGGATTTTCCCCCCGGCTTCAGCGCTTCAAAGGAGAAAGAGAAGGCAACTCGCAAGGCCGGGGGCAAAGGCAAACTCGGACCGTCTCCTGAGTTCCTCCAGACCTATCGCCAGCGTTTAGGATCGCTCTTCTCCCGTTGGGATCTCGCTTTCGCAGGCGTCACCCAGGCAGGAGGCGCCGGACGCCCCATTGAAGCAACGCTCGACCACATGTACCTGCCGTTGCGGCTTGCTCAGGGCTTTGACCTCGAAAATACGAACCAGGGGGAACGGATCTCCCCAGACACTCTCGTTACCCGGCGGACACCTCTCGTGGTTCGTGGCTCTGCGGGAGCAGGGAAGACAACTTGGCTGCGCTGGACGTTCCGACGCCTACTGGAGCAGGAGGATGCCTTCCCGCTCATCATTGTTCTTCGCGACCTCGCTCGGCGCTGGCAAGACCCGGAGTGCAAGGATGCCGACCGCTCACTCGACGCTTTTCTTTCCGGTTGGCTTGCCCAACAGCTCGGGATTGAAATCGCTGAGTGCAGGGAGGAGATGCGCAGAGCCCTCACCGCAAAAACGGGCTCCCGTCCTGTTCTTCTGGTCGATGGCTGGGACGAGGTTGGTCCGTTAGGTGAGGAACTCCGCAGCAAGTTGCTTGGATTGATGACTGAGCATCCACGTCTGCTGGTCGTCGTCACAAGTCGCCCTTATGGGGAGGGAAGACCATCGAATAGCGAGGGATTTGAGATCCTGGACATACAACCTCTTTCGGATGAAGAGATCGCTGATCTCGCTAGCCGCTTCTTCCCACGCTGCTATGGAGAGGAGTTGTTGACCGCAGAAGAGGAGGCCAAGCACCTCGTCGGGTCTCTAAATCAGGCTCCGGATGCGAAGGCACTTGCCCGAACGGCCCTTCTCCTCACCATGATGCTACTGATTAGCCGCTCGCGTCCTCTCCCAGACAAGCGGCATCTCCTCTACGAGGCATGCATTGAAAATCTTCTGACTGCCATCCCAAAGCGGCGAGCAGAGCAGGGAGCACTTTCGCTGCCGGATCAGTGGCGGCCGGAAGACAGCGAAGAGAGAATGCGGGTGGTAGCAACACTGGCTTATAACCTTCAAGAGAAAGGGTATGGACAACTTAATCGTTTTGCCATTGTTCAGACCTGGGAGGAAATGATTAAATTTTTGCCTAACTGGGGAAGACCTAAGTGCGTAGGTTTTCTGGCTTGGTTGGCTGGCCCTGCAGGACTGTTGACAGATCGGGCAGATGGTAGCCTGGTATTCACACATCTAAGTTTTCAGGAGTATCTGGTCGCTTGGCATTTAGATGCCCTTATCGAAGGAAAGGAAGATAGAGTCAAGGCTTTTCGGAAGTATCTTTCAAATTCGGCTTGGTGGGAGACTCTTCGTCTCTGGGCTGCTCTCATAGAGCGTCAAAGCCCTGAACGAATCGAGCCAGTGCTGGAGAGTTTGACCAACTTTAATGATGAAGGTCTCTCGCTATCTGGCATGATGCTAGCTGATGGGTTAGGTGAGGAATCCTTCTTTCTCTCTTGGGCCGATATAATGTTGCAAAGATTGTCGACGGGAACCGGGGAGCGATCTCTAGAGCTATGCTCCCGTATCTGGGCTGGCAGCCGTCAGGAAGAAAGAAAGAGATATTTGAGCCGCGAACTCTCCGCCCGAGCTATGGACCAGACATGGATTGGCTGGTTGCGTTATGATGGATTTTGCGCTGCTCTTCACCAAGATATCCCATTTCCGAGAGAGGGATCTCTGGGGCGAACTATTCTCTTGCAGCTCTACGGGCCAACAGTAGATTCGCGATCTGTTGCGGCAGGCCGGGTCCTCTGCGAGAGAAATCCCATTTGGCCGCCAGAGCCTATGCTTCTTGGCCTTCTACAGGTGTGGCCTTCTCGGCGAAGATTGGCCGGACTAAAAATCCAGGCAGCCCTAAGTATTGGCGCCTCCCGTGGAGAAATCACGCTTTTGTCTGCTGAGCTTTTGAAGCAAAGCGCTTTTGTCTCAGAGGCGCGTATTCTTGCATCTAAGTTGGCTAGAAAAATTTGTATAATGTTAATGAGTGAAATGGGGATAGAATTCATTCATGATTTGGCTTGCGATTGGGCGCGTGACTTGGTGTGTGGTCTGCCTAATGCTTCACTTGAATTACTGAGCTCTTGGTCTTATTCAATTGGCCTCGAATTTTTCCAAAAGCCGGGACGGCCTTGGTGTGAACTATTTTTTGGTGAGTCTGCGCGAAGAATTGCTCGGCATTCGGATCGCGGATTGAATCGCGATCAGTTTCTTTATTTTAAACTTGAGATGGGTGCTGTGGAATATCTCTCCAGCTACTTTGCTTGTCGTCTCCAGTTGAAAGGAAGGGCTGCGTGGTTGGAAGGCTTTGTCCGGCTTCTCCTTTCTGTATGGTTGTCGGGCGCAAGGGCTGTCCTGGCTAACGTGGGTAATACTGGATGCTCGGAAGGCAATATGCTCGCCTTGGCCTGCCGCCACTCTGTCGGCCGCGAGAACCGGACAAAAGACCTCTCCGCCGATTCTTCTTCCATGCATCCGCTCTGGCCTGCACTGGCCCGCCACATCGCCCGACTATCCACTCCTGATGACCGTGCGCTCCTGATAGATCTTGCTCAGAACCCCGAACAGTGTGAGCCTCCTCTCTCCTGGGGGCTCCAGTATATCGTACGCGGCGACCTTCTCCTGGAGGATGGTTCGGTCCTGACACTGGACGAACTCGCCGATGAGGTTGGATTGCCACACCTTCCGTATCTCGAAGAAATGCCTGATGAACTCGAGGTGGATTGGGAGGCTGCGGAGGATTAGAGAGACTAACGACATACAAACCTGTTTCCTTTGTTTGGGCAGGCTGCCAAGCATTGAAAGAACAGATTAAAGGCTGCTCCGGCGTATTGACCCACATGCTAAACACTGGTAGCTTGATGTAGCTTGTCAAGCTCCAGGAAGCGCCGTCTCTTTTAACTCAACGAGATGGGAGGTTTCAATCCATGATGATTCGTACTGGCACAGTCTTACCCTGGAGAGTCGCCATCAGCCTCCTCCTCGCATCTCCTTCCTGGGCCTTCGCCAAAGGTCCCAAGATCGCCGTCGGCAACGATCCGTCCCTCAAAGAGGGCTCGCCCGAGTTGGTCCTCGTCGAGATTTCGGACTTCCAGTGCATCGTCTGCGCCCGGTGCGCCGGTGAGGTGATGCCACAGGTGTATGAGAAATTCATTCACACCGGAAAGGTCGAGCTCATCTATCTCGACCTGCCTCTTCACAAAGACTCGTTCAAGGCCGCGGAGGCCGCGGCGTGCGCGGGGGACCAGGGGAAGTTCTGGGAGATGCATGACCGGCTGTTCGCCCACCAGGATCGCCTGCGACCCGCCGACCTCGTCGAGCACGCGCGGGCGCTCGACCTGGACGTCACCGCCTTCCGGAAGTGCCTCGACAGCGGACGCCAGGCCGGGGGGATTCGCGAGGACATGCGAGTCGCGCAGATTCTCGGGTTCACCGGCACGCCAGCCTTCGTATTGGGGCGCCGGCTGCCAGGGAGCGACAAGGTCCAGGTTCTGGAGAGCTTCCAGGGTCTGCCTCCGTATGAAGAGCTCGAGAACAAGATCAATGCCCTTCTAGCCTCGCCGAAGCCTTGACGGAGGAAACACAGCATGGACGAAGACCTCGAAGGCATGTCGCGGGAGCAGCTCCTCGACGAAGTCAGGAAGCTGCGGCAGGGAATCCGGCAGCATCGGGACAGCCAGATGCATGAGCTGTGCTGGCATCATCCGGCGCTCTGGGGGCTGTTGCCGGAGAAGACGGACCCGATTCCGGTGGTGCCGGAGTGGCCGCAGTTCCTGCAGGGGTGCATCCGGTACCGGCAGTCGCTCGACGAGCAGGCGCCGGGGGCTCCACGATCGAACAAGCCTTACGAGGGGTAAACAGAGCATGGAAAAGCCGTCCATCGGAATCCTGGCGGGGATGGGGCCGCATTCGACGGGGCCTTTCATCGACATGGTGGTTCGGGAGTGCCAGCGCCAGTACGGGGCGAGGGATGACATCGAGTTTCCCAAGATGATGATCTGCTCGCAGCCGGCGCCTTTCTATGAGGACCGTCCGGTGGATCATGCCGCCCTGGAGGAGGCGATTCGGGAGGGGCTTCAGGATCTGGAGCGCACCGGCGTGGACTTCCTCGCGATCGCATGCAATACGGCGCACATCTATTACCCGCAACTGGCGAGGAGCGTGAAAGTGCCGCTCCTCAACATCGTCGAGATCACTTTGGAGGCCATCCCGCGCGACGTGCAAAAGGTGGCGCTCGTCGCGGCACGGCCCACGGTTGAGTCGGACGTCTATCAGGCGGGTATCCGGGGCCGCGGTCTGGCGCTGTTCGAGACGGACTGGCAAGCCCAGGTCGATTACCTTCTGGGGATGACCCGGACCTCGGCAACTCCGCAGGAATTCACCCGGCAATGGAGCCTGCTCACGGAGGCTGCCGAGGCGGGCGGGGCCGATACGCTGATCGTCGCCTGTACGGATTTGAGCGCGGTGATCGCCCATGCGAAGACCGGGCTGCGGATCGTGGACGCCGCCGAAGGCCTGGCGCGCGAGATCGTCAGACAATGGCTCCTGCGAGCCTCGGGAGGTCCCCACCGCCCTCGCTTGTAACGTCCGGCCCGGTTGGATCGCCCATACGGGGGAATGTGGCGGTCGCACGGGAAGGTGGCTTCATGGCTTCTCCGGACAGGACGATGAATCGCGGCGAGGGCGAGCCGAAGCCGGCGACACCTTCGATCTCGCTGCCCAAGGGTGGGGGAGCGATCCGGGGAATCGGTGAAAAATTCGCCGCCAATCCGGTCAACGGCACGGGCTCGATGTCCGTGCCCCTGGCCACCAGCCCGGGCCGTTCCGGGTTCGGCCCCGAGCTCTCCCTCTCCTATGATTCCGGCTCCGGAAACGGGCCGTTCGGCTTCGGCTGGACACTCTCCGCGCCTGCCATTTCCCGCAAGACGGACCAGGGGCTGCCCCAGTATCGCGACGCCGAGGAGTCGGACGTCTATCTCCTCTCGGGCGCCGAGGACCTGGTTCCGGTCTATCGGCAGAACGAGGCGGGCGAGATCCTCCGCGATCCCCAGGGCAATCCGCTCTTCGACGAGCGGGAGCAGGCCGGCTACCAGGTGCGGCGCTACCGCCCCCGCATCGAAGGGCTTTTCGCGCGCATCGAGCGCTGGACCCGCCAGGACGGCGACATCCATTGGCGCTCCCTCTCCCGCGACAACGTCCTCACCGTATACGGCAAGGACTCGAACGCCCGTATTGCCGACCCCGTGGAGCCCGGGCGCATCTTCACCTGGCTGATCTGCGAGACGCGGGACGACAA
>DATEIO010000896.1:0-9972 GCA_035278895.1 Thermoanaerobaculia bacterium | reverse complement strand
GTGGCTTTCACCAGCTCAGGCCTGGACTTCGTTGCCGGCGTGACGGACACCAACAAGCAGGCCGACCTGTTCCTCTGGGACCGTCTCTCGGACACCACGACGCTCATCTCCCATGCGGCCGGCCAACCCGATGTCACGGCGGACGGGCGCTCCAGAAGCATCCGGATCAGCGCGGACGGCAACTACGTGGTCTTCACGAGCTGGTCGAAGAACCTCGTGGCCGGGCAGACGGAACCGAATCCTCCGCGAAGCCAGTTCACCGAGGGCCTGTTCCTCTGGCACCGCCTCTCGGGAACCCTCACCCTGGTAAGCCGCAAGAGCGGCTCCACCGCGACCATGGCCAACGACGGCTCCGGGGACGCCGAGATCAGCGCGGACGGAAGCTTCGTCGTCTTCACGAGCCTGGCCACGGACCTGATCGCCGGCCTCGCCGATGGGGACGGGACAGCCGACGTCTTTCTCTACCAGCGCTCTTCGGGAGCGATCTCCCTGATCAGCCGCGCGAGCGGCTCGCCCCTCACGGCCGCCGGCGCTTCCTCCTCTGCCCGGATCAGCGCCAACGGCCGCTTCATCGCTTTCGCCAGCGGCGCTTCCAACCTCGTCCCCGGACAGGTCGACACCGCCAGCCCGGACGCGTTCCTCTTCGACCGGACGACCGGCGAGATACGCCTTGCCAGCCGCACGAACGCTTCCCCCAAGATCGCGGGGGGGATCAGCTCACCGATCCGGCTCTCCCTCTCCGGAGACGGACGCTACCTGGCCTTCGCCAGCCGGGCTCCGAACCTCGTGCCCGGGCAGGTCGACACCAACGGCCAGGACGACCTGTTCGTGTATGACCGGATCGCGGGCACCACGGCGCTGGTCAGCCGTTCCCGGGTCTCGCCGACGACCGCGACCGCAGATCCCGCCGCCGGGGCTGGGGCTCTGGAGCTCAGCGCGGACGGGCGCTTCATCGCCTTCGAGAGCACCGCCACCGACCTGGTCTCCGGCCAGACCGACAGCCCGAGCACCAGCGACATCTTCCTCTACGACCGGATCGCGAAGACCACGGTCCTGGTGAGCCGCGCCGGCGCTTCGGCCACCACGGTCGCGAACCGCCCTTCCAGAGAGCCCGTGATCAGCCCCGACGGCAGCGTCGTCGCCTTCCACAGCCTCGCCACAGACTTCGCGCTCGGCCAGGCTGATGCCAACGGGTTTACCGATCTCTTTCTGTACCGCCGTGGGGCGGCGGAGGTCGAGCACCTTTCGCTGCGCGATCCGGGCTCTCCTGCGCTCACGCCGCTGGGACCGAGCTCGGTCCACGACCTCTCGGCCGATGGCCGGTTCGCAGTCTTCCTCAGCCGCGCCAATGGGCTGATTCCCGGCCAGATCGAAGCGTCCGGGTTCGAGAGCACGTGGGACGTCTTCCTTCGGGACCGGACGACCGGCAAGACGACCTTGATCCGCCCCCCGGGCTTGCCTCTGAGAAACCTGAACGCACGGTCGGCCGTCTTGAGCGCGGACGGGAGGTTCGTCGCGTTCGTGAACGTCCAGTCTCCCCCGTACACGTATCGCCTCTTCCTCCACGACTTGAGCTCAGACACCTTCACCCTCGTCAACCACAAGCCCGACTCACCTGACGAGCCCAGCGGCTGGGTTGAAACCCCGGTGATGAGCGCGGACGGCCGCTACATCGCCTTTACCTGCCGGCTCGGGTGCGATCTCGTCGCGGGCGGCAGCCCCGGCAATCCGGAAAAAATCCAGGTCTTTCTCTACGACCGCGTCACGGGGACGACCACCCTGGTGAGCCACGCCAACAGCTCACCGCTCCAGGCGGGTGACGGGGACTCCTATCTTTCGGAGATCAGCGCGGACGGCCGCTTCGTCGCCTTCAGCAGCGAGGCCACGAACCTCGTGGCCGGACAGACCGATCCTCTGAAAACCGGGGACGCCTTCCTCTTCGACCAAACGACCGGCTCGATCACTCTGGTGAGCCATACCCCGGCCTCGGCGACGACCTCCGGGAACAGTCACTCCTGGATCTCCAACCTGAGCCCCGACGGCCGTTTCGTCGCTTTCGGGAGCTTGGCGACCGATCTTCTCCCGGGGCAGATCGATACTCCCGAGACCCGCGACCTCTTCCTCTGGGACCGGCTCTCCGGGACCCGAGTCCTGGTCAGCCACGCGAGCGGCGCTCCCGGCACCGCTGCAAACGGCGAGACGTCCAGCGGCCCCGAGAGCTCCTCGATGAGCGCGGACGGCCGCTGGATCGTTTTCACCAGCCTGGCGACCAACCTGGTGGCGGGCGTGACCGACACCAACGGCGGGACCCCTTTCACCGGCAACGACATCTTCCTTTATGACCGGATCGCAGGGACCAGCACCCTGATCAGCCATGCGCACGGCGCGCCGGCCACCGCCTGCAATCTCTGGGCGGTAAGACCCGCCCTCAGTCCCGATGGCAGCCGGATCGCCTTCTTGAGCCCGGCCACGGACCTGGTAGCGGGACAGCCGGCGGATGAGCCTCTGAACCTGTTCCTCCAGGACCGGGCCACGGGCGCCAGCACCCTCGTGGGCATGGAACGTTTGTCCATCTATGTACGGAATGATGAGGCTGGCGTCTCCGTCCGCCCCCGGTTCTCCGCGGACGGCCGCTTCCTCGCCTTCACGAGCCGCGACCCGGACCTCGTGGCGGGGGATTACAACGACGACTGGGACGCTTTCCTCTACGACCCTGCCGGCGGCACGATCACCGTTCCCCCCTGCACCCTCTTCGACACCCGCCGCCCGGCGGATGGTCCGGCCCTGCGCTCCGGAGCCCGCAAGGTCCTCACGGTCCACGGCGCCTGCGGCGTTCCGGCCACGGCCACGGCGGTCACTGTCCGGGTGAGCGTGATTCAGCCCAATCGGCGGGGGAGCCTCGGCCTCTTCCCGGGGAACGCCACCACGCCGGCCGCCCTGCTCCGCTTCCAGAAGGGGCCGACCCGCACCGGCAGCTTCACCGTCCCGCTCGGCGCCGGCACCCTGGCCCTCCAACCCACCGTGGCCGGCAACGGAACGATCCACGTAGCTCTCGAAATCGTGGGGTACCAATAGATGAAAGCTCGCAACGCAGCGGCGGCGCTGGCCCTGATCTGGGCCCTGGGAATGACAGGACCGGCCCAAGCGGCCACGATCGAGCTGATCTCCAAAGTCGACCAGGTCCCGGACACCTTCGGGAGCAGCGGCTCCCCCGTGTTCTCGGCCGACGGGCGCTGGATCGCGTTCCGGAGCAACGCCCCGAACCTGGTGCCCGGACAGGCCGATGACAACCGCTTCCATGACGTCTTCCTGCACGACCGGGTTACCGGGACCACGACCCTGGTGACCCACTCGGCCGGCTCCCCCAACCAGGCGAGCCCCGGCGAGGGCGTCGCCCTGTCGCTGAACGTCTCGATGAGCGCAGACGGCCGCTACGTCGCCTTCGTGAGCGTGGCGACCGATCTGGTGCCGGGCGTCGAGGACACCAACGGCAAGGGAGACGTGTTCCTCTGGGACCGGGTGACGGACACGGCCACGCTCATCTCCCACGCGGCCGGCGCGCCGAACGTGCCCGCTGACGGGATCTCCTACGGAGCCCGGATCAGCGCGGACGGCAGCCACGTTCTCTTCCTCAGTCTCGCCACCAACCTCGTGGCCGGGCAGAACGAGCCCGCGACCCCGGAGACCAGCGACGTCTTCCTCTGGGAACGCTCCTCGGGCACCGTGACCCTGGTGAGCGGCAAAGGAGGCTCGCCCACCCTCCCGGCCAACGTGGGCTCCGCAGAAGCCGAGATCAGCGGAGACGGCGGCTTCGTCGTCTTCACGAGCGCGGCGACCGACCTCATCCCCGGCGTGACCGATCCCTACGGGCATCTCGACGTCTTCGTCTACGAGCGCATCTCCGGGACCGTCTCGCTGGTCAGCAACGGGCCGTTCTCCCCGTGCTCGGGCCCGTCCTCTGATCCGAAGATCTCGATCGACGGCCGGTTCATCGCCTTCGTGAGCTTCGCCTGCCGCCTGGTGGACGGCCAGATCGACATCGGCCTCCCGGACGCCTTCCTCTACGACCGGGTCACGGGCGTCATGCGGCTCGCGAGCCACGTGGCCTCCAACCCGGTCCGGGAGGGCGGAATCAACCATCTCTGGGGGCTCGGGCTCTCCGCGGATGGCCGCTATCTCGTGTTCACCAGCCAGGCCACGAACCTCGTCCACGGCCAGGTGGACGACAACGGACAGAACGACGTGTTCCTCTACGACCGCGTCTCGGACACGGCGGCGCTGGTGAGCCGCTCCCCGGCCTCGCCCAGGACGGCGGCGGGGGATGCCTCCAGCAGCCCGAGCCTCTCCGCGGACGGCCGCTTCATCGCCTTCGCGAGCTTCGCTCGCGGTCTCGTCTCCGGCCAGATCGACCGCCCGATCGGCACTGCCGACGTGTTTCTCTACGACCGGCTTTCCGAGAGCGTGGTCCTCGTGAGCCATGCGGGGAGCTCGGCCACGACGACGGGCAACGATCGGTCGGACTTCCCCGCCGTCAGCCCCGACGGGAGCGCGGTCGCCTTCTCCAGCCGCGCGACCGATCTGGGAGAGGGAGAGCTCGATCCCTTCGGATTCGACGACCTCTTTGTCTACAGCCGGGCCTCGGGCGAGGTCGCTCTCCTCTCGCACGCCGATCCGGAGACTCCCGCGGTCACCCCGCACGGCCCGAGCAACCTGGGCGAGATCTCGGCCGACGGCCGCTATGTCGCCTTCTTCTCCCGGGCGAGAGGTCTGGTCCCCCCCGGGGTCGAGGGGGACGATCTCGTGGGTCTCGGGGAGTGGGACGTCTTCCTGCGCGACCGCGCGACCGGCAAGACCACCCTGGTGAGCCGGCCGGCCATCGCGCCGCTCAACTCGATCAGCCTCCGGTCTCCCCTCCTCTCCGCCGACGGCAGGTTCACCACTCTTCTGCTGGCGGATACAAACGCGACCCGCTATCGCCTCCTTCTCTACGACCGGACCACGGAGGCCTGGATCCTCGTCAACCACAAGCCCGGCGCGGCGACCGAGCCCTCGGCCGGAACGGTGGGCAGCCCTGCGATCAGCACGGACGGCCGTTACGTCGCCTATGCCTGTACCGACTGCACCCTGGTCGCGGGGCAGCAGAGCGGGCGCTCGGACGGCGCGCACGAGACCGGCGTCTTTCTCTACGACCGCGTCACCGGGACCAACACCCTGGTGAGCCACGCGAGCGGCTCGCCCACGACCCTCGGGAACGGCCCTTCGGAAGGCGTGGACCTGAGCGCGGACGGCCGCTTTGTCGCCTTCACCAGCAAGGCCACCAACCTCGTGGCCGGACAGGTCGACGGCTTCCCCGGCACGCCGAACGTCTTCGTCTTCGACCGCACGACCGGCGCGATCGTCCTCGCGAGCCACAGGGCGGGCCAGGCGGCCGTCGCCGTGGGCGGAGAGTCTCCCGTGATCAGCGCCAACGGCCGCTTCCTCGTCTTCCGGAGCTTCGCGGCCGACCTGGTCCCGGGCCAGGTCGACACCAATGGCGGGAACGACGTCTTCCTCTACAACCGGGCCACGAACACCACGGCCCTGGCCAGCCACACGGGCTCCTCCGCCACGACGGCGGGCAACGAGGAGTCGGGCCTCGCGGAATTCGCCGATCCCCTCCTCTCGGTCGACGCCTCCGGCCGTTTCCTCGTCTTCAGCAGCCGGGCGACCGACCTGGTCGCCGGGATGACCGACGAAAACAACGCCACCGACGTCTTCCTCTACGACCGCGTCTCCGGGGCCCTCACCCTGATCAGCCACAAGGAGGGCGCAACCCGCGAAACCGGCAACCGGTACGCCGGAAACCCTCAGATCAGCGCGGACGGCCGCCGGATCGCCTTCGTGAGCGCCGCGACCGACCTCGCCCCGGGACATCCCGCGAACACCCAGGCCAGCCTCTTCCTGCAGGACCGGACCACGGGCACCCGGGCGCGGATCGCCCCGGTCCGCTCGTCCTCGAATCCATCCGCCAACGGCGCCTCTCTGACCCCGAGCCTGTCGAGCAACGGCCGCTTCGTCGCCTTCACGAGCGACGTCTCTCTCGTTCCGGGAGACTTCAACTACGAATGGGACGTCTTCGTTCATGACGCCGGCTCGGACGGCCCCGTGACCCTGCCCCCCTGCGTCCTGTTCGACACCCGCCGTGCAGCAGACGGCCCGGCGCTGCGCTCCGGCGTCCGGAAGACCCTCGCCGTCCGCGGCGCCTGCGGCGTCCCGGCCACGGCGACCGCCGTCGTCGCCAACGTCACCGTGCCCCAGCCCCGGCGGCGCGGCAGCCTCCGCATCACCCCGGGCGACGCCCTCCTCCAATTCCAGCGCGGACAGACCCGGACCGGCACCTTCACCGTGCCGCTCGCGGCCGACGGCACCCTGACGCTCCAGCCGGCCCTGGCCGGCAACGGAACGGTCCACGCAGCCCTCGAAATCGTGGGGTACCAATAGATGAAAGCTCGCAACGCAGCGGCGGTGTTGGCCCTGATCTGGGCCCTGGGGATGACGGGAACGGCCCATACGGCCACGGTCGAGCTGATCTCCAAGGCCGACCCGGTTCCGGACATCTTCGGGGACAGCAGCTCCCCGTCCTTCTCCTCGGACGGGCGCTATGTGCTCTTCGGGAGCACCGCCCCGAATCTCGTGCCCGGACAGGTCGACAGAAATTCCTCCTACGACCTCTTCCTCCACGACCGGGTCGCCGGCACCACGACGCTCGTCACCCAGGAGACCGGCTCTCCCACGACGACGGACTCTTCCGGACTCCTCTCCCCCGACGCCACGATCAGCGCCGACGGCCGGTACGTCGCCTACAGCAGCGCGAGGACCTCTTTCGACGGCGGTACTGATACCAACTCGTGGAACGACGTGTTCCTCTGGGACCGTGTCACGGGGACCACGACGCTCGTCTCCCACGCGGCCGGCGCTCCGAACGCGCCGGCGGACGGCCAGTCGGTCCTGCCCCGGATCAGCGCAGACGGCGAATGGGTCGCCTTCACCAGCTTCGCCAAAAATCTCGTGCCCCGGCAGACCGAGCCGGACGGCTCGCCGTCCACCCAGGACGTGTTCCTCTGGAGCCGCTCCTCCGGCGCCGTGACCCTGGTGAGCCGCAGGAGCGACGCGCCGGTCGTCACGGCCCGCGGGGAATCCTCGTGGCCCGAGATCAGCGCCGACGGCCGCTTCGTCGCCTTCGTGAGCTCCGCCACCGACCTCGTTTCCGGCCTCTCCGACACGAACAGCACGCTCGACGTCTTCGTCTTCGACCGCTCCTCCGGGGCCGTCTCCCTGGTCAGCCGGGCGAGCGACGGAAGCGGGACGGCCTTCGGATTCTCCTCGGATCCCCGCATCAGCGCGGATGGCCGGTTCATCGCGTTCACGAGCCTGGCCGTCGACCTCGTCCCCGGCCAGATGGACAGCCCCGTCGGATTCGCCGACGCGTTCCTCTTCGACCGGGTCACGGGCGAGATGCGCCTCGCGAGCCACACCGGCTCCTCGCCACGGGTCGCGGCCGGCATGGCCCCGCACCTCGGCCTGGCGCTCTCCGCGGACGGCCGCGCCCTGGCCTTCGCCAGTCTGGCCGTGAGCCTCGTGCCCGGGCAGGCGGACACCAACGGCAGTGCCGACGTGTTCGTCTACGACCGTCTCTCCGGATCGATCGAGCTCGCGAGCCACGTTCCGGCCTCGCCGGCCACCGCGACCGCAGAGCCGGTCCAGGCGGGCTATCCCAGCCTCTCCGCGGACGGCCGTTTCGTCACCTTCTCGAGCGCCCGGAATCTCGTCCCCGGCGAGACCGACTCCCCGGGAACGGACGACGTCTTCCTCTACGACCGGAGCGACAAAAGCGTCGTCCTCGTGAGCCACGGGAGCCCCTCCGTCCCGGACGAGAACGGCTTTTCGACCGTCTCCACGGTGAGCCCGGACGGGAGCGCCGTCGCCTTCAGCAGCACCACGGCCGGCCTCGGGGGGATTTTCGATCCCAACGGATTCAGCGACGTCTTCGTCTATAGCCGGAGCTCGGCCGAGACCGCGGTCCTCTCGCGCCGCGATCCGGCGAATCCCGGCCCCGTCACCCCCTACGGCCCGAGCACCCTGGGAGACCTCTCGGCCGACGGGCAGACGATCCTCTTCTGGAGCCTGGGAACCGGCCTGGTGCCCGGACAGATCGACGAGCCCTACAGGTACCCCACCGACGGCTCCGGAATCCCGACCGGCACCTGGGACGCCTTTCTGGTGGACCGCGCCGCCGGCAAGACGATCCTGCTCAGCCACTCGCTCGCCTCGCCGCTCGAGGCTGTGGGCCTCGCCAACCTGCCCATGATCAGCGCCGACGGCCGCTTCGCCGCCTTCGCGATCTTCGTCTCGTCCGAGCCCCCCCTCATCACGGGGGCCGCCCTTCAGCTTTACGAGAAGGCTACGAACACGGCGATCCTCGTCAACCACAAGCCCGGCGCCCCGGCCGAGCTCGTGCCCGGCGACCCAGGGCAACTGGCCCTGAGCGCCGACGGCCGCAATCTCGCCTACTCCTGCAACGGGTGCAGAGCCCTGGTCCCGGGTTATCAGAGCGGAAACCCCGCCAACCTCGGGAACGACCTCTTCCTCTACGACCGCGTCACCGACACCCACACCCTGGTCAGCCACGCGAGCGGCTCGCCCCTGACCGGAGGCAACCAACCCTCCTACGATCCGGTGATCAGCGCCGACGGCCGTTTCGTCGCCTTCGCGAGCAGCGCGACCAACCTCGTCGCCGGGCAGAGCGGCCTCCCCGACAGCCAGAACATCTTCCTGTTCGACCGCACGACCGGCGGCATCACGCTCGTGAGCCACTCCGCGTCCTCGGCGGCCAGGACCGGCAACCAACTGTCTCTTGCACCCGTGATCAGCGCCGACGGCCGCTTCATCGCCTTCCGGAGCGCCGCGACCGACCTCGTCCCGGGCCAAGCCGACGCCAACGAAGGAATCGACGTCTTCCTCTGGGACCGGATCGCCGGCACCACGTCCCTGGTCAGCCACGCGAGCTCTTCTCCCACCACGGCGGGCACCGTGGCAACGTCCCTCTCCTACCTCGCCTCGGTGGGCTCGTTCTCGGCCGACGGCCGCTTCCTGATCTACGAAAGCCCCGCGGCCGACCTCATCTCCGGAGGAGTCGACACGAACGGCGGCCTGGACGTCTTCCTCTACGACCTGGCCACGAAGAGCAACACGCTCGTCAGCCACGCCCTGGGCGCGCCGGGCACGGCCGGCAACAAGGGATCCGCCAAGGCCCAGCTCAGCGCCGACGGCCGCCGAATCGCCTTCGTGAGCCTGGCGACCGACCTCGTCGCGGGGCAGGCCCCCACCGGCTTTGCCAACCTGATCCTTCAGGATCGAATCACCGGCGCGAGGACGCTCGTCGGCCGGGTGGCCGCGACCCTTTCCACGGGGGACTCCTCTCTCGTCCCGCGCCTGTCGGCCGACGGCGGCTCCGTCGCTTTCACGAGCGACAGCCCGGGCTTTGTCACGGGGGACTTGAACGCCGACCTGGACGTCTTCCTCTACCGCAAGGGCTCGGACGGCCCCGTGACCGTGCCCCCCTGCACCCTCTTCGACACCCGCCGCCCGGTGGACGGCCCGGCGCTGCGCTCCGGCGTCCGGAAGACCCTCGCCGTCCGCGGCGCCTGCGGCGTGCCGGCCAGCGCGACCGCCGTCACCGTCAAAGTCACCGTGCCCCAGCCCCGGCGGCGCGGCAATCTCCGCATCCTCCCGGGCGACGCCCTCCTCCGCTTCCAGCGCCGGCAGACCCGCACCGGCACCTTCACCGTGCCACTCGCGGCCGACGGCACCCTGGCGCTCCAGGCCACCGTAGCCGGCAACGGCGCGGTGCATGGGGTGGTGGAGGTGGTGGGCTACGTGGAGTGAGCGATCCACCAGGCGCCGAGGGCGGCGATCGCCGCGTAGACCGGCACG
>DATEIO010000895.1:0-3890 GCA_035278895.1 Thermoanaerobaculia bacterium | reverse complement strand
GTCTTCACCGTGTGGTCCGAGGACCACGACGCCGCGTTCGAGAAGCGCCTGATGAACGCCGGGTTCAAAGTTGAGAGGAAGCGGCCCGGCAAGGGCGGCCCGCGGCACGTGGTCTACCTAGCGCGTCCCGGCGCACCGAGGAGATCCCTGAGGAGCGACCGCGCGAGGTGATCGTGCCGTAGACTCCGGATCATGCTCTACGAAAAGCTCAATCCCGAGATGAAGAAGCTGGTGGACGACTGGGCCCGGCGCCTCCAGGTCTTCGACTGGGGACGGCGGAGCGAGATGCTCTCCGAGGTGGCCCTCCCATTCACCGAGGACCTGGAGCCCAGGAAAGCCCGGATCGCGGCGGCCGGGTTCCTGACCGGCGTGCTCGAACGCTGGAACGTCCAGGAAATCGACGATCCCCGCCAGGCGCGGCTCTACCTGATGTCGTTGAACCCCGAGCACCGGGCCCTGGCCGAGCAGTGGCTCGAAGAGAACCCGGAGGCGCGGGAGGCGATCGAGGCGGAAGCGGCGGACCCTCACCAGCCGTTATAGGATCTCGCCCGACTGGGGAGGAGACCGATGAAGACTTTGAAGAGCTACGTCCGTGGAAACTGGCACGAGGCCCAGGGAGGCTTCGTGACGCTGGTGGACCCGTCGACCGAGGAAGAGATCGCCCGGGCGTCGAGCGAAGGGATCGATTTCGGGGCCGTCCTGACCTATGCCCGCGAGCGCGGGGGGCCGGCCCTGCGGGCCATGACCTTCGCCCAGCGCTCGCAGCTTCTGAAGGACATGTCCAAGGTGCTGCGCGACAACCGCGACGAGCTCTTGGAGCTGTCGGCCCGGAACACCGGCACCACCAAACCGGACGGCTCGTTCGACGTGGACGGCGGCTCGGGCACTCTCGCCTACTACGCATCGATCGGGAAGGGGCTGGGCGAGCGCACGTTCCTCTCCGAGGGGGACGGCGTGCAGCTCGCGAAGACCGAGGGCTTCTACGGCCGGCACATCCTCGTGCCCCGCCATGGCGTCGCGGTCCACATCAACGCCTTCAACTTCCCGATCTGGGGCTTCGCCGAAAAGGCGGCCTGCGCGCTGCTCGCCGGCATGCCGGTGATCACCAAGCCCGCCACCTCGACCGCTCTCACGACCGAGCGGGCGATCGAGCTGATGGTCACAGCGGGCATCCTGCCGGAAGGCGCTCTCCAGCTCATCATCGGCTCGACGGGCGATCTCCTCGACCGGCTCGGGCCCCAGGATGTCCTCGCCTTCACCGGCTCGGCGGACACGGCGAAGAGGCTCCGCTCGCGGGACAACCTCCTCGCCGCCAACACCCGGGTGAACGTGGAGGCCGACAGCCTGAACGCCGCCATCCTGGGGCCGGACGTGGCGGACGGCTCCGCCACCTGGGGTCTGTTCCTGAAGGACGTGGTCCGCGAGATGACGCAGAAGACCGGCCAGAAGTGCACGGCCGTGCGGCGCATTCTCGTCCCCGCCGGACGGATCGACGCGGTGCAGGATGCGCTCGCGGAAAAGCTCTCTCAGATCGTCGTGGGCAACCCCACGGATTCGTCCGTAAGGATGGGCCCGGTGGCGACCGCCCAGCAGCTCAAGGATGCCGAAGAAGGGATCGCGGAGCTGTCGCGCGGCGCGCGGATCGTCCACGGCACGGGAAAGCGGATGAACGGCGCCGGAGCCCCGGAGGGCAAGGGCTTCTTCCTCCAGCCGACCCTTCTCCGGAGCGACGACGCCCGGAGCGCCGGCCCCGTCCATGAGCGGGAGGTCTTCGGTCCCGTCGCGACCCTCCTCCCCTACGACGGCAGCGCCGCCGAGGCCGCCGAGATCTCGGCCCTGGGAGGCGGAACCCTCGTGACCTCCGCCTACACGGACGACGCCGTCTGGGCGGCCGACTTCGTCTCTCGCGGCGGCGGTGCCACGGGCCGCGTCTACATCGGTTCCGAGTCCTCCGCCAACGATGCCCCCGGCTCCGGGGCCGCCCTCCCGCAGACTCTCCACGGCGGCCCCGGCCGCGCCGGAGGAGGCGAAGAGCTGGGCGGGCTCGTGGGAGTGAGGCTCTACTTGCAGCGCGTGGCGGTGCAGGGGAGCAAGACGGTGGTGGACGGAGTGATCGGAGAATAACGATGGACAAGGACCGCGCCCTTCGCGACCACCTCCTGGAGCTGTTACGCGGCGGCAGCGCCCACCTCGATTTCGACAAAGCGATCGCGGACCTCCCGGCCGGCCTCCGGGGGGTCCGTCCCGGAGGCACGCCCCACTCCGTCTGGGAGCTTGTCGAGCACCTCCGCATCGCCCAGTGGGACATCCTGGACTTCAGCCGCAACCCGGGCTACACCCACCTCGACTGGCCCAAGGATTACTGGCCGCCCACCCCGGCTCCGCCCGACGATGCCGCCTGGGAAGAGAGCGTGGCCGCCTTCCGCCGGGATCTGAAAGCGATGCAGGACCTGGTCGCTGATCCGAACACGGATCTCTACGCCAAGATCCCCTGGGGAGACGGCCAGACGATCCTCCGCGAGGCGATGCTCGTGGCGGACCACAACGCGTACCACCTGGGGCAGATTGTTGGGGTCCGGCAGGCGTTGGGGGATTGGGGTTAATCCCTGAGTACCCCCTTCAGCCACTGAAAGAGCGGCTCCTCCAGAAGCTGCCGGTGCTCCGGCGAGGCGACATGATCGGCGTGTCCGAACTCCGGAATGAAGTTCCATGTCACGTCGGTCGAGCCTAGAAGGTCGATGTTGTCGTCCATCCAGGCGCCGAAGCTGTGCCCTCCGCCGATGGCGTAGACCGGGGCGGTGAAGCTCGGGAGGTTGCTAGAGAAGATCCGCTCACCCGCGAGAGCGCAGGTGTAGTCGCGGATCAGCGCCAGCGGCTCATAGTGGTTGAGCTGAAGGATGAGCATCGCCAGGCGGTCTTCGGACGAGTAGAAAAAACGGTCCTCCGCAACGCTCCCCACGACCAGCGTGTACCCCGGAACGTAGCCCGGCGGTGCCGGCTGGGGCGTGGAGAGGAGGGCCAGGAAGACCTGCCGGTTGGTGAACCCCGGAGGGAAGCCCGGGATCGGCGTGGGCCCGTTCGGATCGTTGACGGCTAGAGCGTAGATCAGACGGATGACCGGATAATTGGCGTCGTCCCACAATTCGCCTGCGGCCAAGCGGGCCTCGACCTCGTCACACGAGATCTGGTTGGCGTCCAGGACCAATGGGTTCTCGCTGTAGATCATCCCTTCCCAGATCACCGCGCCCGCCCAGTCGTTCGGAGAGGCATTGATCACCGCCAGGGTCGTCATGGCTCCCAGAGAGAGTCCGGCGATCACCGGCTTCTCTGAGCCGTGGACGGCGCGAATCCGCTCGCGGATGTAGAGGGCATCGTCAACGACGGATTGCATCCCCCACTCTGCCATCCCCGAGCAGTCGACCGCGCCCGAACAGGCTCCGGCAGCAAGCCCCTGGGTGCGGGGCGAGTAACCCCAGACCTCGATGCCACGGAGCGCGAAGTACGCGGCGAACGACTGAAGCTCCTTGCCGTCCTCATCCGCGGCGTAGAAAGCGAAGTTCGAGGCCCCTCCGGGCATCAGGAGAAGAGATCCGCGGGAAGCCGCCTCGGGCTTCCGCATGCGGTGCACGGTGAACCGCGCGACCGGATCGTCCCCGGCCTGGACGGTCTCCTCGGTCACGAAGAGCGGCCCGACGCGGTGCTCCGTGACGGAGATTACGTGGTAGTCCTCGGCAGAGGTGAGGGATGTGGCGAGGATGAATGTCAGCACGGCGACTGGCAGCATGGTCCGTTTCATGGTTTGGGAGCCCTCCTGCTTGGCAAGGTGCCGCTCACTTCGGAAAGGGCGACGTACGGAGCAAACCTCGGACTCAAGCCGCGAGTTTGAACCT
>DATEIO010000894.1:0-3732 GCA_035278895.1 Thermoanaerobaculia bacterium | reverse complement strand
GCCGTCTTGAGGCTGATCAGCGTTTCTTCAGGGATCTCGATTCGGACTGCGCTCATTGCTATTTGATCTCCGTCTTCAGGATACCGCAACTCCCCTGCCGCCCCTTCGGGGCTCCTGAATATTGGGGGACACCTACCCGGGGTTCCCGCGCCTTCGGCGCGTCCACCCCGGGCTATATGCTGCCGCCCCTCCGGGGCTAATCAGGGTCGGTTCGTACGCCGATCTCAAGACTGCTCTCTCCTATTGATGCGGGGCCGACGGCTTAGCATTCCCCACCCGGCTGTTGTTTTGCCAAGAGCTCTTTGACTTTCGTCGCCAGCTCGGGCAGGTGGCCTTCGAGAATACCCCAGACGACCTGATTGGACACCGAGGCATATCCGTGGATAAGACGATTCCGAAAGGCGATGATCTGGGCGGCCTGAGGGAGCTCCTCTTGCATCTCCGGAAAGAGCTTGAGCATCTGGCTGATGGCCTCGCCGATGATTTCGAGTTGTCTCTCTACCGCGGACCGGGTTTTCAGGTCGGCGGCATACTCCGGGAGTGTCATTCCGATGGTGAACTCTGTAATGAGCTCACAGGCCCGCTGAACGTCAAAAAGAAAGGTACGCGGGTCAGGCTGCTTCATAGAGGGCCTTCCGGGACCGCTCGATGGACGCCCGGAGGTAGGGGTTCTCGATCGGCTCGGGCTCCAGGAGGTCAATACGCCGGCCGAAGAGACGTTCGAGATCCCCGAGCAGGCCGAAGAAGCTGTCCGCGTGCTCCCGAGGGGACATGGGCGCGAACTCCACCAGGAAGTCCAGGTCGCTCGATTCAGGGTCGAAGTCGTCCCGGGCGGCGGAGCCGAAGAGGTCGAGCCGCTCGACCCGGTAGCGGGCGCAGAGGGCCTTGAGCGCGGCGAGGTTGTTCTGGACCACAGAGTGCATTTCCGACCTCCGCTCCTAAGATACCGCAACTCCCCTGCCGCCCCTTCGGGGCTCCCAAACGTGGGGGGGCCGCCTACCCGGGGTTCCCGCGCCTTCGGCGCGTCCACCCCGGGCTCTATGCTGACGCCCCTCCCGGGGCTGGGGTGAGTGCGAAGGAGAGATCCTCCGGTCTGGGACGCTGCCGGGCATAGGCAACCTCCCGGTTCCGGAAGTGAACCGTCCTATCCACGAAGGGAACGGTCCGGTTCAGAGGGGAACCGTCCTCGCGGGAACAACCTCCCTATCCTGTAGGAGGACGGTGGGCATCCGGACGAGGATCGTCGATTAGGGCCTTCGAAGCGTCCCGGTTCGGGAGTGAACCGTCCGATCGGTCATCTCCGGAGGCGGCCGTTCCGGGCCCTCTATCTACCTCTATCTAATTACTATGGCCGGCCGTCACGGCCCGTAGAGACAGAGGGAGCCCTCGAGGAGGAGCTAGAATGCCCGAGCCGGGGGCGAGTCTCCGGCATCCACCTAAGGGGACGTCATGAAGAAGCAGGTGAAGAAGCTCGTGCTCGCGAAGGAGACGGTCCGCGACCTGGATTCCAAAGACCTTGAAGCGGTCGCCGGGGGTGGGTTCAACACCGAATGGCTGACGTGCACCAGCAAAATGACGTGCTAGCGCGTTGTCAGCCCGGAAATGATGGGTTCCTGTAGGGGCGGCCTATGTGGCCGCCCTGCTTACTTCGGCCTTTCCCCCGCCAGGGCGGCCACATCGGGCCGCCCCTACAGATCAGACCTGCCTTGGCAACCCACTCGCGCGTTGTCAGGCCAGGATTAACGGCGCGGCGATTGCCCGCTGGGAGCGCCTGAGGTTCCCCACATCGCGGGGCGGCTCTCTCGACCCATGGGACGGCCGCCCCCCCAATGAACCTCGCTCCCCTCGTTCATGACTCATTCATGGAGCCCTATTAGGCTCTGCCCTGTTCAACGGGGCGCCCCGGCCGGATTCGGCCCGGGCTCCATGGAAGGAGAGAGTGCCATGCGGATTTCCCAGAGAGCTGTCCTGATCCTCCTGGCTGCTTTTGCGGCCTTGTTCGCGCTTCCCGGGCACGCGGAGCAGCGCGTGCTCATTCTCGATCCCGCCGCTTCCAAGGTGACCTTCACGCTCGACGCCACGGGCCATGACGTGGAGGGGGTGCTCGCGGTCCAGTCGGGCAGGATCGCCTTCGACTCGGAGACGGGTGCGGCTTCGGGCGAGATCGCGATCGACCTCAAGAAGGCCGCGACGGGAAACAACAGCCGGGACAAGACGATGCACAACGAAGTGCTGGAGACCCCGAAGTATCCGCTCGCCGTGTTCAAGGCGGAGAAGGTGCGCGGCACGGTAGCGCCGTCCGGCCCCTCGCAGGTGACGCTCGACGGCACGCTCGCGTTCCATGGCGCGGACCACAAGATGAGCCTGCCGGCCAAGGTGAACGTGCAGAACGGGCGGGTGACGGGGACGACGGAGCTCACGATCCCGTTCGTCGAGTGGGGGCTCCATGACCCCAGCATCATGGTCCTCCGCGTAGCGAAGACCGTGGCGGTCCACGTGAAGGTGGACGGAACGCTCGAAGGGGCCGGCGGGGCCGCGGGGAACTGACGATGGGTCTTCGCCGGTTGCAGCTCCTTTCGGCCCGCGAGATGCTCGACGTGCGGCGGGCTTTCGCGACGATGATGCCGCTCGACGGTTGCCGCGACCCCCGCCTGCGCGGCGTGGTGGCGGACGTGCTGGAACATCCCGGGAGCCTCGCCCGGGCGCAACTCGCCTACGGGCTCGGCCTGCGGCGCGGCCTGGACGCCTCCCGCGCCCTGAAGCTCGCCGTGGCCGTGGAGTACTTCCACTCGGCCTCTCTCCTCTTCGATGACATGCCGAGCATGGACGACGCCACGGAGCGGCGCGGCCATCCCTGCCCGCACCTGGTGTTCGGCGAGGCTGCGGCCACGCTGGGAGCGCTCGCGCTTATCACCCGCGCCTACGCGCTGCTCTGGGAGGCGATCGGCGAAGGGCCGGCCAGCTGCCGTGCCGCCGCCGCGGCCCTGGTCTCCGAGTGCCTGGGCCTTGCCGGCATCCTGGACGGCCAGGCGCGCGACGTCCACTTCCGGCGCGAGGGCGCGAGCCCGGAGCAGGTGGCCGAGGTGGCGGTCGCGAAGACGGTTCCCCTGATCCGCCTCGCCATGGTGCTCCCCGCTCTCGTGGCAGGAGACGATGCGGAGACGATCGCACGGCTGGAGCGCCTCGCCGCCGCCTGGGGTCTCGCCTACCAGATCCTCGACGATTTCAAGGACCGCATGATGGGCCCCGAGGAGACGGGCAAGACCGCCGGCCGCGACGACGGCCTCGGCCGCCCGAATCTCCCCGCGCTCACCGGTTCGCACCGCGCCTTCGCCCGCCTCGGCCACCTCCTCGCCCAGTCGCGCACCATTGTGGACGCCCTGGCGGAGGGCGACGCGGAGCGCTGGGAGCCGGTCGAAGGGCTCCAGAGCTTCATGGAAACGGAGGCGCGGGATATCGAAGCGCGGTGGGCGGCCGGGCGGGAGGCGGCGTGAAGAATCCCCCCAACCCCCGGGCCCTCACCTCCCCAGCCCTCCTCTCCCACCACGCCGCCCCCCTTCCTGGGAGAGGAGGGAGAGCTGTAGGGTGCGCTGTGCGCACGTCTTTCGGCGGTGGGAAACAAGACGTGCGCACAGCGCACCCTACGCCTTTCTCCCCTCTCCCAGGGAGGGGGACAGGGGTGGTGGGAGAGGGGCCGGGGGTGAGGGCCGGGAGGGGGGAGCTCGCGGAATC
>DATEIO010000893.1:0-2794 GCA_035278895.1 Thermoanaerobaculia bacterium | reverse complement strand
ATGGGAACGCGACGGTCCGGGCTCGGGTGGGTGCTCCGGAATTCGGGGCTTCCCGAGTCCAGGATCTGCCGGGCCTCAGCCAGGCTCCGCGAGTCGTAGCCTGCGTCGGCCAGGAAGCGCACGCCGAGCCGGTCGGCTTCGAGCTCGTCCTCCCGGCTGAAGCGCAGGTCGAGCATCTGCCCGAGGAGCGCGGCCACGGCCGGGCTGTTTCTGGACGCCGGGAGGTCCGGATCGTAGGAGGCGAGCACGGTGGCGCCGGCCTGCTTTTCCAGAGGCTCGGCGGCGTGCCGGGCCACCACGTGGCCGATCTCGTGGGCGAGAACTCCGGCGAGCTGCCCCTCGGTTTCGAGCCTCTCCAAAAGGCCGGTGGTGAGGAAGACCTGCCCGCCCGGCAGGACGAAGGCGTCGACCGTCCGGGGGTCGGCCAGCACGTGGCATTCGAACTCGTAGGGGGTCTTCTGTGCCGCGGTCCGCGTCACGAGGGAGGAGCAGATCTCGTCGACGCGGTCCTGGGCTCTCTGATCGGGGAGGAGCCCTCCGTATCGCTGCGCCATCCGCGGGGCCGCCTGGAGCCCCAGGGCGATCTCCTGCCGAGGGGACAGTCTCAGGGGCTGGGCTTTGCCGGGGACCGGATTCCCGTCGCGGGAGCCGTAATAGGTGGCGAGAGACGCCACGGCGAGGAGCGCGGCCAGGAGGAGCCGGCCCTGGCCGAAGCTGCTCCCCTTCCGGGAACGACGATGCGGGTCCATCCTTGCACCTCCCCTCGAAGCCCGCGCGGCCGGGCCGCGCTGCCTCGGGAGAGAGCAAAAAGTTCGCCAGAGGAATTCTTCACCTGTCTTGTCTCCTTTTTCCCCGCCTCCTGTACCAGTAAGAGTAGAAGTGGAGACATGCGGCGGCCGGGCCGCAGGAAATAGCAACTTTTCAATTCCCGGCTACACGGTCTGTCAAGTCGGCTTCGATTCGCCGATGGTCGGCGATTTCATGTCCGGTCCGTGAGGACAAGGAGATCCGCATGAAGCGTTTGGTGTCACTTGGTCTCTTGATGGTAGTGGCGGCAATGCCGGCGGGAGCTTCGACCTTCCTGAAGATGACGCACAAGGATCTGGTCCGGGATTCGGCGGCGGTGGTCAAGGGCCAAGTCATCCAGGTGAATTCCTTCTGGACGCCGGACGGCTCGATCATCGTTACGGAAGCCATGGTCAAGGTCGACGAAGCCCTTCTGGGCCGGCCCGATTCCGTGGTCGTCGTCAAGACCTTTGGCGGCGAAGTCAATGGGTTCTACGTGGAGGCCCACGGCTTCCCGAAGTTCACGGTCAATGAAAAGGTTCTCCTCTATCTCGAAACGGAGCAGGACGGCGTCGCGCGCGTCGCCGGCTACCAGCAGGGACAGTTCCGGGTGGTCGAAGAGGCCGGTATTGAATATGCCGTGCCGATGACCGACGACGGCGCGAACGTGCTGACCCGGGACGGCCGTCCCGCGGCCCAGCAGAAGGCCGTCCGCCTGGACGCTCTCCGCGATGCCATCCGCACCGAGGCGGTCCGCGCCGGCCGCGCTCTCGAGAACTAACTTTTCGGATCGAGAATTGGAGCCATAGACCATGAAGAAAATCGCGTCTTTCGCTACCCTGACGATCCTCGGCTGCCTCGTGGCGGGCAGCCTCTCCGCCTACGTTCTCCTGTCGCCCCGCCGCACCTGGAGCGCGGACCCCAACGTGATCGTGGACAACCGCGGCCTGTCGAGCGTCACCGACGGCGACCTCGGGCGCACCCGCACCAGAAACGCCATCGTCTCCACCGCGGCCTGGAACGGCGCCGGCTCCGGCACCGTCGTCAACGCCACCGTCGGCTCGATCTCGGGCTTCAGCCTGGGCGACGGCCGCCCGATGCTCAACTTCACCGACCCGCAGCGGGCCTGCACCGGCTCCTGCCTCGCCGCCACCTTCACCGGCTATTACCGGTCGCGCGGCAATGGCACGTACGAGATCTACGATGCCGACATCGTCACCAACACGGCCTATGCCTGGGCCTCGGCGGGCGAGAGCTGCTCTTCCGAGATCTACGTCGAAGGCGTGATGGTCCACGAGGTCGGCCACCTGCTCGGCCTCGGCCACACGAGCGTCGCCGGCGCCACGATGTATCCGTCGGTCAGCTACTGCAACAACGGCCCCGCTTCGACCGAGGCGGACGACGAGAACGGCATCAACACTCTCTACTAAAAACGCTCTACTAAAAGCGAACCCGGCCCGTTCTCCTCCGGGCCTTTTCTCCCCAAGGGGGACCTGCGAGGGTCCCCCTCTTCTTTTGCTGCTTCCGTTCCTATTAATTGTGTGATTGGTAGCATTGATGTACTCCGGCAGCCGATATTCGCACGCCCCCTAGAACGGCAGGTTCCTCGTGGAAGCTCTCCACCGAGCGGGTACGGGCCCGCACCGAGTGGGGAGGAGCGCTCAACCGTGCGGACCAGGCGCCGCACCGAACGGGTAGAGCTCTCCACCGAGCAGGTACGGGCCCACACCGAGTGGGGAGGAGCGCTCACCCGTGCGGACCAGGCGTTGCACCGAACGGGTAGAGCTCTCCACCGAGCAGGTACAGGCTCACACTGAGCGGGGAGGAGCGCTCACCCGTGCGGACCGGGCGTCGCACCGAACGGGTAGAGCTCTCCACCGAACAGGTTACGGGCCCACACCGAGTGGGGAGGAGCGCTCACCCGTGCGGACCAGGCGTTGCACCGAACGGGTAGAGCTCTCCACCGTGCAGGTACAGTCCCCCACCGAGTGGGACGGAGCGCTCACCC
>DATEIO010000892.1:0-5834 GCA_035278895.1 Thermoanaerobaculia bacterium | reverse complement strand
TAGGGGCGGCCCTGTGTGGCCGCCCTGCTGGCTTCGGCCTTTCCCCCGCCCAGGGCGGCCACGCAGGGCCGCCCCTACAGAACGAGGTGGTCACAATCTGTGACCACCTCGCGAATCCCTACGGCAGGTTTTACTCCACCGGATCCTGCGGCGCGCAGGGGAGGAAGAGGACGTCAAAGTTGGACGTCACTGCTCCCGTGCCCGTGCAGATCTCGCTGTTGCAGTTCTGCGTATAGCGGCCGACTTCCTTGCCGTGGTTGTTGTAGTAGATGGTCACGGTGCCGGGGCCGCTGCAAGGAGCCGTGGCCTCGACCGTTGCCGGTGCGAAGGCGAAGGTGGCGGCGAGGAGGCAGAGGGAGAAGGCGGCCAGCAGGCCGCGCCGGGTGGAACGAGAGATCTTCGACACGTGAGACGACTCCTTGAAGCAGGAACCGGGGAACCGTCCCCCGGACCACGGAGAGGAAGTGCGTTCTGTCCCCTCTTAGGGGACAAAACGATGCGAAGATCTCGATTCCCTCACCCGACCGCCTCCAATCTCACGATGTTCTGGAAGCCCCGCGGCAGCTTGTTGCCCCGGAGAGCCCGGTTGCCCGCGAAGGCCTCCCATTCCGAGGGCTTCATGTTGAGGTAGCGCTTGCCGGCGTGGACGATCAGGTGCGCCCCTTCGAGGAGGATGGCGCAGGCGAACAGGGACTCCTTCTCCCCCTTGGACGGAAGGCTGATGATCTTCACCCCCTTGCCCTTGGGCAGGAGGGGGAGGTCCTTGAGCGGGAAGACCAGGAGGCGGCCGCCGTCGGTCGCGGCGGCCAGACGGCTGGTCTCCAGGGAGAGGATGCGGATCGGCGGCAGGACCTTGGCGCCGGGAGTGACGGAGATCACGGCCTTGCCGGCGCGGTTTCTCGCCTGGAGGTCGCCGAGCCTGGCGATGAAGCCGTAGCCGGTGCTGGTCGCCATCAGATACAGGTCGTCGTCGCTGCCGATCATGACGCCGATGAACGAGGCGCCCGGCGGCGGCGTGAGATGGCTCGACAGCGGCTCGCCCTGGCCGCGGGCCGAGGGGAGGGTGTGGGCCGCGAGCGAGTAGGTGCGGCCCGTCGAGTCGAGGAAGACGGCATATTGGTTGCTCCGCCCGCGGGCCGCCATGAAGAAGCTGTCTCCGGCCTTGTAGGAGAGCTCCAGGGGATCGAGGTCGTGCCCCTTGCCGGAGCGCACCCAGCCTTTTTCCGAAAGGACCACGGTGACCGGCTCGGTGGGGATCAGGGCCGACTCGTCCATGGCCTTGGCGGCTTCGCGCTCGATGATCGGCGTGCGGCGGACATCGCCGAACTTCTCGGCGTCCGCGGCGAGCTCCTCCTTGACCTTCCTCCGCAGCCGCGCGTCAGAGCTCAGGATCTTTTCGAGCGCGTCGCGCTCCTTCAAGAGGCTGTCCTGCTCCCCCCGGATCTCCATCTCTTCGAGCTTGGCGAGATGCCGCAGCTTGAGCTCCAGGATGGCCTCGGCCTGGATGTCGGTGAGGCCGAAGCGCTCCATGAGCTTGGGCTTCGGTTTGTCCTCTGTCCGGATGATGCGGATCACCTCGTCGATGTTCAGGTACGCGGCGAGGTAGCCCTCGAGGATGTGGAGCCGGGCGAGAACCTTGTCGTAGCGGAACTGGAGGCGCCTCCGGACGGTCTCGATGCGGAAGCGGAGCCATTCGGAGAGCAGCTCGCGCAGGTTGAACTGCCGCGGCCGGCCGTCCAGGCCGATCATGGTCAGGTTCACGCGGTAGGTGCGTTCCAGGTCCGTGGTGGCGAAGAGGTGGGCCATCAGGCCGTCCATGTCCACCCGGTTCGAGCGCGGGGTGATGACGATGCGGGTCGGGTTCTCGTGATCCGACTCGTCCCGCACGTCCTCGACCATGGGGAGCTTTTTCGCCTGCATCTGGCCGGCGATCTGGGTGATGATCTTGCTCCCGGAGACCTGATAGGGGAGGGCCATGATGACGATCTCGCCGTCCTCCAGCTCCCAGGCGGCGCGCATGCGGACCGAGCCCGAGCCCGTCTCGTAGATCTTCCGCAGCTCCACGGGGGAGCTCACGATCTCGGCGTCGGTCGGATAGTCGGGGCCTTTGATGTCCTCGTAGAGCAGCTCGTCGGCCGCCTTGGGATCGTCGAGCAGGCGGATGCAGGCGGCGGTCACCTCGCGGGCGTTGTGGGGCGGAATGTCCGTCGCCATGCCCACGGCGATGCCGGAGGCGCCGTTCAAGAGCACGTGGGGGAGGCGCGCGGGCAGGAGCCTCGGCTCTTCGAGCGTGCCGTCGAAGTTCGGCCCCCAGTCGACCGTGCCCTGCTCGAGCTCTGAAAGGAGGATTGTCGAGAACGCCGTCAGCCGCGACTCGGTGTAGCGCATGGCCGCGAACGACTTGGGATCGTCCTGCGAGCCCCAGTTGCCCTGGCCGTCGATCAGCGGGTAGCGCAGGCTGAACGGCTGGGCCATCAGGACCATGGCCTCGTAGCAGGCGACGTCGCCGTGGGGGTGGTATTTGCCGAGCACGTCGCCCACGGTGCGCGCCGATTTCTTGTACTTGGCGTTGGCCGAGAGCCCCAGCTCGGACATCGCGTAGATGATCCGCCGCTGGACCGGCTTCAGGCCGTCGCCGAGGTGAGGCAGGGCGCGGTCGAGGATGACGTACATCGAATAGTCGAGGTATGCCTTCTCCGTGAACCGGGCGAGCGACATCTGCTCGACGTCGGCAAAGGGGATCTGCGGTGGAGCGCCGTTGCCGCCCCGTTTTCTGGAGGAGGTTCTCGCCATGGTCTAGACCTCCACCTCGGCCCGGTTGCCCACTTCCATCAGCCACTCCTTGCGGTCTCCCGCGCGCGCCTTGGCGAGAAGCATGTCCAGGATCTTGTCCGGCTCGGGAGCGTTGCCGTCCTCGCCGTCCATGACGAGCTGGACGAGGCGGCGGGTCTCGGGCGCCATGGTGGTTTCGCGAAGCTGGAGCGGGTTCATCTCGCCCAGGCCCTTGAAGCGCTGCACGTTGGGTTTGCCTCTCTTTCCTTCGGCCTCGATGCGGTCGAGAATGCCTTTCTTTTCCCGCTCGTCCAGGGCGTAGTAGACCTCCTTGCCCACGTCGATCCGGTAGAGCGGGGGCATGGCCACGTACACGCGGCCGTCCTCGACCAATCGCCGGAAGTGGCGGAGGAAGAGAGCGCAGAGGAGCGTCGCGATGTGAGCGCCATCCGAGTCCGCGTCAGCCAGGATGCAGACCTTGCCGTAGCGCAGGCCCTCCACGTTGGTGGAGCCGGGGTCTACCCCTAAGGCCACGGCGATGTCGTGCACCTCCTGGGAGCCCAGGACCTCCGTGGGGTCGACCTCCCAGGTGTTCAGGATCTTGCCGCGGAGCGGGAGGATGGCCTGGAACTCCTTGCTCCGCGCCTGCTTGGCCGAGCCGCCGGCCGAGTCGCCTTCCACGAGGAAGAGCTCGGTGAGTCCCAGGTCCTGGCTCGTGCAGTCGGCGAGCTTGCCCGGGAGCGCGGGGCCGGAGGTGACGGTCTTCCTCTTGACCTTCTTGCCGGCGCGCAGGCGGGTCTGGGCGCTGTCGATCGCCAAGCGGGCGATCCGCTCGGCGTCCGCCGTGTGCTGGTTGAGCCAGAGGGCGAAGGCGTCCTTGGCGACCCCGGCGACGAAGGCGGCGGCCTCGCGCGAGGAGAGGCGCTCCTTGGTCTGGCCCGTGAACTGCGGGTCCTTCATCCGCACGGAGAGCACGTAGCAGCAGCGGGCCCAGACGTCCTCGGGAGCGAGCTTGACGCCGCGCGGCAGGAGGTCCCGGAACTCGCAGAACTCGCGGATCGCCTCGGTGAGGCCGGCGCGGAAGCCGTTCACGTGGGTGCCGCCCTGGGGTGTGGGGATGAGGTTCACGTAGCTCTCCGACACCACGCTCGTGTCCTCTTCCTCTTCGCCGATCCAGGCCACGGCCCAGTCGACCTCCTCGTCCTTGCCCCGGAAGTGGCCGATGAAGGGATCGGCCGGCACGATCTGCGTTTCGTCGAGCTCGTCGGTCAGGTAGTCCTTGAGGCCGTCCTCGTAGTACCAGTCCTCGTTCTCCTCGGGGCTCTCCTCATGGACGAAGCGGATGTGGAGCCGCGGGGAGAGCACGGCCTTGGCGCGGAGGGCGTGCTTGAGCTTGGGGATGCTGAACCTGGGGGAGTCGAAGAACGCGGGGTCCGGCCAGAAGCGGACGGTGGTTCCCGTGTTTCTCTGGCCCACGGTGTCCACCACCTTGAGGCTCGACGTCTTCTGCCCGTCGGCGAAGGCCATGTGGTGGACCTTGCCCTCGCGCTTGACCCACACCTCGAGCTTCTTGGACAGGGCGTTGACGACCGAGACGCCTACGCCGTGGAGGCCGCCCGAGAAGCGGTAGCTCTTGTCCGAGAACTTGGCGCCCGAGTGGAGGCGGGTCAGGATCACCTCGACGCCCGGCACCTTCTCCCCCTTGTGGAGGTCCACCGGCATGCCGCGGCCGTTGTCGGACACGGAGAGGGAGCTATCCGCGTGGAGGGTGAGCACGATCTCGTTACAGTGGCCGGCGATCGCCTCGTCGGCGGCGTTGTCTATGACCTCCTGGGCGAGGTGGTCGGGCCGGTCCGTGAACGTGTACATGCCGGGCCGCTTGCGGACCGGCTCCAGTCCCGTCAGGACTTCGATAGAGGAAGCGTCATAGGCCATGGCTGGGGCATGATACAGGGCGATCGTCTCGGATCAAGACCGGAAAGCCGCGCCGGAGCTTTTCCGGATTCTCTCTTGACGCGACGGGGCCGGAGTGATAGTTTAGGCGCTAATCGGGCGTAATTCAAGAGTTTCCTGCCAACGCCCGTTCGATTCAGCGACGCTTCAGACCTGAAAGGAGGAGAAGGATGAAAATCCGTCCGTTCGCCGCCGCACTGTCGTTGCTCGCCTTGACGACCGTTCCCGCCATGGCTCAGGACAAGCCGAAGGAGGAGGCTCCCGCCGGGGGAGGCCCGGAGATGGAGGCCTTCATGAAGGCCATCACTCCGGGGCAACCGCACAAGCACATCTCCCGCTACGCCGGGGACTGGACCTACGCGGGCAAGATGTGGATGGACCCCAGCCAGCCGCCGATGGAGTCGACCGGCACCATGCACGGCGAGATGATCCTCGGCGGGCGGTACGCCCAGACCACCTGGAAGGGCAACTTCATGGGAATGCCCTTCGAAGGCCGGGCCACCAACGGCTACGACAACCTCTCCAAACAGTACGTCAGCACTTGGATCGATAACATGGGAACGGGGATCATGTACGCGACCGGCACCTGCGACGAGAGCGGCATGAAGTGCGAGGACAAAGGGGACTCGATGGATCCGATGACCGGGCAGAAGACCTACATGCGCTCGGTCATCACCTGGACGGGCGACAAGAGCTTCAAGATGGAGTCGTACGGGCCGGGACCCGGCGGGCAGGAGGTGAAGAACATGGAGATGGTGGTGACGAAGAAGTAGCCGTCACCTCTCCTCTTCGAGATCGAAGGCCCGGGCCAGCGAGTCCGTGACGGCGAGACCAGCCAGGGTGGGCGCGAGGCGCTCCCCTTCGATCGCGAGGAGCTCCTCCCGAACGAGCCGCTCCACGAGCGGCTCGTTGTGTTTCAGAAGGTCCACTCCATAGCGCTCCCGGAACCGTTCGAGATCGATTCCGTCGGCGGTGCGCAACCCCAACATCAGCGCTTCGAGCGCGAGATCCTGCCGGGCGAGCTCTTCGCTCCCCGCAATGGGGCGATCCCCCGCCTCGACCCTCTTCTCGTAAGGACCGGTCTTCCGTTCGTTCCACCAGCGCCGCGT
>DATEIO010000891.1:0-14918 GCA_035278895.1 Thermoanaerobaculia bacterium | reverse complement strand
CTCGCGACCGTGGCACCGCCGGACCGCCTCGCCTTCCGCCTGCGCCGCAAGCTCCGCACCCTCTGGGGGACCTCTTGAGCGCGCCGCGCAAGGTCTCGATCGCCATCCTCTCCTGGAACGGCAAGAAGCACCTGGAGAACTGCCTCCCCGCCGTGCTTGCCCAGAAAGACCCGGGCATGGACTGGGAGGTCCTGGTCCTCGACAACGGCTCGACGGACGGTACACAAGGCTGGATGCGCGAGCAGTACGGGTCGGATCGCCGCGTCCGCTTCCTCGAAAGCCCGGTGAACCTCGGTTTCTGCGCCGGCAACAACCGCCTCGTCTCCGAGGCGGACGGCGACGCGGTCATCCTGCTCAACAACGACACCCGCCCGAAGCCCGACTGGCTCGCCGCCCTGGTGGACGCCTACGCCTCCGCCCCGCCGGACGTTGCCGCCGTCTCCGGTCAGATCATCGACTGGGAAGGCACCCGCCTCGACTTTGCCAGAGGCGTCATGACCTTCGACGGCCACGCCTTCCAGCTCGACTTCCGGCGTCCATTGGATCAGGTGGAGATCCCGAAGCGAGGCGAAGAGCTCCTCTTCGCCTGCGGCGGCAACATGATCATCCGCCGCGCCTCCTACCTCGCCGCCGGAGGCTTCGACGAGTCCTACTTCGCCTATCTGGAGGACGTGGATTTAGGCTGGCGCCTCTGGTCCGGAGGAGAAAGGGTGATCTTCGCGCCGGACGCCGTCGTGCATCACCGATCGAGCGCCACGAGCGATCTGCTGGGCAACTTCAACCGGGGCTTCCTCTTCGAGAGGAACGCGTTCCTGACCGCCTACAAGAACTACGAATCCGGCCTCTGGGAGCGTCTGATGCCGGTGGTGATGCTGACCCTCCTCCACCGCACCCAATGCCTCCTCCTCTGGAACAACCCCGGAACCACCACCCTCCAGCTCGACCCCTACGCCGGCCACATCGCCAACACAGGCCCTACGGCACCGCCGCTGCCCCCGCCGTTACCGCTCACCCCCGGCAACATCCTCGCCAAATGGAAGGAATTCGGCCCCCAGCAATTCTGGAAGCGAGGCCTCGCCAAGCTCCGGAGAACCTTCCTTCCTCCACCACCGCCCGCCGCGCCGGAGACCCCGCAGCTCACCGACCCGCGCACCATCGCGCAATTCCGAGCGATCACCAACCTCCTGGGAAACCTGGACCGTGCCGCCGAGTGCCGCGAGGCCATCCAAAAGAGGCGGAAGCGCCCGGACCGTGAGATCTTCGAGCGCTTCCCGCTCTACGTGGTGCCCACCTACCCGGGGGACGAAATCCTGTTCGCCCGGGAAGGGTGGGAGGGGTGGTGGCCTGAGGGGGTGCCGGTGGTGCGAAAATCTTTAGACGAAGTGATGGATACGTAGAGACGTTCCAACCCGCAACGCACCAACGTCCAAAGGCCACTACTGGCGAGACAAGCACCATCCTTCGCAGGCCCCCACCGGCGGAACGTCTCCTTCGGAGGGCACACCGCCGCGAATGACACCACCGCCGCCCTGAAGCCTCCGAGGACGGAGAGGATTCAAAAGGTCAACGCCTTTTGGAGCGTCCTGCCCTTCGAAGAGACGTTCCGCCGGTGGCGGCCTGCGGACATTCGTGCGCGGGCCGCCGGTGGAGGTCTTTGACGGATAGCGCGTTGCGGGTTGGAACGTCTCTACTGGAACCCGGCCTCATCCGCCGTCGGCCCGTAGAGCGAGGGCACGGGCACGTCGTTCAAGCGCAGGTACACGGTGAGCTGGCCGCGGTGGTGCGCCATGTGGTTCAAGGCGCTGTCGCGGATCGCGGTGTAGCGCTGCACCTCCATGACGACCTGTCCCTGGACGAGCAGACGCCAGTTGGTCGTCAGCAGTTGCTCGTCCGTGGCGTTGGCGAGGGCCTCCCGTGCCTTGGCCATGGCTTTGTCGAACGCTTCGAGGAGCTCGCGGTTCGTGCCGTAGTCCTGGGTCGTGTACTCGCCCGGGGCGGCGAGGTCGAGCTCGTCCTGGAGGACTATGGAGGCGACCCAGGAGGGCATCGTGGCAATAAGACCGGCCAGGTAACCCAGCTCCATCGACTTCTCGTGCGGCTTCCAGTCGTTCCGGCCCTCGGGGACGCGTTCCAGCGCGCGGCGCGTCCCCACCGCTTCCCGTTCCATCTCGGCCCACAGCAGCTCGGCGATCTTGGGCATGATGTCTCCTTCGTGAGTCGGTTCATCGCCGGGCTTCGGTCATCCCGGCCGGTGCATTCTAATGAAAGCTCCGTGCCATCAAGCGATCTGCCCTTCGAAAAGTCACCCGCTCTTCCCAAAAAGACTTTTTGCGACCGGGAAGGGGTCTTTTGGATGGAGCGAATGACTTTTTGCTCGAACCTTCAACTCTTTTGAAGCAGAAAAAGACTTGTTGGCGAGAGGTTGATGGCTTCAACCTCCGATCGCAGACGTTTTGGATCTGGAAAAGATCGACCACCTCCTCCAAAAAGTCTTTCGGCCTACGCAAAAGACCTTTTCCTCGAAGCAAGAGGTCTTTTGTGCGCCTGAAAAGTCGAGAGATCTTTGAAAACTGAATCCAGGCCCCAAGTGGGGCCATAAGGCTATCCGGGAGCACAGCTCTCCTTCATTCTGTGGCGGAGGAGGTACGCCTCAAAACTCCAACATTCTCGCCAGCTCCTCCACCACCCCCGGAGCCGACGACAGGGTCGCCTCCTCGAATCCGCGGACCAGAGGGGCGTTGTTCCTCGCGAGGAGCACGCCCCCGGCCTCTTCGAGAATGGGTTTCAGCGCCGCCACGTCGTGGAGGGCCACCCGGCCTTCGATCATGGCGTCGCATCGCCCTTCGGCCACGAGGATGTGGCCCCACCAGTCTCCAAAGCCGCGGGTGCGGTAGGCGCGGGCCACGATTTCGGAGAGGGCGGGCCACAGGCCGTGCTTCTGGAACTGGAGGAGGCCGCCGTGGACGATGAAGGCCTCGGCGACCTGGGCGGTGCTGCTCACCCGGAGGCGGCGTTGCCGGATGCTTTCAGGTGTCGTTCCCGTGCCACCCCAGGCGCCGTGGCCGCGGGCCGCCCACCAGGTTTCTCCCAGGAGCGCGGGATCGCCCGCGGCCTGCGCGGCGGCGAGGCCGGACCCGGGCCCCAGGGCCGGCGCGTGGACGGCGCCGAAGACGAGCTCGCCGTCCAGCTCCAGGCCGACCAAGGTGGCGAAGTACGGGAGGCCGGCCACGAAGTTCTTGGTAGCATCGATGGGATCGATGATCCAGCGGTCGCGCTCGCTCCCCTCCTGCCCGAATTCCTCGCCCAGGAGCCCCAACTCGGGCGTGGCCCGGTGGAGCGTCTCGCGGATCGCCTCTTCGGACCCCCGGTCCGCCACCGTGACCGGTGAGGCATCCTCCTTGGTCTCCACGGCAAGCGTGGCGGAACGGAAGTGGCGGCGGTGGATCTCGCCGGCCGCGCGGCAGGCAGCGAGCGCGGCGGCGAGATAGCGGTCAACGTCGGAGGAAGGGAGGGGGTTAGGCATGAAGGGAGTCTATAACTCGTGCAGCGCCTCCAGAGGTTCCAGTCGGCTGGCCTGCCGGGCGGGGAGGTAGCCGGCCAGCCCGGCGACGGCCAGCAGCACGGCAGCGCCGGTAATAAAGATGACGGGATCGGTGGGGCCGACCTCGTAGAGGAGGCTGGCGAGGAGCCTCGTCAGGGCGAGCGCGGCGGCGAGGCCGAGCGCCAGTCCGGCTCCGGCGTAGGCCAGGGTCTGGCCGAGGACGAGCCGCAGGACCTGGGCGCGGCCGGCCCCGAGCGCCATTCGCAGGCCGATCTCCCGGGTTCTCCGCACGACCGAATAGGAGATGACTCCGAAGACGCCCACCGCGGCGAGCACCAGGGCGAGGAGAGCGAAGAGGAGCAGCAGCTCCGTGCGCAGCCGGGGCTGGGCGATCGATCCCGCGACGAGGCTTTCTAGACTTTCGACGCGGCTCACCGGCAGCTCCGGGTCCAGGCTTTGGACCTCCTTCGCGAGCGATTTTCGCAAGCTCGCGGGGTCGTTTGCGGTCCGCACCACCACGGTCAGGGCGCTCGTGGGATGCTGGAGGTAATTCACGTAGACCTCGGGCGCGGCGGCCGATTGGAGGCCGAAGTGGCGCACGTCTTTCACGACTCCCACGATCGTGTGCGGCGTCTCCTCTTCGAAGCCGAGGGTGATCCGGTTCCCTAAAGGACTGCGGTCCGGCCAGAGGGCGCGGGCCAGGGTTTCGTTGACGATCGCGACTGGAGCGTTGGTCGATGGAAAGGATTCTCCCTGCACGATGGGGATGCCCAAAGCTTCAAAGTAGCCCGGGCCGACAATGCGGTATTCAATACAGGGGACGTCTTCCGCATGGATGGACGAGCCGTCGTCGATCGAAAAACTGTTGCAGGAATATCCACCGCTCAAAGGGAGGATGTCGACGCCGGTCGCGTGGAGCACTCCCGGCAGCGCGGCCGTCTTCTCGAAGAGGCTCTGATAGAACGCGGTCATCTGGTGGGGCTCGCCGTAGCGCGAGGCGGGCAGGTCCACCGTAGCAATCAAAAGGTTTTCGGCTCGGAAGCCAAGATCCACGCGGAGCAGTCTCCAGAAGCTTTTAGCGAGGAGGCCCGCGCCGATCAGCAGCACGAGGGCGAGCGCGAGCTCGGCGATCACCAGGGCCGCGGAGAGACGCCGGTTCGGGGTGGTCCGCGTGCCCTGCCGCAGCACCGCGCCTCGCGCCGTGCGCAGAGCCGGAACGAGGCCGAAGGCGATCGCGGCCAGCACGGAGATTCCCAGGTTGAAGGCGAGAACCCGGGAGTCCACGGCAATCTCCTCCGCTCTCGGCAGGATCTCCGGATCGAGGCGGGAGAAGAGACGCGTGACGAAAAACGCGAGAAGCAGCCCGGCCGCACCGCCGAGCGTGGCGAGGAGGAGGCTCTCCGTCAGAAGCTGGCGCAGGAGGCGGGCGGAGGACGCGCCCAGGGTGGCGCGGACCGCAACCTCGTGCTCGCGGCTTCCGGCGCGGGCGAGAAGAAGATTCGCGACGTTCACGCAGGCGATGAGCAGGACGAGGCCGACGCTCGCGAGAAGCAGCAGGAGCGGGGTGCGGGTGTTGCCGACGAGCGATTGTTCGAGATCCTGTAGGCTCGTGGTCCAGCCTTGATTCGATTGGGGATGTTCCTTTTCGAGGCTCCGGGCGAGCGTCTCCATCTCCGCCCGGGCCTTCTCAATCGTGGCCCCGTCTGCGAGGCGGCCGAACACGGGCAGCCAGTGACCGCCGCGGCCCATCCGCTCTTCGATCCGCAGCGGCGTCCAGACCTCCGGCGGATCGTCTTCGCTGGCGCCGGGCGCGCGGAAGCCGTCTTCGAGGATGGCGATCACGATGACAGGCGCGTCGTCCAAAGTAACGGTTTTTCCAAGGATCTTCGGATCGGAGTGATAGCGCCGCTCCCAGAGCCGGTGGGAGAGGATCGCGACCGGCTCCGCATCGGGCTGCTCGTCCTGAATCTGAAAATCGCGGCCGATCGCGGGCCGGGCTCCGAACGCGCGGAAGAAATTGCTGCTGACGCGCGCCCCGCGAATCCGCTCGGGCTCGCCTCCGCCGGTGAGCGAAAATGTGGGAGTCGCCATGGCCGCGAGATCCGCGAAGCTCCGCGCCTGCCGGCGGTAGTCGGCAAAATCGAGCGGATTCAGATTCGCATCCTGCCCCGTCTCGGCATTGACGGCGCGGACGCGGACCAGGCGCTCCGGCTGGGGATAGGGCAGGGGTCGCAGCAGCACCGCGTCCACCAGGCTGAACATGGCAGTGTTGGCGCCGATCCCCAACGCCAGCGTGAGCCCGGCGGCGATCGCGAAGCCCGGGCTGCGGACGAGACCGCGCAGGCCGTAGCGGAGATCCTGGAGGAGGTGGGTCATAGGAAATCCTTTCTACGGCACCGCGGTCAGCACGATGATCAACGCCTTCCCAACCCCCAGCCCCGACGAGCCCACGACCACGCTCTCGCCGCGGGCGATTCGGAACGAGGAGACGATCGGCTGCTCGGGCGCCTTCGGGGCGTGGCCCGGCTGCAGGTGATGCCCGTCCGGCTTTGCCTCAGGCTGCAGTGTGAGCGCAAACTGGTCGACGAGGAAGCTCCCCTTGGTGTCCAGCTCGTGGTATTCGAGGCTCGCGGAGTAGCGCTCTCCGTTCGGTCCGTTCAAGGGGACCCTGCCCCGGCCGTTCAGCCGCACCAGCGCCGAATCGATCGTCCGGTAGCTCTTGAACGGCAGGAAGTCCCGGAGGTCGGCGATCGCTTTCTGAACGCTTTTGGGGAGGTCCTGGGCCTCGTTCTGCGCGGGAGCTCCGCTGCTCGCGAACAGGAGCGTGATGTGGAACATCTGCTCCCTTCCGGCGGGCGGCCGGGGGGTTGGGGTGGGAGCTTCCTGGGCGGCTGCGGCCAAGGTCCAGACCAGCAGGACGGCAAACAGAGGGATGCGGTATCTCATATCCTCACCTCGAAAGGGTTTCTCCGGGTTGGAGAACCCAGATGATCCGGGTTCCTCCGGGGGTTTCGAACTGGATCTGGCGGGGGCGGGCCAGATCTTCCTGCACGGGGATTTCCGGCCTTCCGCGGAGCCCCCAGCCGAGGCCCACTGCGAGCGCCACGGCCGAGGCCAGGGCCCAGACAGCGCCCCAGCGGATGGGCGCCGTCTCGACGGTTTCGCTCCGGGCGGCTTCGCGGAGCACGATCTGCCGGAGCCGATCCGACTCTTCCGGAGTCATGGCGCGCGCCGGATCTCCCTGGCGGAGAAGATCCCGCAGTCGTTTCGGATCGTTCACTTTTTCTTCTCCTTGGGCTCCGCGAGCCGGGCCGCCATCGCCTTGCGGCCCATCGCCAGATGCCAGCGGACCGTCACTTCGGTGACGGAGAGCATCCGCGCGATGTCGCGGACGGACAGTTCTTCCAACTCGTGGAGAGCAACGATCGCCCGCCGTCTCGGTGGCAGGGCGGCAAAGGCGGTCTGGACCAGGTCGCGGGCCAGCAGAGAGGACTCCTGGCTCGGGAGGGTCTCTCCCCGATCCAGCCGGCCCGCGTGCCGCGTCCGGACCGAGCTTTTCCGGTACCCGTCCCGGCAGAGATTGACGAGGACGCGCACGAGCCACGCCTCGGCGGCGGGATCGGTGTCCGGGAGGAGAGCCGGGCGGGAGGCGGCGCGCAGGAAAGCCTCCTGCACCAAGTCCAGCGCCGCGTCCGGGTCGCCCGTCATCCGGCAACCCAGACGGAAGAGCCGCTGGTGGGAGGCTTCGAAAAGGGACCCGAGCCGGTTCGCGAACCGCGGGGAGTCATCCGTTTCGAACCGGTCGGCCACGATGGCATATTCTCCGCTCACACCCCCTAGACGTGCGAGCGGAGAAAAGTGTTGGTGCCTTCAGCCTACTGCCAGCTCACCCGGACCCCCAACCGCACCGTGCGCGCGGCCAAGGCCTCGTCCACGGCTCCCGCCCGGGTGACGCCCAGGTCGGTCTCCCGCCAGAGGGCGACGTCCTCGCCCAGCAGGTTGAAGACGTCCACGCCCAGGGTCAGGCCGAAACCGCCGAGGTAGACCTCCCACCCCAGCCGCGCGTCCAGGGTCCAGAGGTCGTCCGCGCGGTCGGCGTCGATTGCGTCGGCGAGTTGGACGCGGGCGAGGCCGGCGCGCTCGCGGGCGACCTGGCGGTACCAGGCGAACGGATAGCCTTCGCGGCCGTTCACGGCGAAGCTGGTGTGGAAACCCCGGGGAAGCTGGACGAGACCTTCCCAGTGGAGCGACCAGCGGGCGCCGGCGAAGCGGTCGGAGGCGTAGGGCCGGTCTCGGTCCGAGGCGGGCAGGACCACGGATTCGCCGTCACGGTCGCCCGCGCCCAGGGTGCGGGTCGGGTCGTCGTACCGCGCGAATTCGGGGCCCAGACTCCACGTCCCATTGCTCCAGGTGAGGTGGCCGCGGGACGACCAGGAGCCCTCGAGCCTCTTCTGCCAGGTGAGCGAAACGCTCCGGAAATCGCGCTCGCGGTCGCCGTTGACGAGTTGGGTGCCGCCCGCGAGGGAGAGGCCCGGCCGAAGGTCGAAATAGGGAACGTCGTAGGGCGATCCGTCCGGCAGGACGCCGGTCAGCCGGCCGGCCGGCACCCAGTCGAAGGCGGTAGCGGCGAAGACGCGGCCGGAAGCATCCTCAACGAGGAGCCGCTCTTCCAGAACGTCCGCGGTCCGTCTCCAGGTGGCCTGAAGACCGAAGACGAGGTCGTAGCGAGGAGCGTACTCGCCTCCCAGCACGAGCTCGTCGGTGATCTCCGGCGCGAGGCCGGAATCGATGGAATTGCCGGTCCCGGCCGTGTACCAGGGGGAGAGCTCGCCGCCCGGCTGGCGCTGGAACCAGGTGGTCGCGAAGGGTTGCAGCCGGAAGGCCGGGTCCGTCCCCAGGCGCGAGGCGAAGCGGGCGAGGGAGGCCCGGAGGAGACCCTCGCGCCCGTCCCCGAGTGTCCAGGTGAGGCCGAGGCGGGGCGAGAGGGTCCGCGGCCGGAGGCGGGAGATCCCCAGGTCTTCCTCGTCGTAGCGCAGGCCGAGGACGAATTTGAGCTTGTCCCGTTCGAGGAGATCCTCGATCCAGGCGCTCCGCGTTCCCGTCTCCGCGCTCACCTCTCCGCCCCGCCAGGACTCCACCACCCCGAGCCCGTCGAGGCCGAAGATCCCGCCGGCCACGTCGACCCGGTCCGGCACGGTGAGCGACCGGCGGTCTTCCTGATCGCGCCAGGAGAGGCCGGTCCGCAGCTCATGCGACAGGTTGCCGGTGTTGAAGTAATAGGAGGAGCGGAGATCCGCGGCGCGGGTCTCGGCGTTCTCCCCGAGGCCGAACCAGGTGCCGCTCGCGGCTCCATCCGGACCGATCCGGAGGTCTCCGCCCGGTCCGCCCCGAGGGAGGTCCTGCAGGGAGCGGTCGCTGCCGGAGAGCGCCGCGGTGATATAGAAGTCGGAGCCCAGGATCTGGGTGTCCTCGATCTTCCAGGTCTCCTCCCGGCCGTCGCGCTCCCAGGTCGTTTCTTCCCCGCGCGACGGAGAGGCCCCCAGACCGGAGCCGGAGGAGTTGCCCCGGCTCCACAAGAGGGAGACGGCGTTGGAGCTTGAAAACTGGGCGTTGGCCTTGAAGATCTCGCTCCCGAGTTGGACCTCTTCAGTCCCTCCGCCGAGAGCAGTGCGCTCGGTCTCGCTTCCGTGGAGCGCACCCCAGATCCAGAGCCGGTCCTGGCGGAGCGGGCCGCCCCCTTCGATTTCGCCCTGCCGGAGCTTGTCGAGGCGGTTCTGCTCCCCGTCCCCTTCGCCCGTGGTCGTGAACCCCAGCGCGGAGCCTCGCCATTCGTTGGTCCCCCGTTTCGTGACGAGGCTGACCTGCACGCCGGGGGTTTCGAGGCTTGCGTCCGCGCCGCCGGTCGTCACCTGGATCTCCTCGAAGACGTTGAAGTTGTAATAACCGGGGGAGGAGCCGAGCGCGGAGAGATCGGTCATCACGAGCCCGTCCAGGGACCAGACCTGCTGATCTCCGGAGGCTCCCTGCCCGGCCACCATCCCGCTTTCGTTGCCCCCCACGTTGACGCGGTCGGTGAGCACACCGGGGACCGACTGGAGGACCGCCCACGGGTCGCGGGCCGTGGGGATGTTGTCCAGGTCGTACTGTGAAACCCTGGAGGCGCTCGCGATCCGGCGCTCGTCGATCAAAGGGCTTTCGGCGGTGACGGTGATGCACTCCTGAACCTCCTCGCCTCCCCCGCCGCCGCCGGACGGTCCATCCCCTCGCGGGCGGTTCACGGGGACGACACCTCTCACGAGCTCGACGCCGGCCGGCGCGGTCTTCTCTACGTCCACGGCCACGAGGCTGGTGAAGCGGGTGACCAGGTGGTGCCGCAGGCCGAGCGCGGTGACCTCGCGTTGAACCTCGTCGCGGTTGGAGGCGGTTCCGAGATCGAGACCGTCGAGCAGACCCTCGATCTTGCGCTGGGCCCAGAGCTTGTCGAGCCCGGCCCCGCGGACCCGGGCGGGCGCGGGAAACGAATCCTCCCAATGCCCGCTGTCGCGCGATCCGGAGACCGAAGCTCCGCCCGCCTCGCCCTGCCGCACGGTCACGATCAAGGGCTCGCCCAGATAAAGGTCGGGGATGCGCGCCGGCCCCGTCTCGGCCGACGGATCGTCCCAGCGGACTTCGAGGTCGCGGAGCATGGGCGCTTCGAGCTGGGCGAAAAGAGCGCCCATCCGCTCCGCCACGGTCTCAACCGTAGCAATGTGGGTGAACGTGCCGCGGCCCAGCTCCGCGGCCTTCCTCAGAAATGAGACGTTCGGGGCCGAGCCGATCGCCACCGTGAACAGCCGGCGAGTGCCGAGGTTGGCATCGATGAATTTATAGACCTCGGCCTCGTTGCCCACCTGGCCGTCGGTGATGAAGAGGGTCTGCGGCACGAGCCAGTCGTACCGGCGGGATTTGACGAAGGCGAATTCCATCCCCGCGAGGATGTTCGTCCCACCGTCCGCAGCCAGGCCGCTCACGTATCCCCGGGCCTTTTCGACGAACTGCGGCTGGGCCGGAACGCTCGAAGAGAAGAGCGCGTTCGCGTCGTCGTCGAACTCGATCACGTTGAACCAGTCGTCCGGCTGGAGCCGGTCGAGCGCAAGAAGGAGGGCTTTCCGCGCCTGTTCCATGGATTCGCCGTCCATGGAGCCGGATGTATCGATCACGAAGATCGCCTCGCGCGGAATGCGCGCGCCGATCGCCTCGGGAGCGTCCGGCGGCATCACCATGAGAAGGCCGTAGTGCTCGCCGTCCACCTCTTCCGAATAGAACACGGCCCGCGGCTCGCGCCCCACGGCCGGAGACCACTCGAGAAGAAAATCGGAATCAGCCGGCGCCACGCCCTTCGCGAGATCGATGGCGTACCGCTCTTTGGAGCCTTTTTCGACTGCGATGTCATGCGAGGAGCTCGCGATTCTCGCGACCGGAAATCCGGGCGAAAGATCCACGTGGAAAGAGAACGGATTGGACGCTCCCGCCGAGAGAACCGGAGCCTCGATCATCGAATCCTCCGCCTTGGTGCCGGGCGGCGTGTAGCGGGGCGCCACGGCCATGGGGAAGCGCAGACGGAACTTCCCCTGGTTCCAACGTACGACCTGCTGCATTTCGATCGTGATCTCGACCGTTTCGCCCGGACCGATGTTGGCGATGGACGTGGTGAAGACGTCAGGCCGTTGTTGCTCGACGAGCGAGGCTTTGACTCCTTGCTGCTTGGCAACCTCATAGGTCTGCCGCGCCGCGTTCTTTTCCTGGATCACCCCTTCGAGAACGCGCTCGCCCACGACCATGCGCAGCGTATCGACCGCCGCGCCGTCCGGAAGGGGAAACACGTAGACCCCTTCCAACCAGACCTTCCCCGGATTGGTGAAGATCTGCGTCACCTTCGCCCGCGCCACGATCCCGGTCACCCTCATTTCGACGACAGTGCCGAGAACGGGAGCGGGAAAAACGTTCGCGCTCCCCTCCGCGCGGAAGAAGAGCCCGCGGTCCGCAGGAGCCAGAGGCCGCCCCTCCTCCGCGCGGGCGAGGGAGCCCATGATGAGAAGAGACACGAGGAGCGTTGCCGTCAAAAAACGGTTCGATCGCATCAGGAACCTCCCAATCCAGTGCCGTCCTCTTGGGGAGACGGGCGGCTGATTGATCTGGTACTGGAAGGGGCAAAGCCGGTGCCAGACTTTGCGGGAGGCGGGAAAACCTTACTGGAATTGAGTTTCAGAAGGTCGGTCGACTATGCGGCCCGTTTCTCGATTCAACGGGATGAACGAGGTGCGTTCAACGATTTGAGCGGGTTGATCAAGAAAACAGGAAAAGCGATCGGTTCGTCCTGGAGAGTGGACGGGGGCGTCGCCAGAAAGGACGGGAAGGACACCAACGACACCAAGGACGGGTTCTTTTTTGTCCTTGGTGTCCTTGGTGTCCCTGGTGTCCTTTCAGCCCTTCGCCGCCCCGATCATCTCCTCCAGCCGGTCGAGGCCGCTGCGGACCTCTTCCAGCGACGGCCCGAAGGAGAGGCGGACGTGCTGGTGGAAGCGGGAGAGGCGCTGGGAGCGGCGGTGGCCGGGGTTGACGTCGAAGAAGACACCGGGCACGCAGATGACCTGGTGCTCGAGCGCGGCGCGGAAGAAGGCCAGGCCGTCGGCGATCTTTTCCGGAAGGTCGCGCACGGAGACGAAGGCGTAGAAGGTGCCGGCCGGGTCGGGGTAGATCCGCATGCCCATCTCGTGGACGCGGCGCAGCATCAGCTCCCGCTTGGGCAGGAAGGCGTCGCGGATCGCCCGGGTCTCGGCGAGCACGAGGTCCGGGTTCATCAGGTCGACCGCGGCGCGCTGCTGGGGGCGCGAGCCGCCGCCGTCCAGAAAGGAGCCGGCGCTCTCGATGGCCTCGATGACCTGGCGGGGGCCGATTGTCCAGGTGACCCGCCAGCCCGGATAGCGCCAGTTCTTGGTCAAGCCGTCCACGAGCACCACGGGGTCGCGGTCCACGTCCTCGACGTAGCGGGCCGCGGAGACCATGGGGCCCGGCTCCCCCTCGCCGAAGTTCCAGATGTAGTGGGAGTAGAACTCGTCGATCAGGAGCGTGCAGTCGAGGTCCCGCCCCACGGCGATCCAGTCGGCGAGCTCGCCGCCCGAGATGAGCTTGCCCATGGGGTTGCACGGATTCGAGAGCAGGATCACGGAGAGGCCGCGCCCGAGGACCTCGCGGCGGAGATCCTCCACCCCGAAGCTGTACCCCTGCTCGCGGCGCAGGAGAATGGGGATGGCGGTGACCAGCCGGAAGATGTCGAGCAGCTCTTCATAGGCCGTGTAGTCCGGCAGGAAGTGGCCGAGGTTGACCTGGTCGAGCGAGGCGACCGCCCGGGTGAGGGCCGCCCGGCCGCCGCCCGAGATCGCCACGTTCTCCGCCGTGTACTGCGAGCGCATGCCCCGGCGGTAGAGCTGGTTGTAGAGCGAGGCCACCGCCTCCCGCAGCTCCCAGATCCCCGCGACCGGCGCGTAGTAGTGGTCCGACGGGTCGATGTTGATCGCTTCGACTCTCGGAGGCGCACCGGGCAGGTGTCCGGTCTCGGGCTGCCCCTGGCCGAGGTTGGACCACGTGGGATCGCCCGGTTTGTACCCCCGGGCCGTGGCTTCCTTGGTGACGTAGACGACGCCCGTCCGCGGCACGTTCCGGAAGGCCTGGAGGGTCGACGGGAGGGAAGAGGTCGGCATGCTCATGGGCGCGAAGGCTAGCATGGGCTCCCAAAATCACCATACCGGGCCCGAAACCGGGCGTATAGAGGGTGCTTTTAGGGCATTTTGAGGTTTTTTGAGGTGGAATTTGAGCCAGATTGAGCGATTCCTTGAGGACTCTTGAGCCGTGGGGGACCTACACTGCGTTCAACAAAGGGGGAGGTGAGGAGAGGGGCGAGGGACAGGGAGAGGGGGGATGAGGGGAGATACTTTGCAGTTCTTTGTAGTTCTTGTAGTTCTCTGTTGGTCTGAAGGGGAGTCAGTTTTGGAGTCTTGTAGTTCTTTCATGGTTTGAGGGGGAGTCAGTTCTTGTAGTTCTTTTGATGTTTTCCATTGCTGAGGGGAAAGGCCCGGAGGAAACTCCGGGCCTTCCGGTTTTCAGGGGGTCTTGCAGCGAGGGACCGCGATCCCCATCGCCCGGAGCGGGCCCGCCAGGTCCTCGGGCACGGGGGCGGCGATCTTCAGAGTCTCGCCCGTGACCGGATGGCCGAAGCCGAGCTCCAGGGCATGGAGGGCGAGCCGGTGGAGGCCGAAGCGCTCGCGGAAGAGGCGGTTGTGCTCCCCCTTGCCGTAGCGGACGTCTCCGATCAACGGATGGCTGATGTGCTTGAAGTGCCGGCGGATCTGGTGGAGGCGGCCGGTCCGGGGGAGGGCCTCGACCAGGGCGTAGCGCTCGAAGGTGGCAAGCCGGCGGTATTCCGTGAGAGCCGGGACGCGGGGGCCGTCCGGCGCGCGGGGGACGGGATGGTCGATCACCCCGGCCTCGGGAGGGATGCCGCGGACGAGGGCGATGTAACGCTTGGTGACCTCGCCCGCCTCGAACTGCTCCTGGAGGGCGCGGGCCGTGCCGGGGTCAAACGCCAGGAGCAGGGCCCCGCTCGTGGCCCGGTCCAGCCGGTGGACGGGGTAGACGTGCCGCCCGGACTGATTGCGGGCGAGTTGGAGCGCGACGGTCTTCTCCTGCGCCCAGCCCCGGTGCACCGCCATGCCGGAGGGTTTGGCCACGACGAGGAGCACCCCGTCGCGGTACAGCACAGGCAGCTCCGTCAAGCGATTCCGAAGGCCTGGTAGAAGGCGAGGGCCGAGAAGACCGTCCCGATCACCCCGAGCCCGATCATGGCCAGGAAGAAGGACTTGCGCGTTCCGCCGCCCTGGACCACCAGGCTGATGGCACCGAGCACCAGGCAGATCTGGAGGAAGAGGGTGGAGTAGTCGAAGACGTCGCCCGCTCCGCCCAGGGCCAGGGCTTCGGACTCCCACTCCTTGGCGCCGCGGACCTTGCCCATCTCGCCGTTCATGTCCTGCGCCCAGCCCTCCGGGCCGACGGCGGCGGAGCCGAGAAGGATCTCCTTCTTCTCCTTGCCGTAGCGCTCCACTTTGCCGTCGAGCTTCCCGATCAGTCCCTGGACGGCCGGGAGCTGCTCGGGCTTGATGGACCCGGCATCCACGAGAGACTGCAGCGTGTCGCGCTGGCCCTCGACCAGGGTCTCCTTGATTCCCTTGGACTGGTACCAGAGGTAGGCGTTGTTCTTCTCATTGTGGGCGATCAGCTCGTCGTCCCCGAACTTGCCGGCGCCCAGGTCGGTGACCGCGAGCACCGCCGCGAACAGGGCGAT
>DATEIO010000890.1:0-15005 GCA_035278895.1 Thermoanaerobaculia bacterium | reverse complement strand
AACACGCCGGCCAGGCAGGCGGCCACGTACTCGCCGATCGAGTGGCCGATCATCGCCTGCGGAGTGACGCCCCACTCCATCCACAGGGTCGCCAACGCGTATTCGACGACGAAGAGCGCCGGCTGGGAGATCGCGGTCTGGCGCAGCTTCTCCGCCGCCTCCTCCTCGAGCTCGGGCGCCGGGAACAGGAGGTCGCGCAGGTCGAGCCCCAGGTGCGGGCGCAGGTGATCGCAGCAGCGGTCCACCTCGGCGCGGAAGGTGGGCTCGGTGTCGTAAAGCCCCCGCCCCATGTTCGGGTACTGCGAGCCCTGGCCGGTGAAGAGGAACACGACCGGCCGGTCGCCAGGCTCCGTCTGCACCGTGAGGATTCGCTCGGGGTCGCGGCTCTCCAGGGCCTCCACGGCGTCGGGCAGGTCGCGGCAGAGGAGGGCCCGGCGGTGCGCGAAGGCCCGCCTCCCGACCTCCAGGGTGTAGGTCACGTCCGCCAAGTCCAGGAGCGGATGGCGGTCCAGGAACGCGGCGAGGCCGCTCGTGGCCTCTTCGAGCGCGGGCGCCGTGTGCGCGGAAAGGAGCAGGAGCTTGTGCTCCCGCGAGGGGGACGACGGCTCGGGCACCGGCGCTTCTTCGAGGATCACGTGGGCGTTGGTGCCTCCCATGCCGAGCGAGGTCACGCCCGCCCGGCGCGGCGCGCCGTCCGTCTTCCACTCGCGGAGAGCCGCGTTGACGAAGAACGGGCTGTTCGCGAAGTCGATCTGCGGGTTCGGCCGCTCGAAGTGGAGGGAGGGCGGGATCTCCCGGTGCTCGAGCGCCAGCACGGCCTTGATCAGGCCGCACACCCCGGCCGCGGAATCGAGGTGGCCGATGTTCGTCTTGAGCGAGCCGATGGCGCAGAACCCCTTCTTGTCCGTGTGGGCCCGGAAGGCCTGGGTGAGCGCCGCGATCTCGATCGGGTCGCCCATCGGGGTCGCCGTGCCGTGGCACTCGACGTAGGAGAGGGTGTCGGGCGTCACCCCCGCGTTCGAGTAGGCCTGGGAGTAGACCTCCACCTGGCCGTCGACGCTGGGGGCCGTGTAGCTGACCTTGAGCGAGCCGTCGTTGTTGCAGGCCGAGCCCTTGATCACGGCGTGGACGTGGTCGCCGTCGCGCAGGGCGTCGCCCAGGCGCTTCAGGGCCACGACGCCGCAGCCGTGGCCGGAGACGAACCCCTTGGCCCGGGCGTCGAAGGCGCGGCAGTGGCCATCGGGCGCCGTCGTCCCTCCGTCGTGGTACATGTAGCCGGAGACCTCCGGCAGGTGGATCGACACGCCCCCGGCAAGCGCCATGTCGCAGTCGCGGTTCAGGAGGCTCTGACAGGCCACGTGGACCGCCACGAGCGACGTGGACGAGGCGCTCTGGATGGTGATGCTCGGCCCTTTCAGGTTCAGCTTGTAGGAGACCCGCGAGGTGAGCGGGTCCTTGTCGTTGCCGAGCGACGCCTGAAGGGTGTCGGCCGAGGCCACGAGCTCCATGTGGGAGAGGAGGTTCGTGATCAGGTAGGTGTTCATGCTCTCGCCGCCGAACACCCCCACCCGGCCCGGCGGGTTCCCTGAGTTGTAGCCCGCCCGCTCCAGGGCCTCCCAGGCGCACTCCAGGAAGATCCGGTGCTGCGGGTCCATGAGCTCGACCTCACGGGGGGAGAGGCCGAAGAGCCCGGCGTCGAAGCGGTCCACCTCCCCCAGGATCCCCTTGGCCTTCACGTAGTCGGGATTCGCCACGAGCGCGGGGTCCACCCCGGCGGTGAGCAGCTCCTCGTCGGTGAAGAATCGGATCGCCTCGCGGCCCGCGCGCAGGTTCTCCCAGAGCTGGTCCACGGTGTTGGCTCCGGGGAAGCGGCCGGCGAGACCGATCACGGCGATCTCCTCGCGCTCCGGCCTCTCCCGCGCCGCAGCCGCGGCGGCCTGGGCCTCGGGCCGGGGCTTGACGGGCGCCGCGGAGAGCGCCGCCGCGAGCGCGCTCACCGTGGGATTCTTGAACAGGTCGACGAGCGAGAGGTCGCGGGCCAGGACCTCTTTCAGGCGCGCGTGCACCCGGGCGAGGAGGAGCGAGTGGCCGCCCAGGTCGAAGAAGTTGTCGTGGATGCCCACGGTCTCGACCGCGAGCGCCTCCTGCCAGACCGTCGCGATGATCCGCTCGAGCTCGCTCTTGGGTGCGGCATAGGCGGCGTCGAGCTCCGGCCGCACCCGCTCGGGCGCGGGGAGCGCCTTGATGTCCACCTTGCCGTTGGGCGACAGGGGGAGGGCCGAGAGGAAGACGAAGGCGCCCGGCACCATGGGCTCCGGAAGCGCCTCGCGCAGGAAGGCCAGAAGCTCGCCCGCGCCGGGAGGCGTCTCCGGGGCCGGCACCACGTAGGCCACCAGCCGCTGGCCCGCGGGGTCCTTCTGCGGCACCACGACCGTCTGCACCACACCGGGATGGGACCCGAGGACCGTCTCGATCTCGCCCAGCTCCACGCGGAAGCCGCGGATCTTGACCTGCTGGTCGGCGCGGCCGTGGTAGACGATGTTGCCGTCCGGCAGCCAGCTCGCGAGGTCGCCCGTGCGGTACATCCGGCCGCCCGGCTCGAACGGGTCGGGCACGAACCGGTCCGCGGTGAGCCCCGGGTTGTGCAGGTATCCCCGCGCCACGCCGTCCCCCGCGATGTAGAGCTTGCCCGTGCAGCCGACGGGCATCAGGTTGAGCTCGGGATCGAGGATGTAGAGCTGGTGGTTCATGAGCGGCCGGCCGATCGGCAGCGGCCCGCCGGACTGGAGGTCGGCCATCCCCACCCGGTACCAGGTCGAGCAGACCGCGGTCTCGGTCAGGCCGTAGCCGTTGACGATGGTGGCCGACTCGAGGATGCGGTCGACGTCCGAGGCCGACAGAGCCTCGCCACCCGCGAGGATCAGGCGGAGCTTCGGCAGCTCCTCCTTCATGGCGTTCAACGTCGCCAGGAGCGACGGCACGGTCGACAGGATCGACACCTGCCGGCGGGCGATTAGCTCGACGAGGCGGCCCAGGTCCAGGATCTCCTCCCGGTCGGGGAGGACCACCGCGCCGTCCGCGCAGAGGATGGGGAAGATCTCGCCCACGAAGCTCGCCGAGGCGACCGAGGTCAGGGGGAGGAGCCGGTCCTGGACGTCCGGGCTGTAGCTCCGGATGAACGAAACGATCAGGTTCACCACGTTCCGGTGGGTGAGCACCACGCCCTTGGGCCGGCCGGTCGAGCCCGAGGTGTAGATCACGCAGGCGGCGTTTTCCGCGCGCCCCCGCAAGGGGAGCCGCTCGGGGCTCTCGCGGGCGATCCGCTCCTCGTCCGCGTCGAGCGAGAGGGTGACCACGGCTGGCACGGGGAGCAGCGGGCGCAGGCGCTCCTCGGTCACCACTAGGCAGACCCGGGCGTCTGCGAGCAGGAAAGCCAGCCGCTCCCGCGGGTACTCCGGATCCAGGGGTAGGTAGGCCGCCCCGGTCTTCAAGACGCCCAGAAAGGCCACCACCAGCTCGGGCGAGCGCTCCAGGCAGACTCCCACCAGCGACTCCGGCCCGATCCCCAGGGCGGCGAGATGCCGGGCGAGCCGGTTCGCCCGCTGGTCGAGCTCGCGGTAGGAGAGCTCCCGGTCGCGGTGGAGAACCGCCTCGAAGCCCGGGGTGTGGTCCGCCTGGCTCTCGAACAGGCCGTGGATCACCGCGTCCTCGGGGTAGTAGGCCCGGGTGTGGTTCCACGTCACGAGCATCCGGTACTGCTCGGCGCGGGTGAGAAGCGGCAGGTCGGCCAGCCGCCGGGCGGGGTCTTCCACGATTCCTTCGACCAGGGTCTGGAAGTGGCCGGCCATGCGCGCGATCGTGTCCGCGTCGAAGAGGTCGGTGTTGTAGTTGAACGCCGCCACGAGGCCGCGGGCGCTCTCCCCCATCGTCAAGGTGAGGTCGAACTGGGCGATGCGCTCCGGCAACGCCCGGGAGACCAGGGGGAGCCCGCCCACGGTGAGCCGCGCCCCCTCCTCGTTCAAGGCGAAGGGGGTCAGGTCCTGGCCCTTCAAGGCCGGGGCCTTCTGGAGCACGAACAGGGCGTCGAAGAGCGGCGAGCGGCTAGGGTCCCGCTCGGGCTGCAGCTCCTCGACCAGGAGTGGGAACGGATAGTCCTGGTGCTCGAAGGCGCCCAGGGCGTCCCGCTTCACCCGCTCCAGGAGATCGAGGAACGGCGGATTGCCCGCGAGGTCGCCACGGAGCACCACCGGGTTCACGAAATAGCCCACCACGTCCGCAAATCCCGCCCGGCCGCGCCCCGTGGTCGGCACGCCGACCAGAAGGTCGGTCTGCCCGGTATAGCGGTAGAGCAGCACGTCGAAGGCCGCGAGGAGGGTCATGAAAAGCGTGGCCCCGCGCTCGCGGGCGATGGTCCGGAGTCGATCCGACAGCTCCAGCGGAAGGACGAGCCGCGCCGTGGCGCCGCCATAGGTCTGGACCGGCGGCCGCGGCCGGTCGGTCGGCAGGTCGAGCACGGTGCGCTCTCCGCCCAGGCGCTCGCGCCAGTAGGCGGCGAGAAGCCGGCCCCGGTCGCCTTCGAGCATCTCCGCCTGCCAGCGGACGAAGTCCGCGTAGGTCAGGGCGGGCGCGGGAGGCTCCTCCCCTTCCGGATAGAACGCGTCGAGCTCGGCCAGGAGGAGCGCCTGCGACCAGAAGTCGGTGACCATGTGGTGCATCGATACCAGGAGCACGTGCTCCTGCTTCGAGCGCTCGAAGAGACGGATGGAGAGCGGCGGGTCGCGCTCCAGGTCGAAGGGCCGCCCCGCCTCCTCGGCCAGGCGGGCCTCGAAAGCCTCTTCAGAGAGCCGGGAGACGTTCTCCACCGCGAACTGTGCTTCCGTGTGCTCCCGCACGCGCTGGACCGGCTCGCCCTCCGGCGCCGCGAAGGTGGAGCGCAGCACCGGGTGGCGGTCCACGATCGCCTGGAACGCGCGGCGGAGGGCCTCGGCGTCGAGCTCGCCCTCGATCGTCACCGCGCCGGGCACGTTGTAGGCCGCGCTCTCCGGATCGAGGAGGTGGAGGAACCAGAGCGCCCGCTGCCCGTGGGAGAGCGGGTGCTCCCCCGCTTCTCCTCCCCGCTCCGGTCCCGCGGCCCCGCGAGAGGCGAACGCCCGCGCCACAAGATCGGCGATCGAGACGCCCTCGAAAAAGGTTTCCAGAGAGACCGGCGCGCCCAGCCTCTGCTCCACGGCGTGGGCGAGCTCCATGGCCTGGAGCGAGTCGAGGGCGTAGCGAGTCAAGGGCTCGGCCGCGTCCACGGACGCGCGGGGCACTCCGGCCCGCGCCGCCACCTCGGCCGCGAGCCAGGCCCGGGCCCCTTCTTCCGTGGCGAGATCGGGCTCGGCCGCCACCAGGTCGGCCACGCCGGTGGCCGCGGCCTCGCGCTCCCAGGCGGCCACCACCGCGAGCCCCCCTTCGAGGAACGCCTGCCGGGTCGCCTGCCGGCGCACCTTGCCCGAGGAGGTCTTGGGCAGGCTCGCCGTGCGGATCAGTACCACGGCCTCAAGCTGGACTTCGTGCTCCTCGGCCACGGCGCGGCGGATCGCGCCGATCGCCTCCGCGGGGTCGGCGTGCCGGGCGTCGCGCCGCACCTCCTGGACGACGACCAGCCGCTCCTCGCCCTCCACCTCCACGGAGAAGGCCGCGCCGCACCCGGGGCGGAGCGCCGGGTGGCTCTTCTCCACCGTCAGCTCCACGTCCTGCGGATAGAGGTTGCGGCCACGGATGATGATCAGGTCCTTGGCGCGGCCGGTCACGTAGAGCTCGGCGCCGTCCAGGAACCCCAGGTCCCCGGTGCGCAGGAACGGGCCTTGGCCGTCTGCCGTGAACGCGCGGAAGGTGGCCTCCGTGGCCTCGGGGCGGCTCCAGTACCCCTGCGCCACGCTCGGCCCCGCGATCCAGATCTCCCCCACCTCCCCGGGCTCACCGCGCCGCAGGGTCTCGGGATGGACGATCGCCACGTCCTGCCCCTCGGGGGCCGGGACCGCCCGGCCGCTGCTCACCAGCGCGCGGCCGTCCGCGGCAGGAGTCGCCCGGTTCCGGGCCAGATCCTCGGAGACGAAGCGGGAGACGACCGGCGCCTCCCCGCGTCCGGCGCCGGTCACGAAGAGCGTGGCCTCGGCCAGGCCATAGCAGGGGAAGAGCGCCGCGCGCCGGAAGCCGCAGGGCGCGAACGCCTCGGCGAAGCGGTCCAGGGTCTCCGCCCGCACCGGCTCGGCGCCGTTGAAGGCCACCTGCCAGCGCGAGAGGTCGAGCTCCTCCTTCTCCGCCGGGCCGATCCGGCGCACACAGAGGTCATAGGCGAAGTTCGGGCCGCCCGACACCGTTCCGCCGTAGCGCGAGATCGCCTGTAGCCAGCGCAGCGGCTTCTGAAGGAAGTCGACGGGCGACATCAGCACGCACGGGCACCCCGCGGCGAGCGGCTGGAGGAGATTCCCGATCAGCCCCATGTCGTGGTAGAGCGGCAGCCATCCCACGACCACCGACTCCGGGGTCATCCCGAAGGCGCGGCCGATGAGGGCCTCGTTGTGCAGCAGATTGCCGTGGGAGACTCGCACTCCCTTGGGCGACGAGGTTGAGCCCGACGTGTACTGGAGGAAGGCCAGGTCGTCCGGCCCCACGCCCGGGTCCTGCCACCGCGCCGCCGAGTCGCCGTTCAGGCCGTCCGTGGCGAGCCAGAGCACCGGCGCGTCCTCCGGGAGGAGCCGCTCGGCGTTGGGCAGGATCGCTGACGTGGTCAGCACCACCCGCGCCCGGGCGTCCGAGAGGATCGCCAGGAAGCGCGGGTCCGGCCGGTTGGGCCGCGGCGGGTAGACCGGCACCGCCGTGATCCCAGCGTAGAGGCAGCCGAAGAAGGCGGCCGCGTACTGGAGCCCCGGCGGATAGAGCAGGAGAGCGCGCTCGCCGCGGGGTGCCAGAGCCTGGAGGCGGGCGGCCACGGCGCGCGCCTGGAGGTCCAGCTCGCCGTAGGTGACGTGGACTTCCTTCGTCTCTCCGTCGAGAAGGAAGGTGTAGGCCCGGCGGTCCGGCTGGCTCTGCGCCCGGAACCGGAGGAGGTCGAAAAGCGTCGGCTCGCTCATGGGCCCCCTCAGAAGTCGAAGCGCCGGGCCACTTTCAGGGTGAGCGAATGGCCCGGGGCGAGCGTGCTGAGCCGCGAGCCGCGAGTGACGTCCAGCAGGTCCTCCGTGCTGTTGTAGACGAGGTAGATGTTCGAGCCCGGGCGCCACGCCCAGTCGAGCAGGAGGTTCGCCCGGAAGTTGTCATCCTTGTTCCACTGCAGGATGACCCGGGAGAAAAGCCTCGCGGTAAACGAATAGGCCACGTTAGCCGACGCAATGTCGGTCGTGAACGAACCGTTGGGAAGATCCACCTCGTTTCGGTCGTACTGGGTGACCAGCACCATCCCCTCGACCGGCTTGAACGCCAGCGAAACCAGGCCGTGCCAGCGGTCGCCGCCGTAGAAGGTTCCGGTCTCGTACCAGATCGTCGTGCCGACCTTGCGGCTGTAGTCCGTGCCGATTCCCGTGAACAGGTTGTGGAACCGGTAGCTGCCCGGGGGGATCAGCACGCCCTGGATCACCAGGGGCGTGGTCAGCACCTCGGTGTTGTCCGTATAGATCCAGGCGATCCCCGACTTGTCGCGGGCGACCAGGTTCGCCTCGAGCTTCACGTTGCGCGACTCCAGCTCGTTGTCCAGGTTCGTCACGTAGTTCAGGTCGGAGATCAGGAAGAGCTTGTGGAGCCACTTCTTGCCCGGGGTCAGGATGAAGCCGACATCCCCCTGGCTCTTCCGGATGCCGATGCGGGTGATGAACCCCATCTCCGGGTTGAAGTTCTCGCCGATCTCCGTGTAGACCGTGCGCACCCGCATGATCTTGTTGCGGTACAGGATGTCGCCGGAGAACGCCGAGTCTCCCCCGTCCACCCCGGGGGTGGAGGTGCGGGTCACGTACCCCATCGTGCCGAAGCCCTTGGGGAGCTTCAGGTCCCAGTCGAACCCGTATCCAAGGTTGTCCCCGTTGCCGGAGGCCTCCTTGTTAAGTCCGATGAGGCCGATCGTGGACCCGGCGTAGAGATCCTTCTTGAGCCGCAGCACCGAGTAGTTCGTCTGCGGCTCCTCGACCCGTTGTCCGAGGGTGTTCTCGTACTGGACGTCCTCGGTCGTCAGGTTGAGAGCGCCGATGCTCCAGTCCCCGGCCTTGCCGGCCACCTTGGCCCCGCCCAGCACGGGGACCTCCTGGAGACCGTTCTCGGTCAGGCCGATCTGGCGGCTGAAGAAGAAGATGAAGCGCTCGGGAACGTCGTACGGCTCGATCCGGTCGCCGAAGTAGAAGAGGTTGGCGCCTTCTAAGAAGAACTCGCGCTTTTCGGGGTAGAAGAGCTTGAAGCGGTTGAGGTTGACCTGCTGCTGATCGGCCTCCACCTCGGCGAAATCGGTGTTGACCGTGAGGTCGGCGACGAGGCCGGGGGTGATGTTGAACTTCAGGTCCCCGCCTAAATCCCCTGTCGTGGTGTCATCCCGGGCCCCGAAATCGTCCCTTCGGGCCCGCGAGAGCACGTACGGCTTCAACTGGTAGCGCCCGCCGGGGACCAGGTCCGTCATCCCGCGCAGCTCCGCATACTCGGAGACCCGGAAGCGCCCGTTGTGCCCCCAGGCGCGCAGCACCGGCCGCCAGTAGGACTCCTCGCGCGTGCGCGCCACGTAGCGCTGGACGTTGAACCCCCAGACATGGGGATCGTTCTTCGCGAAGCGCAGCGTCTTGAACGGGATTGCGATCTCCGCCGTCCACCCCTCCCCGTCCCGCGAGGTGGCCGCATCCCAGAGCCCGTCCCAGTCGAGGCTCTGCTCCTCCCCCTCGTTTCTGAGCACGCCGTCGGTCATGGCGCCCAGGGGGTTCACCCAGAAGGTGAAGGCGTTCTTCCGGTCGTGGAAGGTGTCCAGGAAGATGCGGACCGAGTCGTCGTAGTCGAGGGCGCCGTCCCGCTGCCGGATCGCGGCGACGATCTTGTCCGGCTCCGAGTCGTAGCAGCGCACGCCGAAGTAGAGGTTCTGCGTGTCGTAGCCGACCCGGACCTCCGTCTTCTGCTCTGCGGGCACTCCCTCGTCCGGCTCATACTGGATGAAATTGTCGAGCAGCGTGGCGCTCTGCCAGACCGGATCGTCGAGCTTGCCGTCCAGGACCGGAGCCCCGGGAAGGCGGGGTGCGTCGACCGCGTACTGTCCCGGCGGCAGGACGCCGTCTTCCGTTACCGGGGTCAACGTCGTTTGTGGCGCCGGCGTGCCCGGGGCCGCGGTCTGCTGACCCTGGGCGGAGAGGGCCACCTGCAGTAGCAGCAACAGAATGACAATACTTCTCTTCATCATCTCTCCTGACGTGCTCTGTCTCGATTGGATACCCTGCCCACTCGCCGAATCTACGGTGACCGGACCACACCCGCCATGAAGTCGGGAAAGCCGCGAAAAGAGACCTACCTGCTACAGACTCTTCCGGAGTGATTGAATCCGGAGGGGAAGCTCGGAGATGCGCGCTCCCTGTCCCCTGAGTGCAGACTCGTGGCGCAAACGGGACAGGAAGCTTTGAAGACTCCGGAGATCGCGGGCTTGCTGGAAGGGTTTCCGCGCGGGCGCGATGGTGGGCCGTCAGAGACTCGAACTCTGGACCCGCGGATTAAAAGTCCGCTGCTCTACCAACTGAGCTAACGGCCCCCAAGGCCGGGAGTATAGCCGAAACGGAAGATGTGAGACCGCTCTCCGGAGTTGCAGCCCCCCGAACCAGGAAAGAGGGCGTCCAGATGCGACAAATTGCGGTCCTAGGAATCGGAAAGGATGTCGTGCCGGCCCGATTCTGTGGTAGGGTCCCACGGAAAAAATCATGGGACAGCACGACCTCAGCTATCGGGCCTTCTTCGTCCATCGGCGCATGATCCGGGACCTTTTGCGGGATATCGTGGGCGGTGCCTGGGTTGAACGCGTCGACCTCGACTCCAGCGAGCGGGTCGACACCACCTTTGTCTCCCCCGAGCACCAGAAGCGCGAGAGCGACGTGATCTGGAGGTTCCGGCGCAAGGACGACGGAGATCCGGTCTTCGTCTACATCCTCCTGGAGTTCCAGTCGCGGCCGGACCCCTCCATGCCGGTTCGGCTCATGAGTTACGTAAGCCTGTTCTACCAGAGCCTGATGGCCAACCAGCCGGCGGCTGGCTGGAGAAAGCTGCCGCTGGTCATCCCCGTCGTCGTCTACAATGGATCAGAGCCGTGGAACGTGTCGACGGACCTCGGTTCTTTGATTGGAGACCTGGACCCTTCGGCGGAGATCTACCGGCCGCAGTTGCGCTACCGGCTCGTGGACGAGGCAGCCTACCCCCGAGAGGCGCTGGCCGAGCTGAACAGCCCGGTGGCGGACCTGTTCCGCATCGAGAAGAGCCGCGACTGGCGGGAGGTCCGCGAGAGCGTCCAGAGATTGCGGCAGAGCATTCCGCCGGCGGAGGCTTCCCTGCGGAAGGCTTTCGAGACTTGGCTGAGGAAGGTCATCCTGCCGCGCTTTGGACTGTCCGAGGAAGAGATCTCCGACACCCTCACGTTAGAGGAGTTCGACACCATGCTGGCTGAGAGCATTGACCGCTGGAACCGTGAGATCCGAGAGGAAGGCCGTCAGGAGGGAGGAGCCCAAGTGGTGCTTCGGCTGCTCCGCCTGAAGTTTGGCGTTCTGGAATCCGACATCGAGGACCGGGTTCGGTCCGCAGATTCGGAACGCCTCCTGGTCTGGGCCGAGCGCGTCCTGACGGCCGGGACCCTGGAGGACGTCCTCCAGGGCTGATCTCTCAGCGCTGCTCGATTACCTTCCCCAACCGGCCAGAGGTCAGGCGGACGAGGCTTTCGTTCTCGCGGATGATCGTCTCTTCCCGGCGGGGGCCGGTCGAGATGAAGGAGACGGGGGCTTCGATCTCCTGCTCGATGAAGTCGATGTAGTCCCGCGCCTCCGGCGGGAGGTTGGCTTCGTCGAGGATGCCGACGGTCGAGCGCTTCCAGCCTTTCATGGTGCGGAGCACGGGCTCGGCGGCTTCGAGGCTCCGGCGGTCCGGCGGGAGGTTCCGCAGGGTCTCGCCGTGGAGCTTGTAGGAGACGCAGACGGGGATCTCGTCGAAGTCGTCCAAGACGTCGAGCTTGGTGAGCGCCACGGAGTCCACCCCGTTCAGGAGCTGGGCGTAGCGGGCCACGACCGCGTCGAACCAGCCGCAGCGGCGAGGGCGGCCGGTCGTGGTGCCGAACTCGTTGCCCCGGCGGCGCAGGAAGTCCGCGGTGTTGCCGGAAAGCTCGCTCGGGAACGGGCCTCCCCCCACCCGGGTGGTGTAGGCCTTGAGCACGCCGATGGCACCCGCGATCCGCGTGGGCGGCACGCCGGTCCCGGTGCAGGCGCCGCCCGCCGTGGAGTTCGAGCTGGTGACGTAGGGATAGGTCCCGTGGTCCACGTCCAGGAGCGCTCCCTGGGCCCCCTCGAAGAGGACGTTCTTGCCCTCGCGCACCCAGCCGTTCAGGAGCTGCTCGGTGTCGCGCAGCGAGGGCTTCAGGCGCTCGCCCCACTCGCGGCACTGGTCGGCGTAGGCCGCGGGCGAGGCCAGGGGCTCCCCTTTGAGGGAGGAGAGCTCGTGCTGGATGCGGGAGAGGAGGAGGCGCAGGCGGTCTTCCAGGTCCGGCGCGAAGAGGTCGACCATGCGCAGGCCGAAGCGGGAGACCTTGCTCTCGTAAGCGGGACCGATGCCGCGGGAAGTGGTGCCGATCTTGCCCGCGCCCTGGGCTTCCTCCCGCGCCTTGTCGAGCTCGGCGTGGCACGGCAGGAGCACGTGGGCGCGGTTCGAGAGGAACAGGCGGCCGTCGAAGCGGACGCCGGCCTCGTAGAGGCGCCCGAGCTCGCCCAGGAGCGCGTCCGGCGCCACCACCATGCCGTTGCCCAGCACGCAGAGCATGTCCGGATGGAGGATGCCCGAGGGGATCAGGTGGAGCGAGAAGTGCTGGTCGCGGAACCGGACCGTGTGGCCCGCGTTGTGCCCGCCCTGGTAGCGCACGACGACGTCGAAGGCCGGGCAGAGAAGATCGACGATCTTGCCCTTTCCTTCATCTCCCCACTGCATCCCGACGATGACGACGTTGGCCATATCCCGCTCTTTCGTGGACAGGTCTCTCCAGACGCCGGGGACAGTAGCAAAGGATGGGGGGACGGGCAAGAAGGTGCTAGGATCAAGGCCCGTGCAGACTTTCCTCGACGTCGCCAACATCCTGCTCCCGCTCGCTTATCTGCTGGTGGCGGTAGCCTACGGTTTCCTGTTTTTTGCTCCCCACCCGGTCGCGAGCCGGATTGCGACCCCGGCGCTGCGGGGAACGGTGCTCTTCCACCTGGCCGATCTGGTCGTCCTCACCCTGCGCTACCGCCAGTTCCCGGCCTCCACGGTGTCGCACGCCCTGTCCATCGTGGCGTTCGCCGTGGCCGTGGTCTACGTGTTCGTCGAGTGGCATGGGCGGGAGCGTTCGACGGGGTTCTGGATCCTGTCGATGGTCTTCTTCTTCCAGCTCCTCTCGTCGGTGCTGATGCGGCCCAACCCGCCGGACCGGGAGATCTTCCACAACCCGTTCTTCGCCCTCCACGTGTCGCTCGCCCTTCTGGGGTACGCCGCGTTCGTGGTGGCCGCCGGGTACGCCTTTCTCTTCCTCCAGCTCTACCGGGAGCTCAAGGCCGGGCGCTTCTCGACCTTCTACGGCAAGCTCCCGCCGCTCGAAACCCTGGAACGGATGATGATCGGCGCCCTCTCGGTGGGGTTCGTCACGTTGACCGGCGCGGTCGCAACCGGCGCCTTCTGGGCCGAGCGGCTCTACCACGACCAGTGGCTGCACGATCCCAAGATCCTGGTGACGCTCGCCACCTGGGTGCTCTACGCTGCAGCGCTCGTCCTGCGGCGGCTGCGCCGGTGGCAGGGGCGGCAGACGGCTCTCGCGAGCCTCGCCGGCCTGTGCGCGATCCTCTTCTCTCTCGTGGCGGTGAATTTCTTCTTCACGGATTTCCACGGCTTCCTGTAGGCGGAAGATGACCGAGCCGCACCTCCACCCCGCCGCCGCTCCCCCTCGGATCGAGCCTCCGCTCCTTCTGATCGGGACGGATTTCCGCTGCTCCCCGATCGAGCTGCGCGAGCGGGTGTCGGTCGGCAAGGACGACGCGGAGAAGGTCCTCGTCCACCTGCTGGCCTCTCCAGGGATCGGCGAGGCGTTCGTGCTCTCCACCTGCAACCGGACGGAGGTCTACCTCCAGCCGCGGGAGGAGGACGAGGCCTACCGCGCGGCCCTGGAGACGGTTTTCCTCTCCCGGGTGCCGGAGATGGAGCGGCCGGGGCGGCTCTACGTGAAGAGGAACGGCGAGGCGGCCCACCACCTGCTCGCGGTCGCGAGCGGGCTCGAGTCCATGGTGCTGGGCGAGCCGGAGATCCTGGGACAGGTCAAGCAGGCAACTACGCTGGCGGAGGCCGTGGGCGCGGCCGGGCCGGTGCTCCGCCGCCTCCTGCGCACCGCGGCCTCGGCGGGCAAGCGCGCCCGCCAGGAGACCGCTCTGTCCGAAGGCGCGGTCTCGCTCGGCTATGCCACGGTCGAGCTGGCGCGGAACATCTTCAAGGGCCTGGAGCACTGCCGCGTGGTCCTCATCGGCGCGGGCGAGATCGCCCGTTCGGTGGCCCGGCCGCTCGTCGAGCGCGGCGCCAAAGAGCTCAAGGTGGCGAACCGCTCGGCGGAGCGCGCCCGGCAGTTCAAGGAGGAGTTCCCGGAGGCGATCCTCATCCCCTTCGAGGAGCGGCTGACCGCCGTGCGCACGGCCGAGTTGGTGATCGCCTCGACGGGCGCCGACGAGCCGGTGCTGACGAAAAAGCAGCTCAAGGAAGCCATGAGCTACCGGCCGGCCGATCCGCTCCTGGTGGTGGACCTGGGCGTGCCGAGAAACGTCGAGCCTTCGGCCGGCAAGATCGGCAACCTCTTCCTCCACACGATCGACTCGCTCGACCACCTGATCCAGCGCAACTTGAAGAAGCGCAAGGAGGAGGTCCCCAGGGTCGAGGAGATCCTGGAGCAGGAGCTCTCCCACTTCCGGGGATGGTTCCGGGGGCTCGAAGCCGAGCCGCTCATCGCGCGGCTTCAGAAGCAGGCGGAGAAGATCCGCCAGCAGGAGCTCGCGGAGGCCCTCCCCCACTTCCCCGCCGAGACGCACGCCGACCTCGAGAGGCTGACCCGCTCGCTGGTCCGCAAGATCCTCCATCACCCGAGCAAGCGGCTGCGCTCCCAGGACGGCGTCCAGGACCTGCCGCGGCTCGATCTCGTTCGCGAGCTGTTCCACCTGGATGACGACAACGAATCCTGACACCGGCCTCCGCCTCCGCCTGGGCACCCGCCGCAGCGCGCTGGCGATGGCGCAATCCGGAATGATGGCCCGCGCCCTCGAAGCTCGGCACCCCGGCCTCATCGTGGATCTGGTCCCCATGACGACCACGGGCGACGTGGTGCCGGGCGACCTGGCAGAAGTCGGCGGCAAGGGGCTCTTCACCATGGAGCTCGAAAGCGGCCTGCTCGACGGCTCTCTCGACCTGGCCGTGCACAGCATGAAGGACCTGCCCGTGGCGCTCCCCCCGGGGCTCGTGGTGGCCGCCCACCCTGAGCGGGCCGATCCGCGGGACGTGCTGGTCTCGGACCAGGCGGCGGACCTCGACGGCCTTCCGGAGGGAGCGATCGTTTTGACCGGAGCTCTCCGCCGCCGGGCGCAGATCCTCATGCGCCGGCCGGACCTCCGCGTGGAGCCGATCCGGGGCAACGTGGACACCCGCCTGCGCAAGTGGCGGGAGAGCCACGCGGGCGGGGTGATCCTCGCTGCGGCCGGCCTCGCCCGCCTGGGGCTTTCCGGCCTCCCGGCCCACCCGGTCGCGCCGGACGTGCTCCTCCC
>DATEIO010000889.1:0-3459 GCA_035278895.1 Thermoanaerobaculia bacterium | reverse complement strand
CAGGTTTCAAGCCGGAGTGGCGGAATGGCAGACGCAGCGGACTCAAAATCCGCCGCCCCTTGCGGGCGTGTGGGTTCGACTCCCACCTCCGGCACCACTTCTCTCTACTCCCGGCCGCTCCCTTCGCAGTCCGGGCAGTCGAGCCCCTGCCAGGCGCCGGTCCCCCGGCAGCGGCGGCAGGGGGTCTTGGGGCGGAGCTTTTTCCAGAGCGCCTGAAGGGCCTCTCCCAGCTTACTCATAGCGCAGGGCCTCGATGGGGTCGAGGCGCGAGGCCTTGGCCGCGGGGTAGATGCCGAAGAAGATGCCCACCACGGCCGAGAAGCCGAAGGCGAGGGCGACCGCCCACAGGGGGACGTGGGCGGGGGGGAAGTCGGGGATGGCCTTGGCGGCGACCACTCCCAGGCCGTAGCCGAGGGCGAGGCCGATCGCGCCTCCCACGAGAGAGAGGGTGACGGCCTCGATCAGGAACTGGATGAGCACGTCCTGCCGGCGGGCGCCCACGGCCTTCCGCACCCCGATCTCGCGGGTCCTTTCGGTGACCGACACGAGCATGATGTTCATGATGCCGATGCCGCCGACCAGGAGGGCGATGCCCACGACGCCGCCGACCACGGCGGTGACGCCGCCCAGGATGTTGTTGACGGTGTCCAGGATCTCGTCCTGGGTCTGGATGTCGAAGTCGTCCGGCTGGTCCTTGGGTAGGTTGTGGCGCTGGCGCAGGAGGCGGGTGATGCCGTCCTTGACCTGCTCGACGACCTCGGGGCTGTCGGCCTGGAGGCGGAGCTGCACCCGGTCGCCGGCGTCCCGGCCGAAGAGGGCGAGGGCCGAGTCGAAGGGGACGAAGATGATGTCGTCCACGTCCATCCCCAGGCTCTGCCCCTTCTTCTCCATGACGCCGATCACCGTGGCCGGGTAGGCGTCGAGGTAGATCTCCTTGCCGATGGGCTGCGGCCCGAGACCCAGCTCGTCGATGATGTCGGGGCCGATCACCACGACCTTGTGCCGGTTCGCGAGGTCGACGCCGGAGAAGAAGCGCCCCTGGTCCACGGTCTGGTTGGTGACGTCCTGCCAGTTCTCGTTGACGCCGATGACGGCGAAGGGCGTGTGCTTCCGGTCGCGGTATTTGAGGCTGGCCCGGCCGAAGATGGAGGGGGTGACCATCTTGACGCCGGGGACGCGGTCCTCGATGGCCTGGCCGTCCTCCCAGGTGAGCTTGACCTGGCGCGCGACCATCCCGGGCATGTCGCGCTGGGCATCCGCCTGGATGAGCATGAAGGTGGCGCCCACGCCCTGGAGCTGCTCGGTGATCATGAACTGCAGCCCCTGGACGATGGCGACCACGGCGATCACGGCGGCCACGCCGATGATGATGCCCAGCGTGGTGAGGATCGAGCGCATCTTGTTGGCGCGGAGCGCCGAGAGCGCGATACGGAAGTTTTCGAGGAAGACCAAGGCGGTTTCCCGCTTTCTAGCCGGCGGGCGCGGCCAGGGCGGTGGCGCGCTCCGTGGGCTGGTCGGAGAGGACCTTGCCGTCGCGCAAGAGCACCTGGCGCCAGGCGTGCGCGGCGATGTCCGCTTCGTGGGTGACGAGGACGACGGTGTTGCCCGCCTGATGGAGCTCGTCGAACAGGTTCATGATCTCGATCGAGGTGGCGGAGTCGAGGTTGCCGGTGGGCTCGTCGGCCAGGAGGATCGACGGGTCGTTGACGAGCGCCCGGGCGATGGCCACGCGCTGGCGCTGGCCGCCGGAGAGCTCGTTGGGCTGGTGGGTCATGCGGCTGCCCAGCCCCACGCGCTCCAGGGCCCTTTTGGCGCGGTCGCGCCGCTCGCTCCGGGCCAAGCCCGCGTAGATGAGCGGCAGCTCGACGTTGTGAAGGGCGTCGGTCCGCGGGAGCAGGTTGAAGGTCTGGAAGACGAAGCCGATCTCCTTGTTGCGGATCTCGGCGAGCTGCTGGTCGTCCAGCTCCTGGACGGCCGTGTTGTTCAGGATGTAGCTCCCGGAGGTCGGCGTGTCGAGGCAGCCCAGGAGGTTCATCAGGGTCGACTTGCCGCTGCCGGACGATCCCATGATGGCCACGTACTCGCCGCGCTCGATCTTAAGGTCCACGCCGTTCAGAGCGTGGACCTTCTCGGCTCCCATGTCGTAGACCTTGTAGATCTGGCTGAGCTCGATCAGCGCCATCAACGTCCCCCCTCGTCCTTCGGTTCGTCCTTGTCGGCCTTGCGGTCTTCCGACTCGGAGGTCTTACTCACCGCCACGGCCTGTCCGTTGCGCAGGTCCCTGAGGGTCCGGTAGGGGCCGGTCACCACCTGCTCGCCGGACTTCACCCCGGAGGTGACCTCGATGTGGGTCTCGTCCGAGAGCCCGGTCTCGACCTTGCGCTGGACGGCCTTGCCCTTCTCGATCACGAACACGGCCTGGACCTCTTCTTGTTCCCCGGAGGCGCCCTCCTCCTCCACCGGCTCGCGCTCGACCACGGCCTGGATGGGCACCACCAGGGCGTTCTCGCGGGAGGCGGTGTGGATCTCGGCGCGGACGGACATGTCGGCGCGCAGGTCCTCGTCCGGGTTGTCCAGGAGGACCTTGACCTTGAAGAAGGTCACCTCGGGCTGGGCCGGGCGGTTGAAGCCGGAGCTGCCGATCTCGACCACCCTCCCCTTGTACTCCTTGCCGGGGAGGGCGTCGACCCGGAGCACGGCCTCCTGGCCGAGCTTGACGTTGACGATCTCGGTCTCGTCGACGTCCACGTTGGCCAGGATCTCGGACATGTCGGCGATCTCGCCGATGACCGAGGCCGGGTTGTTCATAGTCCCCGAGACCACGACCTCGCCCTCCTTGGCGTTCAACGCGATGATGCGGCCGGTCAGGGGGGAGTAGATGGTCGTCTTGGTCAGGTCGTCCTGCGCCTTTTCGAGGTTGGCCCGCATCTGCTGCACGGTTTCGCGGGACTCCTGGAGCCGGAGCTCGGCCGAGGTGGCGGCGAGCTCGGCCGCCTCGAGCTGCTCTTTGGAGAAGATCCCGTCCTTGTGGAGCTGCCGGGCCCGCTCCAGCTTGTGGCGGGCGTCCGCCAGCGAGACCTCGGACTGCCGCACGGCGGTCTGGGCGCTCCGGAGCTGGGCCGACCACTGGTCGCGCTGGGCGATGAACCCCGCCTGCTCGAGCTGGAGGAAGGGCTGGCCGCGCTCGATCCACTGGCCCTCCTGCACGAACAGCTTCTCGATCTTGCCGATCACGTGGGCGGAGATGTTGACCTGGATCCGGGGCTCCAGGCTGCCGCTCGCCTTGACGATCTGCGAGATGGTGCGGCTCTCGACCTCCTCGGCGTAGACCCGGGCGCCCTTCTCCCGGTTGCTCGCCTTGACGCTGGCGAAGACGATGACCGCGATCGCCAGAACGATCACGGTCCCGATGATGGCTTTTTTCACGCCCGCTCCTTATCTGAACAGCGCCGCGAACCC
>DATEIO010000888.1:0-4828 GCA_035278895.1 Thermoanaerobaculia bacterium | reverse complement strand
GGGCTCTCGGCAAAGCCCGCGACCTCTCCGCGCAGGGTGCTCTCGCGAGGAATCGCCGTGAATGCGCTCCCGTCGAACCAGGAGAGGTCCCCGGCGTCGGTGCCGGCCCAGATCCGGCCCTTCCGGTCCTCGAAGAGCGCCGAGATGTAATTGCTGGCGAGAGCCGGAGTGTCCTCGACCTTGAACGTGCGGAACCGGAAGCCGTCGAAGCGGGCGAGGCCCTCCTGGGTCCCGACCCAGAGATACCCGGCACGGTCCTCAAGAACGCAGAGCACGCTCGTCACGGGCAGGCCGTTGCGCGGCGTCCAGCGATCGAGCCGGTACTGGGTGAGCGCCCGCGAAGGATCGAGCGCCGACGCGGGAACGGTCCCGAAAAGCAGACCGGCCCAAGCGATCCGGAAGATCGTAAAGAAAATCTTTGCGCACAGGCGTGGAGACGAAACCACGCGCCGGTCCAAAGGTCTGGCCATAAGCTTGAGGAGGGATTCTAACCGATCCGGGGGCGCAGATGCGCCGCATGCCGGAAATAACGTCTATGGGGCAAGTCCACCTCTTATATATAAGTCGCAGTAGATCCGAGCGCCTCCCAATGTAGAGACGCCCCGTGGGGCGTCTCCGGATCGGAGAGAACGGACTGGAGGGACGAGAGACCTCCGCGGCACGTCATTGTTTTCGGGGGATTGCGCCGCCCCGGAGACGCCCCACGGGGCGTCTCTACATTGGGGATCTTGCTAAAGGAGGTTTCGCCCGAATTTACCGGATTCGCGGCGCCGAAGATGTGTATAAGAGGGGTGGGGAACGCGATAGACTGCTGACACCATGGTGGATTTATCGCTATCCGAAGTGAGTCGCCTGGTGGCCGCAGCCAATGCGGCGCGCTGGAGCGGCGGAGCGGAGCGGGCGGAAGACCCAAGCGCGGCCGACGCCGAACGGCAACTCGAGGCCCTCTTCGGGACCCGCCACACCTTGGCGGTCTACGGCACCCTCGCTCCGGGGCAGCCCAATCATCATGTTGTCGCGCCCCTGGGTGGCGAGTGGACCGAAGGCTTGATCGAGGGAGATCTGTTTCCGGTGGGATGGGGGGCGACGCTCGGCTATCCAGCGTTCCTCCCTCGTGCCGGGGGCCCCTCCGTTGCCGTCAAGGTGTTGACTTCCCCGATGTTGGCGACCGCCTGGCCCGCCCTGGATCACTTCGAAGGATCGGAGTATCGGCGCATCCTGGTTCCCGTATTCAGACCCGGTCCGGCGGACGAGCGGCGGCTGTACACGGTCGCCAACCTCTATGCCGCTGCCGAGGCGAGTCCCGAAAATTGAAGATCAGCGCAAGGTTGAGCCCCTGGAGGTTTTCGATGAATCGTCTTGTCGTTTTGTTCCTGGCCTTTCTGCTTTTACCAACAGCGGTTCGCGCGAGCTCTGAAGACTCCGTTCCGCCGGTCGCATTCCCCACCATTCCTGCTCAGGCTCCAGCGAAAGCCGGCTTCGTGCCCAAGAGGTGGGTTGTGGAGAAGGAAGGCCGCGGGGACCTCAATGGCGATGGCGTTCCCGATCTGATGCTGTTGCTGCACATGACCGATCCGAAGAACGTCATGGAAAATGACGGGCTGGGGCCGGACCAGCTGGATACGAATCCCCGGATGCTCGTCGTTGCATTCGCTGACAAGGCAGCGAGCAAGTACTCCTTGGCTTTGAGCAACCACACCCTGATCCCAAGGCACACCATCCCGGTGATGGATGACCCTCTCGAAGGCGTCGCAATCGTCAAGGGAACTTTGCAGGTATCGTTAACCTCGTTCATGAGCGCCGGCTCCTGGTACACCTCGCAGACCAAATTCACTTTCAGATACCAGGACGGATGTTTCAAATTGATCGGCTACGACTCCATGGAAGCCAAGAGAAATACCGGGGAGATGTCGACTGTCAGCATCAACTACCTGACCAGGAAGATGAAGACTGCTAAAGGCAACCTCGGAACCGACAAGGAGGAGGTCTCCTGGAAAACGATACGCACGCCGAAGCTTCTGTGCCTGGATGCAGTCGGTGACGGGCTGGAGTTCAGCCCCGAGAGCTGAGGCTGCGATGTCCAACCCGTCATTCCACAGGGAGCACTAGCCATGGAAATGGAAACCACTGGGACGATCCGGCTCTACTTCATGTTCTTCGGATTTCTCGACGCGTTCATGAATTATACGGCTCTGGCACAAGGGCGCGAGGTGGCTTGGGTTTCTCTGGTCGGCTTGGTTCGAGGCCTCTCCTATCTGTGTGTTGGATCGGTACTGACCGCTTTATTGAAGCGCCATGCCTGGCTGGTTGAGTCGGTTCTGGTGGCAGGGCTGGGCTACAGCTTCCTGCTCGCCTATGCCCGTATCTTTTTGTACCAGAAGCCCGAGCCCCCTGCCGAAGCGATCTGGAGGTTGATGTCTGCCTCCTTCTTGACCTTGTACGTCCTGAATCATGTCAGGCGTTTGAGCTTTTGGAGGAATCCGACAGACTGAATCCCCCCCCCTCGACTTCGCCCCCGCCTCCTGGTCTCATCCCCGCCAAATTCTTTGATCGACCTGTCTGGCACGAAGGGGGAACCCTATGCAGTCCTCAAAGGCTGTAGGCGTTGTCTCTCGTCTGGCCGCAACCGGTGTTCTGGTCTTGACCGCATTGAGCTTGGCCCATGGCGCCAGGCCGCCTGTCAAGCCGAGCCCTCCGAAGCCTGCTTTCGAGATCACAGCTCGAGGAGGACTGCACCCAAGGCAAGAACGTCACGGACGGCAAGGCCCGCCGCTGCGACTTCATCACCAGGACCTCGCCGATCTGGTATGAACCGGCCGCCAACAACAGCGTCGCGAAGAAATGAAGAAGTGGTGGAAGGCTCCGGCCCTGCACATGCTGGCCCTCGGGGCTCTGCTCTTCGGGCTCACCGAGCTCGTGGGCGGAGGCCTGTCGCACAAGAAGCGCATCGAAATCCCTGCCCATCGTCTGGAGGCGATGCGGCAGGATTTCGTCATGGACACCGGCCGTCCGCCGACGGGGCCTGAGTGGCAACAGATGGTCGACATGCAGGTCGACGACGAGGTCCTGTACCAATATGCGCTTGCCCTGGGCATGCACGAGAATTCCGCGGCCCAGGCGCGCCTGGCGCAGATCGCCGAATTCGTCGAGGCCAATCCGCACGAAGCGACCCCGTCCGGCAAGGCCCACGCGGCCATGGAGCTCGGCCTGCACGAGGGGGACCTGGTGGTGCGGCGCATCCTCGTCGACAGCGCCAAGCGGCTGATCCGCGGCGTCGTGCTGCTGCAGAAACCGAAGCCGGATATCGTCGAGCAGTTCTACAACGCTCATGCCGCGGAGCTCACCCGGCCGGCGCGCATCCGCATCTCGCAGGTGGCGGTCAACGGTTTCGTCCAACGGACTCGGAAGGGAGAGCCCGCCGGCTGCTCGCGCGGATCCGCGCAGAGAAGCTCGACTTCGGGGCCGCGCTGGCGCTGGCCGATGAAACGCCGGCGCCGGTGCATCTCCCACTGCAGACCGAGCAGAGCCTCCAGTCGGAGCTCGGCAGCGACTTCGCCGCCGCGGTCATGACGCTCAAGCCGGGAAGCTGGTCGGAGCCGATCCCTTCGGACTACGGGCACCATCTGGTCTGGGTCCACGAATACGAGGAGCCCCGCGTTCTGCCGCTCGCGGCCGTATACGGTCAGGTCGAGCAGGCGCTGCTCCAGAAATTGGCCGACGATTGGCTCCGCCTGCGGCTGCGCGAGTTGCGCGCCGAATTCGACATCGTCGTGCCGGGACAAACGTCATGACGGGACGATCTCTACTCGAGCGGTTTCTCCTCGTGGTCCTCGCCCTCCTCGCCGCCGCTCCGGCGTGGGCTCACCAGTTCGCGCCCGCTCTGCTCGAGATCGAAGAGCTTTCGGCTGAGGAGTTCGCCGTCAAGTGGAAGCAGCCGGCGGTTCGGGTGCAGGGCAGCCAGTTGCGTCCGGTGTTGCCGGTCGAATGTGAAGGCGTCGGCGATCCGGTCGTGCAGAAGGAGGGCACCGGCCTCCGCGCCAGTTGGAAGATGCGTTGTCCGGGAGGCCTGGCGGGCAAGTCGGTGGGAGTCGAGGGTATCGCGGGCAGCCAGGCCGACGTGCTCCTGCGCATCGGCCTGCGCGACGGCCGCCGCATCCGGCACGTGCTCAAGGCCGAAACGCCCAGCTTCCAGATCGACGCCGACAGCAGCCGTGCCGGAGTGGTGAAGGACTACGCCGCGCTGGGAGTCGAGCACATCCTGCTCGGCTGGGATCACCTTCTCTTTGTGCTGGCCCTCGTGCTTCTCATCGGCTGGGGAAGATCGCTCGCGTGGACGATCACGGCCTTCACCGCCGGCCACAGCATCACGCTCGCCCTGGCTTCGCTGGGAGCAGTGCACGTGCCGCAAGCCCCGATCGAGGCCGCCATCGCGCTCAGCATCTACTTCCTCGCGGTCGAGCTCACCAACTCGCGCCAGGGCAAGAAGACGCTGACGCAAAAAGCCCCCTGGGCAGTCGCCGCCGGCTTCGGCCTGCTGCACGGCCTCGGCTTCGCCGGAGCCCTGGCCGAGGTCGGCCTGCCCACGGCGGAGATCCCGCTGGCGCTCTTCTCCTTCAACGTCGGGATCGAGCTGGGCCAGCTCGCCTTCGTCAGCGCCGTGCTCCTCGCCACCGCGGCGCTCCGCAGGGTCCCCGTGGCCTGGCCGCGATTGGCCAAAGCCGTACCCGCCTACGGCATCGGCACGATGGCTGTTTTCTGGTTCGTGCAGAAAACCCTTTCGCTGCTGTAGTCGGGGGGCGATCCAGCAGCGCACCGCGGCGCTCTGGAA
>DATEIO010000887.1:0-2772 GCA_035278895.1 Thermoanaerobaculia bacterium | reverse complement strand
TGTACATGAGGACGCCGGCCTCGGCGATGGCGCTCTCGCCCGGGTCGAGCTCGACCTCCACGAACTGCATCTCGGTGCCGAAGATCTGGAAGTCGATCTCGTGGGCGACCTTGCCGGGCACCGCGGGGACGACGGGCGCGGCGCCGCCTCCGGCTGCGAACCGGGGCACGCTCGAAAGGGGCGCCCAGTTTTCCATGCCCTGGGTGTAGACGAGGGTGCCGGCGTCGATGCTGCCGTTCTTCAGGTTGGCCGCGATCTCGTCGGCCGAGACGGGCCCTACCTGGTGCCCGCCGATCACCATGTACCATTGCTCGCCGTTCGCCATCCGGATCTCCTCTCCTACGCGCCCGTGGCCGCCTCGTCGATCTGGGAGGCGGCCTCGTTTTCGAGCTTCGCGGCCTCGGTGGGGTCGAGGCCGAGCTGGTGGGCGAGCTGCGCCAGGTAGATGCGCTCGGCGCCGGAGACCCCCTCGTCCGCCCGCACGATGGTGAAGGCCAGGGTGTAGAGGTCTCGGGCTGCGGCGGGGTCGAAGCCGGCGAGGATCTGGGCGAGTGGCCAAGGGGCGGTGATCTCCGCGCGGGCCACGGCTTCGAGGCCCACGTCCCGCGCGTGCTCGAGGATGGCGGCCTCCTCTTCCGGGGTGAGAGTGCCGTCTGCCCGGGCCGCGGAGATGGTGAGGCGGATGAGGCGGAGCAGATCCGCGGGGGCTTCGGGGGAAGAAGCCGGAGCCGAGGAAGAGAGCGGAAGCGGGGGCACGTCGACACCCGGCGGCGGAGGGGGCGGCGTCGACGCCGGGGAGGAGAACCCCTGCCCACCTTCCTGCATCGCGTTCTTGCGCTGGGCCGACTCGTAGAGCCCCCAGGCCACGCCGGCCGCCGCGAGAAGCGTTCTCGAGTTGATGAGCGAGCCGCGCCCGGTCAGGGCCCGGAGCGCTCCGTGTCTTTTCTTGCGCCGGCCGCCCAGCGCGCCGCGAATCAGCGATCCCAGGATGTCTTCGGCGTCCATCGTCTCCTCCTCGGGCTTCAGGGTATCAGGGACGGGGGGGCGGCGGCGATGTAGCCGAAGATGTATTCAAACAGCTCCACGTGATTCAGCGCGGCGTCGGGGGTGTTGCCCCAGGTGGTGAGCCCGTGGTCGCGGATGAGGAAGCCGGGGACCTGAGGGGGAGACTGCCGGAAGCGGGCGGCCATCTCTTCGGCGATCCGGGGAACGTGGGCGTGGTTGGGGAAGACGGCGAGAGTGACTTGCGGGTTTTCATCCCAGATCCCCAGGCCTTTGATCATTTCGAGCGGCGGGAGCGGCAGAGTGTCTCCGGCGGTCAGTCGGGCGGCCACGTTTCCGGGGATGGAGTGGACGTGGTAGCAGGCGCGCGCCTCGGGGAAGAGGGCGTAGATGGCGTCGTGCAGGCTGGTCTCGGCCGAGGGGCGGTCGCCGGGCCTTTCGCGCTCCAGCACCTCGCCTCCGGGGGCCATGCGGAGGAAGTCCTCCTTGCCGAGCCGGCCTTTGAGCTTGCCGGAGGCCGTGATCCAGAAGGTGCCGTCTTCGAGGCGCAGGGAGAGGTTGCCGGCCGTGCCCATCATCCAGCCGCGGCTATAGAAGAGGCGGGACGCCTCGATCAGGACGTCTCTGGGGTCGCTCATGGCAGGCCCGACTCTAGCAGCTCCCCGTCCCCTTTCGAGGGGGCGGAAACACTGTCAGAATGGGATGGAGCTGAAGGAGGCGACGACATGGCAACACTGACTTTGCGCGAAGAGGGCCGGGTGGTGGACGATCCCACCGAGATCTCGCAGATCCTGGCCGGTGCCGGCATCTGGTACGGCCGGTACGAGGGCACGGACGAGCTGGCCGAGAACGCGTCGGACCAGGAGATCCTCGACGCCTACAAGGAGCACATCGAGCGGCTGATGGCGGAGGGGGGCTACGTCACGGCGGACGTGATCAACGTGAAGCCCGAGACGCCGGGCCTGGACACCATGCTCAACCGGTTCAACAAGGAGCACTGGCACGACGAGGACGAGGTCCGCTTCATCGTCCACGGCCGGGGGCTGTTCCACATCCATCCTCCCGAGGGGAAGATCTTCAGCCTGGAGGTGGTCAAGGGAGACATGATCCGGGTGCCCCGCGGGACGCACCACTGGTTCGACCTCTGCGCGGACAAGACGATCCGGGCGATCCGGCTGTTCCAGGACCCCTCGGGCTGGACCCCGCAGTACACGGAGACGCGCGAGGAGGAGAAGTTCCAGCCGCTCTGCTTCGGCCCGAGCTACTTCCCGGCCCCGCGGGGGCTCTAGCCGGTGCCGCTCCCGGAGGGGATCGGGGCCATCCTGACCGACATCGAAGGCACGACGACCTCGATCTCCTTCGTCTACGACGTTCTCTTCCCCTATGCCGAGGCGCGGCTCGAAGCTTGGCTCCGCCGGCCGGACCCGACACCTTCGCTCCGCGACGCCATCGCCCGGCTGCGCCAGGAGCACCAGGAGGAAAATCTCGGGGATTTCGGCGACGGCGTGGCCTATGCCCGGCAGTTGATGGCGCTCGACCGCAAATCGACGGGCTTGAAGGCTCTCCAGGGGCTGATCTGGGAGGAGGGGTACCGCTCGGGCGAGATCCGGAGCCATCTGTTTCCGGACGTGCCCGGGGCGCTTGAAGCCTGGACCGGAGCGGGTCTTCGCCTGCGGGTGTTCTCCTCGGGGAGCGTGCAGGCGCAGAAGCTCCTCTTCGGCCACACGGAGCACGGCGACCTCTCGGGGTGGTTCGAGGGGTTCCACGACA
>DATEIO010000886.1:0-5797 GCA_035278895.1 Thermoanaerobaculia bacterium | reverse complement strand
CTGGAGATCCCTGCGGAGCTCGCCGGGCGCCTGCGGGCGGCGAGCCGCGCGCTGGGGGTGACGCCGTTCATGGCGCTCCTCGGCGGCTTCTCCGCGCTGCTCGCCCGCTACAGCGGCCAGGAGGACTTCGCCCTCGGCGCGCCCGTGGCGACCCGGAGCCGGCTGGAAACCGAGGGCATGGTGGGTCTGCTGGTCAACACCCTGGTGCTGCGCGCCAGCCTGGCGGGGGACCCCTCTGCGGGCGATCTGCTGCATCGCCTGCGGGAGGTGGTGCTCGGCGCGCACGCGCATCAGGACCTCCCCTTCGAGCGGCTGGTCGAGGAGCTGCAGCCGGAGCGCGCGCTCGACCGCACCCCGCTGTTCCAGGTGATGCTCGCCTCCTTCGTCGCCGCGGACGAGGCGGCACCCGGATTCCCCGGCCTGCGCGCCGAGCCCCTGGAGGTGGATAACGGGGCGGCCAAGTTCGACCTCACCGCGCTGCTGCGCGAGGAGGGGGAGCGGCTGCATTGCGCCCTGGTCTACCGCCGCGACCTTTTCGACGCGGCCACCATCGACCGCCTGGGCGGGCACTACCTTCGCCTGCTGGAAGGGATCGCGGCCGATCCCGGAACGCGGATTTCCGAGCTGCCGCTCCTCACTGCGGCCGAGGCCGATCAGCTCGCCGGGGAGTGGAGCTCGCCGCCCGTCGAGCTCCCCCGGGACTGGACGGTGCACGAGCTCTTCGCGGAGCAGGCCCGGCGGACGCCGGACCGGCCGGCGGTGGTCTGCCGTGACGAGCGGCTCACCTATGCCGAGCTCCAGCGGCGCGCCGGCGGTCTCGCCCGGACGCTCCGCGGGCTCGGGGTCGGGCCGGAGGTCCTGGTCGGCCTCTGCGCCGAGCGCTCGGTGGACGGGATCGTGGGGATCCTGGGCGTGCTCGAGGCGGGCGGCGCCTACCTCCCCCTGGACCCCGAATACCCGCGGGAGCGCCTCGCCTTCCTGCTGGAGGACTCGCGGGCGCCGGTGCTGCTGACCCAGGAGCGGCTCCTCCCGCGCCTGCCGGATGGAGGCGCGCGGGTCGTCCTGCTCGACCGGCTCCCGGAGTGGGAGGGGGAGGCGCACGCGCCCGCCGCCGGGCCGGAGAACGCCGCCTATGTGATCTACACGTCCGGTTCGACCGGCCAGCCGAAGGGGACGCTGATCGAGCACCGCTCGGTGGTCAACCTGGCGCACGCCCTCCACCGGGCGGTGTACGCCGGGAGGCCGGCACCGTTGCGCGTGGGCGTCAACGCCTCGCTGGCCTTCGACGCCTCGGTCAAGCAGATCGTCCAGCTCCTCTACGGCCATACGCTCAACGTCCTTCCCGAGGAGGTGCGCCGCGACGGGGAGGCCTTCGTCGCCCACCTGCGGGAGCACCCCCTGGACGTCCTCGACTGCACCCCCGCGCAGCTCGAGCTGCTGCTGGCCGGCGGCTACCTGGAGGAGGAGTGGAGCTCCCCCGCGGTCGTGCTGGTGGGAGGGGAGGCGATCGGCGAGGCGCTCTGGCGCCGGCTGGCAGCGAGCCGGCGGACCCTTTTCTACAACGTCTATGGCCCGACCGAGTGCACGGTGGACGCCACGGCCTGCGCCGTCGGCCCGGAGGCGGAGCGCCCCGCGCTGGGCCGCCCCCTGGCCAACGTGCGGCTCCGGCTGCTCGACCGCCGGCTGGCGGCGGTCCCCCCGGGCGTGCCCGGCGAGATCTGCATCGCGGGGGCGGGCCTGGCGCGGGGGTACCTGCACCGGCCCGGCCTGACCGCCGCGCGGTTCGTCCCGGACCCGGCGGCTGCGGAGCCCGGCGCCCGGATGTACCGGACCGGGGACCTCGCCCGATATCGCTCCGGCGGCTCCGGCGGCCGCCTCGAGTACCTGGGGCGCGCCGACCACCAGGTGAAGGTGCGGGGGGTGCGCATCGAGCCCGGCGAGATCGAGGCCCGGCTCGAGCTCCACCCCGGCGTCGACCGGGCCGTCGTCCTGCTGCGGGAGGACGCGCCCGGCGACCGCCGCCTGGTCGCCTACGTCCGCGGGTCCGAGAGCCTCGCCGACGCCGGGCTGCGGCTCTGGCTGCGGCAGGCCCTGCCCGAGCCGATGATCCCCGCCGCCTTCGTCCGCCTTGACGAGCTGCCGCTCTCCGCCCATGGCAAGGTGGACCGCGGCCGGCTGCCGCGCCCCGAAGCCCCCCTGGCGCGCGAGGCCGTGGCGCCGCGCACTCTGCTCGAGGCGTCGCTGGCGCGGATCTGGGGCGAGCTGCTGCGGCTCGACCGGGTCGGCGTGCGCGACAACTTCTTCGAGCTCGGCGGCCACTCGCTGCTCGCCCTGCAGCTCGCCGCCCGCATCCGCCAGGGGGTGGGGGTGGAGGTCCCGGTGCGGACCGTGTTCGAGCAGCCGACGATCGAAGCGCTGGCGGAGATCCTGGAGCGCTCCCCCGCCCGGCCGCCCGGCCCGCCGGAGCCCGTCCTCGCGGCGTCTCGGCGGCGAGGCGGCCGGGACCTCGGGCAGCTTCTGAGCGAGGTCAGCAGCCTGTCTCCCGAAGAAGTGCGGCGCCGGCTCGCCGAGCGCGACCGGCCGGAGGGTCGATGATGAACCCCGAGCATCTGATCGAAACCGCGGCCATCCTCTCCCCCGAGCAGGCCGAGCTCCTGGGAGCGCTCCTCGAGGAGCGGGGCGAAGAGTTCGGGGCCTTCCCTCTGTCGTTCGCGCAGCAGCGGCTCTGGTTCCTGGACCGCCTCAACCCGGGCGGCGCGGCCTACAACATCGCCGGCGCCATCGAGATCCGGGGCGCGCTGGACCGCGCGGTCCTCGGCACCGCGCTCGCCGAGATCGTGCGCCGCCACGAGATCCTGCGCACCGTCTTCCTCGAGCTCCAGGGCAAGCCCCTGCAGGTGGTCCGGGAGTGGATCGACGTCCCCCTCGTCGAGGTGGACCTCGCCGGCCTGCCCCCGGAGCGGCGGCGGCAGGAGCGCGACGCCCTGGCGTTCGGCGAGACCTCGCGGCCGTTCGACCTGGCGCGCGGGCCGCTGCTGCGCACCGTGCTGCTCACCGCGGCGGCAGGGGAGCACACGCTCGTCCTGGCGCTCCACCACATCGTCTCCGACGGCTGGTCGTCGCGGCTGCTGGCGCGTGAGATCGCCGCCCTCTACGAGGCGTTCCTGGCGGGCCGTCCCTCGCCGCTGCCCGAGCTCCCGCTGCAGTACGGCGACTACGCGCGGTGGCAGCGGGAGTGGCTGCGCGGCGTGGAGCTGGAGCGCCTGCTCGCCGCCGCCCGGCCGCGGCTGGCCGGCCTGCCCGCGCTGGAGCTGCCCGCCGACCATCGCCGCCCCGCGGTGCAGAGCCTGCGCGGAAGGCGCCTCCCCTGGGGGCTCTCCGGCACCGCGCTCGCGGGGCTGCGCGGGTTCTGCGAGCGCGAGGGGGTCACGCTCTTCGTGGGGCTCGCGGCCGCGTTCGCGGCCCTGCTGTCGCGGCTCGGCGGCCAACGCGACCTCGCCCTCGGCGCCCCGAGCGCCAACCGCGACCGGGTCGAGATCGAGCCGCTGATCGGCTGCTTCGTCAATACCCTGGTGCTGCGCTTCGACCTTGCCGCCGAGCCGGGCTACCGCGAGCTGGTGCGGCAGGCGCGGCAGGTGGTGCTGGACGCCTTTGCCCTCCGCGAGCTCCCCTTCGAGAAGCTGGTCGAGGAGCTGGAGGTCGGCCGCTCGCTGAGCCACGCTCCGCTCGTCCAGGCCATGATCGCGCTCCAGAACGTCGAGCTCGACCCGGTGCTGCCCGGCCTGGAGCTGCGGCTGCGGGACGTGGACAACGGCACCGCGAAGCTCGACCTGACGTTGTCGCTCACCGAGGAGGGGGGAGACCTGCGGGGGTGGCTGGAGCACAGCACGGACCTGTTCGAGACCGCGACGGTGCTGCGCCTGGCGGGCTCCTTCGAGCGGCTGCTGGAGGGGGCGCTGGCCGATCCCGGGCAGCCCTTCGTCGAGATCCCCCTCCTCTCCGTGGCCGAGGCCCAGCAGGTGCTACGGGAGTGGAGCGCGACGGGCGCGGAGGTGGGGGAGGGGTGCCTTCACGAGCTGTTCGCCGCCCAGGTGGCGCGCACCCCCGAGGCGCCGGCGCTGGTGGCGGGCGAGGAGCGGTTGACCTACCGCGAGCTCGACCGGCGGGCCGAGGTGCTGGCGCGGCGGCTGCGCGCCCTGGGCGTGGGGCCGGAGGTGCTGGTGGGCGTCTTCCTGGAGCGCACCTCCTGGCTGGTTGCAGGGCTGCTGGGCATCCTGAAGGCGGGGGGGGCCTACGTGCCGCTCGATCCGGCCCACCCGCGCCAGCGGGTCGCCTCCACGCTGAAGGACAGCCGCGCCTGGGTGGTGCTGGCACAGGGCCGGCTCGCCGAACGGCTGCCGGCGCTGGGGATTCCGGTGCTGCTCGTGGATGCGGGCGATGCGGAGGAGGTGGCGGAGGACGAGACCGCTCCGCTCGCCTCCGGGGTGGGGCCGGAGCATCTGGCCTACGTCATCTACACCTCGGGCTCGACGGGCATCCCCAAGGGGGTCGCCATCCGCCACGGCAGCGCGGCGGCGCGGATCGGTTGGGCCGCGGCCCGCTACGGCGCCGCGGAGCTCGCCGGCGTGCTGGCCTCGACCTCGATCACTTTCGACCTCTCGGTCTTCGAGCTGTTCGTGCCGCTCTGCCTGGGGGGCACGGTCCTCCTCGCCGAGGATGCGCTGGCGCTCCCCTCGCTGCCGGCGGCGCGCGAGGTGACGCTCGTCAACACGGTCCCCTCCGCGATGGAAGCCCTGGTGCGCACCGGCGCGGTGCCGGGCTCGGTGCGGGTGGTGAACCTGGCCGGCGAGGCGCTGCGGCGCGACCTCGTCGAGCAGGTGCAGGCCCTGCCCGGGGTCGAGGCGGTCTACAACCTCTACGGTCCGTCGGAGGACACGACCTATTCCACCGCGGCCCCGGTGCCGCCGGGAGAGGGGGCGCCGGCCATCGGCCGCCCGCTCCCCGGTTCCCGGGCCCATGTCCTCGACGCGCATCTGCGGCCGGCGCCGATCGGCGTTGCCGCCGAGCTCTGGCTGGGCGGTCAAGGGCTGGCTCGCGGCTACGTCCACCGCCCCGACCTGACCGCCGACCGCTTCCGGCCGGACCCGCTGGCCACTCTCACGGGCGAGGCGGGGGCGCGGCTCTACCGCACCGGCGACCTCTGCCGCTGGCGGCCCGGCGGGGAGCTGGAGTTCCTGGGACGGATCGACCAGCAGGTCAAGGTGCGCGGCCACCGGATCGAGCTGGGAGAGGTGGAGGCGGCGCTCGCCGAGCTGCCGGAGGTGCGGGAGGCGGTGGTGGTCCTGCGCGAGGAGCCGGCCGGGGGTGGCGGGCTGGTGGCGTACGTCGCGCTGCAGCCGGACGCGCTCCCTACGGCCGCGCCGCTGCGGGGCGCGCTCGAGGCCCGGTTGCCGCGCTACATGGTCCCCCCGGTCTGGGTGCTCCTGGAGGCGCTGCCGCGGACGCCGAACGGCAAGGTGGACCGCCGCGCGCTCCCCGTGCCGCCGGGCGGCGAGCCGGCCGCGGCGTACCAGGGGCCGCGCACGGCCGAGGAGGAGGTGGTCGTCGGCCTGTGGGCGGAGCTTCTGGGGCGCGAGCAGGTCGGGATCGCCGACGACTTCTTCGCGCTGGGCGGCCACTCCCTGCTGGCGGCGCAGCTGACCGCGCGGCTGCGCGCGGTGCTCGGGGTCGAGCTGCCGGTGCGGGCGGTGTTCGAGCACCCCACCGCGGCGGCGCTCGCCGACGCCGTGGAGCAGGC
>DATEIO010000885.1:0-4190 GCA_035278895.1 Thermoanaerobaculia bacterium | reverse complement strand
GTCACGTTGGCCGTGCTCGTCCCGGTCGTCTCCACCGTGGTGATGAGGATCTGCTCGACCCCCTGGAAGATCCCGTTCGCCGTGGGCACGTCGCAGCCCGAGGCCGGGCTGACGTCCGTGTTCATCAGGATCGAGAATTCGGAGGTGACGGCGGAGGCGGCGGGCGCGAGGCCGACCGCCATCAGCAGAAGGGCGAAGGCGGTCCGGATTCCACGGGAAGTCAGTCGATTCATCTCAGAGGCTCCCTCTCTTGGGCTCGAACCCCGCCGGACCGCGGACGGTCGCCGGAGGAGAAGACACGGGTAGAAACGGGGATCGAAGCGGATACACCCTGAACCACGGTTTTCGAGCTCGAAGTCCACACGGTTTCGTCTGCCTGCCCCGCTGTCGCGCCCCCCTTTGGGCATCTCTCGCGAGGATCCTGCACCGTACAAGAACAAGCCTTTACGAGCGCTTTGGCCGACCTGGAGGTCGATAATGCCCACAACCTTACCACAGCATCGCGGGATCTACGCCAAGCCGGAGGTCACTTCATCTTCGGTGCAATCGCGGCAAAACTGCCGCTGGAGAGGCCGGGCCCTCTGGTATGCTCCCCGGCTGACGCACGACGGAGCCCCATGCCCGAGCGCCCCAGAACCGCCCCGGCCCTCGATTCGCTCCTCGCCACCAAGCTCTACATCCCCGCGCCGCGCCCCAACCGGGTGCCGCGGCCGCGGTTGACCGACAGGCTGGAGGCGGGAGTCCAGGGGGCCCTCACCCTGATCTCGGCCCCGGCCGGGTTCGGGAAGTCGACGCTGCTGTCGGACTGGATCCACGAGAGCGGGCGCCAGGTCGCCTGGGTCTCGCTGGACGAGGGGGACGGCGATCCGGTCCGTTTTCTCTGCTACGCGGTCACGGCCCTGGCGGACGTCCATCCCGGCCTGGGAGAGGACGCGCTCGCCGCTCTCCGGGAGGCGCGGAGCGCGGAGCCCGAGGTTCTGGAGCCGATCCTGACGGGACTCCTGAACGAGATCCACGGGCTTTCCCGGGACCTGATCCTGGTGCTCGACGACTACCACGTCCTCGACAGCCCGGGCGTCCAGGAGGCGGTCCAGCTTCTCCTCGACCGCACGCCTCCGCAACTCCACCTGGTCCTCTCGACCCGGGTCGACCCGCCGCTCCACCTGTCGCGCCTGCGGGCCCGGGGGCAGCTCACGGAGCTCCGCGCCAAGGACCTGCGGTTCACCTCCCAGGAGGCGGCCGATTTCCTCAACCAGGCCATGGGGTTAGGCCTTTCGGCTCAGGACGTCGAGGCGCTCGAGGAGCGCACCGAAGGGTGGGCCGTGGGGCTCCAGATGGCGGCGCTGTCGCTCCAGGGACGCCGGGACGTGGGCGGCTTCATCGAGCAGTTCACCGGCAGCCATCGCTTCGTGCTCGACTATCTGACGGACGAGGTTCTCTCGCGCCAGCACCAGGGCGTGCGGGATTTTCTCCTCCACACCTCGATCCTCTCCCGCCTCTCCGGTCCCCTGGCGGACGCCGTCACCGGACGGAGCGACGGCCAGGCCGTGCTCGAGGAGCTGGACGCCGCGAACCTCTTCCTGATCCCGTTGGACGACACGCGGACCTGGTACCGCTACCACCACCTCTTCGGCACTCTCCTCAGCCACCAGCTCGAGCGCAAGGCGGGCCGGGCCGGCGTGGCGGAGCTCCACGAGAGGGCGAGCGCGTGGTACGCGGCCAACGGGTTTCCCGAGGACGCTCTGGAGCACGCTCTCTTGGCCGGGGCGTTCGACCAGGCGGTCGCGATCGTCGAGGAGAATGCCCTCCCCCGCCTGATGCGCGGGGACGTGGGCGCGCCGCTGCGCTGGGTCCGCCGGCTGCCGGCCGAGAAGCTCCGTACCCGGCCCCGGCTCGGCATGGGACAGGCGTGGTCGCTCACGCTGAACCTGCAATGGGCCGAGGCCGAAGCGGCGGTCGCCGAGGCCGAGCGGGCCCTGGAGATCACGCCGGACCCCGAGGTGGCTCTCCAGGCGTTCGTGCTCCGCGGCTTTCTCGCCCGTATGCGGGGCGAGGTCAGCCGGGCGACGGCCGCGATCCAGGAGACGCTCGCGCAGGTCCCCCGCGAGGACCTCTTCCTCCGCAGCCTGATGACGCTGGACCTGGGGATGGCCTGGCGCGAGGAGAACGATCCGGCCGCGGCGCGCAAGGTCCTGGAGGAGGCGCGGACCCTGGCTCTCGAAGCGGGCAACGTGCTCGTCCTCGTCATCGCCCAGGCGCACCTGGCCGACCTGGAGGTGGACGAGGGACGGCTGCGCCACGCTCTCGATCTCAATCACGAGGGGCTGCGCCTGGCCAGGGAGATCACCTCCCGGGGCGGGCCGCTCCTGGCCGCCTGGGGCGTGGCCTACACGGGAATCGCCGCGATCCATTACGAGCAGGGGGACCTGGACGCCGCCGCCGACTTCGCCAACCGTGCCGTCGAGCTCGGCCGCCGGGGGGGCATGGGGGGTAACGTCCTCCACGGCATGGTGGTGCTCGTGCGGGTGCGCCAGGCGCGGGGGGATTTCGCGGGCGCATTCGAGGCCCTGGCCGAGGCCGAGGGGGTGATGCGGCGCACCGGCATCGCCCACTGGGTGCAGGCGCTCTACGCCTACCGCAGCCGTCTCCTTCTGGTTCAGGCGCGGACGGAAGGGAAGGAGCCTCCCCTGGAAGAGGTGACCCGCTGGGCCCGCGAGGCGGGGCTGCTCCCGGACTGGCGCCAGCCGTTCGACACCCGGATCTTCCTGCCGGTCTACCCGCCCGAGTTCGCGCACCTGACTCTCGCCCGGCTGTTCCTCGCCCGGGGGGATCATGACGAGGCGCTCGATCTCCTGCGCTGGCTGCGCGAACCGGCCGAGGCGGCCGGACGCCTGCGCGCGATCCTGGACATGCTGGCGCTCGAAACCCTCGTGCAGAACGCCGCGGGAGACCGCGAGGGGGCCCTTCAGACGCTCCGGCGCGCTCTCGCCCTGGGCGAGCCCGAGGGCTTCGTCCGGACCTTTGCGGATAAAGGAGCGGCCATGGCGGGGCTGATCGCCGAGGCCGCGCCCGGGCACGTCTCCCCCGACTACGCCCGCCGCCTGCTCGACGCCTTCGGCAAGCCGGAGGTCGTGTACCTGCCGGTGTCGGTGTTTTCGGCCCCGGCGCCCGCGAAGGGGGCCGAGCCGGCCGAGCCGCTGTCCGAGCGGGAGGTCGAGGTGCTCCGCCTGATTGCGACCGGCCTTTCGAACGCGGACGCGGGCAAGCGTCTCTTCATCGCGCCGAGCACGGTGAAGAAGCACCTCGAAAACATCTATTCGAAGCTGGGGACCCGCAACCGGACCCAGGCGATCGCCCGGGCCCGGGAGGCGGGCTTGTTGTAGGACGGGACTGTTGTAGGGACCTACCGGACCTCTTCGGCCGCTCCGCTGCGGATCGCCCGGTCCATCAGAGCCTTCATCTCCTTCTCGGCCTTTCCGCTCGCGGCTTCCTGCTGGCGGCCGAGCTCTTCCTGCCGGCGTCCCAGCTCTTCCTGCGGCTCGGAGTACTGCTCCTGCTGGCGGCCCAGATCCTCCTGCTGGCGGCCGAGCTCGTCCATCTTCCGCGAGAGCTCCCGCTCCTTGCGCTCGAGCTCGGCGTCGTCGTCATCTCCCCGGCCCACCCTCTCAGCCGCGAGGGCGGCCATCTGAGCGCCCAGGGCGGCCTGCTTGGCGCCCAGCTCGGCCTGCCGGCCTCCCAACTCCGCCTGCTTGCCTCCGAGCGCCGCCTGCTCGGCGCCCAGCTTCGCCTGCCGTGCACCCAGCTCGGTCACGGGCTTCCAGAGCTCCTTGGCCGCTGCGAGCGTGGCGGCGTCGCGGACGACGTACTCCTTGCCGTCCCGCTCGAACCAGAGGATCGGTTCGCCTGAGCTCCCCCGCAGCCGCTTCACTTTTTGGACGTCGTCCGAGGAGCCGCTCATGGTCACGTTGTCTTTCCCGGTCATCAGGACCCAGCCCTCTCCGTCCTGTGACCAGCTGTAGTGGTAGCCACCTTCCTTGGGCGGCTTGGGCGGCTTCGGAGCCTTGGGAGGCGTGGGCGGGGCCGGCGGGGTCGACTGAACCCTCGCCGCCATGCCGGGCGCCGGCAGAGGAGCGAGCGCAGGCCGCGCCGCGCCGGCCGGCAGCGGCGTCGGCGCGAGCGCCGCGGAGGCG
>DATEIO010000884.1:0-17645 GCA_035278895.1 Thermoanaerobaculia bacterium | reverse complement strand
TCGAAGGAGTGGGGATAGCGGGCCTTGACCGCCTCCAGGTCCACCTCGTGGGCGATGAACTTGTCGATCCCCTTGTACCGGAGCTTGCTCACCAGTCGCTCGTCCGTGATCCGCGGATAGGTTGAAAGCACCAGGATCGGGCCGGTGCCCGTAAAGACCAGGTATGCGTGCGGGTTGCTCATCGCTCTCCTCCCACTGTTCGAGAATCCCCGGGAAGTATATATAAGGCCGCCATGAGCGCCGACACTCCCCTGCCTCCCGCCGTCGTCCTCGTCCGTCCCCGCGAAGAAGGCAACGTCGGCTCGGCCGCGCGGGCCCTGGCCAACATGGGTCTCGACCGGCTGATCCTCGTCGAGCCCGCGGCCGAGATCGGCAAGGTGGCGACCGCCTTCGCCGTGGGCGCGAAGCACGTGCTCGACAACGCGCTGCGGGTGGGCTCGTTGCCCGAGGCCCTGGCCCCGTTCCGGCGGGTCGTGGGGACCACCTCCAGCCGCGACCGGCGGCTGGGCATCCCCGTGCTCGAGCCGCGGGAGCTCCCCGCCTGGCTGGGGGAAGGCTCGCCGGACACGCCGACCGCTCTGGTCTTCGGCCCCGAGGTGGGCGGGCTCACCAACGAAGAGCTGGCGCTGGCGGGCGCGATCGTCACCATCCCGTGCTCCCCGGTCCAGCCCACGTTGAACCTCGCCCAGGCCGTCCTCATCCTCACCTACGAGCTCTTCGTCGCCCGGGGCGCCCCGCGGCTGCCGGTCTCCTCCCCCGAGCCGCCGGCCACCGCCGCGGAGCTCGACGGCCTCCTCGGCCACGCGGCCCAGGTGCTCGAAACCGTCGGCTTCGCGCGGGACGACTCCTTCGAAGGCGTGCTCCGCGACCTGCGCCGGCTCGCGGCGCGGGCGGCTCCGGACAGCCGGGACGTGGCGATTCTGCGCGGCATCTGCCGGCGCACACAAAGAGCACTCGAAAAACGAGGGAAGGACCGCAGGGAGGGGGACGCCTAGGCGTCCGCGTCGGGGATGTCTTCGGGCTCCTTCAGGGTGAAGCCGCGGGCGACCATCTGATACGTGAGAGCCGCCATGCAGCGGCGGGCGACCTTGCGGACGCTCGAGGGGTGGTAGCCCATCTTCTCGGCCACCTCGGCCGAATCGAAGCCCAGGCCGTAGCGCAGGCGCAGGAGCTTCCTGCAGCGCGGCGGCAGCTCTTCGAGCAGGTTGTTCAGGTCCCACAGCAGCTCGGCCCGCTCCTGCGGCGCGGTGACCGGCTCGGAGAGCAGCTCCAGGATCGCCGTGTCGACCGAGTTGTAGAGGCTGTTGCGCCGCTTGCGCCAGTAGACGACGCAGCGGTTGCGGAGCGTGACGAGGAGCCAGGCCTCGGGGTCCTGGATCACGTCCCACTTCTGGATGGTCGAGATCAACGCCTCCTGCACCAGGTCCTCGGCGTCGTGCGCCGGGACGCGGTACCGCCCGAGGACCTGCTTGAGTCTCGGACGGAGCCGCCGCAGGAGTTGATCCAGCGACTCTCTTACGGGTTGATCAGGCACTGCCATCTGCTTTTCACTGTTTCTTGGGCGCTTCGGGCTCGGTTCATCGCTTGCCGGCAATGATAACCCGGAAGGGGACTCTTTCCCACCCGGGGGTTCGATCGAGACGGGATGGAGGCTTGACGGCACGGTGATAGACTCCCCCGCCATGGTGACCACGGTCCAGATTCATCAGCGCGTGGCCTCTTCTCTAAGGAACGCGCCCATCATCGGCGTCGTCCGCACTCCTTCGCTCGAAGAGGCCACCCATCAGGCCCAGGTGCTGGCTGCTTCCGGCATCGAGCTCGTCGAGATCACGTTCACGGTGCCCGGCGCCTCGGGCCTCGTCCGGGAGCTCCTCGCCCGGCGAGGCGGCGAAGGCCCTCCCTGGTTCGGCCTGGGCACCGTGACCACCATCGCCCGGGCCCGCGAAGCCATCGCGGCGGGCGCCGAGTTCCTGGTGACCCCGAACGTCAACGCCGACGTGGCGCGGGAGGCCCGGCAGGCCGGGCTCTTCCTCGTCATGGGCGCGCTCACTCCGACGGAGATCGTCGCGGCCCACGAGCTGGGGGCGGACCTCATCAAGGTCTTTCCGTTGCCTCCCGTTGGCGGGCCTGCCTATCTCAGTGTCGTTCGCGGCCCGCTGGGGGACATTCCCATGCAAGCCGCCGGCGGATTCGGGGTGGAAGAGATCCCGGCGTACGCCAAGGCCGGAGCGATCGCCTTCGGTCTCGGAGCCCCCCTCCTGGGAGTGGGCGCCGGCGAAGCACAGGCCCGGCAGCGGATCGCCCGCGCCCTGGCCCTCGCCCGGGGCGAAGCCGGTTCCAAGGAGGAGGAGAGGACATGAACTCGACCCCGACGCCCCCCCGGCACGTGGTCTTCGATCCCACGCCCGAGATCTTCGCCACCGACACGGCGGGCTCGTTCACCTACCCGCTCATGGTCGCCGGCAAGGCCTTCCTGATGACCAGCGCCTACGACGAGGTGCGCTTCGTCTTCTCGATCTGGCACCCTTCGGGACAGCGGACGATCGACCTCGACCGCGCCTACGTCGAGCTGCGCTCCTCCTTCGATCCGGACGAGGACCACTGGACAAAGATCGCCGAGATCGAGCCGGTCGTCCCCCCCTACGCCGGAGGGGAGAGCTTCGACGGCTGGATCGTGCTGCCCATCCTCGGCAGCTCCTCCGCCTACGCCCTGGTCGGCAGCGGCTTCGAGCCCCGCGCGAGGCTCCAGATCCGGGCGAGCGCCTACTTCGTAGCCTGAATGGGGAAGGGGGGTTTTCTACCGGAACCCCCGCCGCAGCTCCTTCTTGAAGATGCCGAACGCCTCCTCACCCCGGAGGCAGATCACCACCTTCTCGAGCTTGGTGCCCCCCTGGAGAAAGCGGTGGATCTCGGTGAGCAGGATCCGGGCGGCCCGCTCCATGGGGAAGCCGAAGACGCCCGTAGAGATCGCCGGCAGAGCGATCGACTTCATCCCCCGGCGGTCGGAAAGAGCGAGGGCGGCGCGGACCGCTGCGGCGAGCTTCTTGTCCTCGTCCCCCTCCCCCATCCGGGGACCGACCGCGTGGATCACCTGCTTGGCCTTCAGGTGACCGGCCCCGGTCATCACCGCCGTGCCCACCGGGGTATGGCCGATCCGGTTGCACTCCTCCTGGATCGAAGGTCCCCCCTTCTGACGGATGGCTCCGGCCACGCCGGAGCCGAGTTGCAGGTCCTCGTTGGCCGCATTGACGATCGCATCCACCTCGAGGTCCGTGATATCGCCCTCGAACAGCTCGAGCTGGGTCTTGTCCAGAGTCAGAGTGATTCGGTTCTCGCTCGTCTTGCCTTCGGCCATCTCTGCCATCGAATCCTCCCCGCAGATCATACCAAGCCCTCTATCCTCAATAGTGTAGACTCCTGCCCGCAATGTGGACCGAGATCAAAAAGCAACTGGCAGCCGAGCTCGCCCGGACGATCGAAGAGCGCTTCGGCGTCCAGCACGAGCCGGTCCTCGAAGTCGCCCCCAGAAGAGAGCTGGGGGACCTGGCCTCCCCCGCGCCCCTGCAGCTCGCCCGGGTGCTCAAGAAAAACCCGCGCGCCATCGCCGAAGAGATCGCCGCCTCCCTGAAACGGCCGGACATCGTCCGCGACGTCCGGATCGAAGGGGCCGGCTTCCTCAATTTCTTCCTGGACCGCCGGGTGTTCGCCGCCCGCGTCCTCGAAGCGCCGCTGCTCCCCGCCGGGCACCGCACGGGCAAGGTCATCATCGAGCACACGAACATCAACCCCAACAAGGCGGCCCACATCGGCCACCTGCGCAACGCCGTGCTCGGAGACGTCCTCGGCCGGTCGCTCAAAAGCCTCGGCTACCCCGTCGAGATCCAGAACTACATCGACGACACGGGCGTGCAGCTCGCCGACGTCGTCGTCGGTTTCCTCGACCTCCGCGGCTTGGGGCCGGACGAAGTGCGGGCGATCCCCGAGCCGTTCGACTTCTACTGCTGGGACCTCTACAGCGAGGTCGGCCACTGGCTCGAAGGGGACCCCGAGCGGCAGAAGCTCCGCCGCGAGACCCTCCACCAGATGGAGACGGGTCAGGGCGACCGCGCCGGCATGGGCCGGCTCGTGGCGCGGCGGATCGTGTCCCGGCACCTCGCCACCATGGGGCGGCTCGATGTCTCCTACGACCTCCTCACCCGGGAGAGCGACATCCTGGGCCTCCACTTCTTCGAGAAGGCCTTCGGGCTCTTGAAGGAGAGCGGCGCCGTCCGCCTGGAGAAGGAGGGGAAGAACGCCGGCTGCTGGGTGATGCCGCTCTCCCAGAGCGAGGAGTTCGCCGGGCTCGAAGATCCCGACAAGGTGATCATCCGCTCCGACGGCACCGTGACCTACGTGGGCAAGGACATCGCCTACCAGCTCTGGAAGTTCGGCCTCCTGGGCCAGGACTTCGGCTACCGCTTCTGGGACGAGGAAGGGGTCTGGGAGACCACGCGCGACGGCGTTGAAAACCATCCGCCCTTCGGCGGCGGCTACCGGGTGTACAACGTGATCGACACCCGGCAGAGCTACCTCCAGAAGATCGTGCGCGCCGGGCTCCAGGCCCTGGGCCACGCGGAGGAGGCCGACCGCTCCGTCCACTTCGCCTACGAGATGGTGGCCCTCTCCCCTGCCACCGCCCGCTCCCTGGGCTTCCTCGAAGAGGACGCCGAGGAGAAGGTGCTGGAGATGTCGGGCCGCAAGGGCGTGGGCGTCAAGGCGGACGACCTCCTGGATCAGCTCATCGCCGGGGCGCGCGAGGAGGTGCTCGAGCGCAATCGCGATCTGCCCGCGGACGAGCTCGAGGTCCTCTCCCGGCAGATCGCCACGGCCGCCCTGCGCTTCTTCATGGCCAAGGCGACCAACAACCGGATCATCGCCTTCGACTTCAAGGAGGCCCTCTCCTTCGTGGGCGAGTCCGGCCCCTACCTCCAGTACTCGCTCGTGCGGATCAAGAACATCCGCCGGAAGCTCCGCGAGGCCGGGTTGCCGGACGACTTGACCCCCGAGGAGATCGCCGCCCTTCCCGACGAGCACTGGAGCGACGACCTCTGGGACCTCGTCCTGGAGGTCGCCCAGATCGGCGACGCGGTCGAGAAGGCGACCGAGACGCTGGAGCTTTCATTGATCGCCCGCCAGGCCCTGGGGCTGGCCCAGCGCTTCAACACCCTGTACCCCAAGCATCCGATCCTCAAGGAGGAGAACCCCGAGCTCCGCGCGACCCGGCTCGCCATGGCGCTGATCTTCCGGAGGGGGCTCGAAACCCTGGGGGAGCTTCTGGGCATCCCGGTCCCCGAAAGGATGTGACATGGTCGACCCGGTGACCGGCCGCGAGAAGAAGTCCTCCTCCCCCTGGGCGTGGCTCGGCTGCGGCTGCGGAGCCATCGTGCTCCTGGGCATCCTCGGCATCTCCGGCCTGACCTGGGTGGCCTACCGGAGCGCGAAGGACATGGAGGAGTCCTCCAAGGACCCGGTGACGCGCGCCGCCAAGGTCCGCGAGGTGCTCCCCTACCAGGAGCTTCCGGCCGGCTACCACGCCGTGGGAACCTTCTCGCTCCCCTTCCTCATGGACGTGGCCATCCTCTCCGACCGGGAGCCCGAGCCGGGCGTGGCCCCGGGCCAGGACAAGGCCGGCGAGGGTTTCGACCAGCGCGGCTTCGTCTACATGAACATGCGCCAGTTCCGCGACAACAAAAAGAAGATGCGGGACTACCTCGAAGGCAAGGCCCCCGCGCCCGAGGACTCCGGCTGGGCCGAGTCGAACGTCCGCTTCGAAGCGAGCGAGGTCATCCGCCGCGGCACGGTGGACGTCTCCGGCCGCAAGATCCTCTACGCCGCGAGCCGCGGCGAGATCGAAAAGGAAGGCCGGGACGAAGACGGCCTCGTCACCATGCTCATGCCCGACTGCCCCAACGACGGCCGCCTCCGCTTCGGCCTCTGGTTCGGCCCCGACCCGGACCCCCAGAAGCCCGTGGGCGAGATCGACTGGGCCGGCACCGCCGCCGACCCCCAGGCGATCGCGGAGTTCGCGAAGCACTTCCAGTTCTGCGGGGCGGGGAAAGAGTGACACGGACGAACAGGGACTGACACGGACAGCCACGGACGCCTGAAGACAGGCTCCCCCTGTCCGTGGTCGTCCGTGTTTGTCCGTGCTCGTCCGTGGTCTACCGCCCCTGCGTCTTCACCGGAGGTGCCGGCCGCTTCGGCCAGACCTTCGGCTTCTCGCGCATCGCCTTCTGAATTTCCTCAACCGCCCGCTCGAGCTGCGGGTCGCGGCCGGCCAGGAGAGATTTCGGATCGTTGTCGACCTCGATGTCGGGGTCGACCCCGTGGCCCTCGATGATCCACTCCCCTTGGAGAGAGGAGGAGGCGAACTCCGGCACGCTGACCTGGCCGCCATCCAGGAGGGGTCCGCGGCCGGAGATGCCCACGACGCCGCCCCAGGTGCGCTTGCCGATCAGGGGGCCCAGACCCAGCTCCTTGAACATGGCCGGGAACACGTCGCCGTCCGACATCGAGCTCTCGTTGATGAGGCAGGCCATCGGGCCATAGAACGCCTGCGGCGGATAGGGCTGCGGCGACGCGGCAGTGCGGCCGAAGTCCACGGACAGCGGCCGCCGCATGAGGCGGTCCAGAAGCATCGGAGAGATGAAGCCGCCGCCGTTGCCCCGCACGTCCACCACCAGGCCCTCCTTCTTCACCTGGCTGTAGAACGACTTGATGAACTCGCGCAGGCCGTCCTCCCCCATGTCCGGAACGTGGAGGTAGCCCACCTTGCCGTCCGTGAGCTTCGCCACCCGCTCGCGGTTGCCCGTCACCCAATCGAGATAGATCAGGTTGGTCTCGGTGTCCACGGGCCGGAAGCTCACCTCCCGCGCGCCTTCGAGCGTCGGCTTGCCGTTCACCGTCAGGCGGACGAACGGCCGGTCCGCCTTGTGGCGGAGCAGTCGGTAGGGGTTGTCGTTCGCCGCCAACTCCTCGCCGTCGATCGCGAGGACGTAATCGCCCACACGGACGTCCACGCCGATCTCGGTCAGCGGAGAGCGGTAGAGGTCCTCCTCGTTCTGGCCGGCGAAAATCTTGGCGATCCGGTAGCGGCCCGCCTTCCCGTCCAGCTCGAAACGGGCCCCGGGCAGCGCCACCTTCGGCCGCGGCGGGAGGTCGAAGTCGCCTCCGACCACGTAGGCGTGGGAGACGTTGAGCTCGGCGATCATCTCGCCGATCACATAGTTCAAATCCGAGCGGTGTCCGACGTGGGCGAGGAGCGGCCGGTACTGCTCCCGGAGCGCCGCCCAGTCGTAGCCATGCATGTTCTCCACGTAGAAGTAGTCGCGGAAACGGCGCCACGCCTCGTCGAAGATCTCCGTCCACTCCTCCCGTGGCACGCGGTCGACCACCAGGCCGTCCTTCGGCATCACCTTTTTCGAGTCCTTGCCGGCCGCCACGTCGTAAAGGCCGTATTCCCCGCCCGCAACGACCAGGACCTTCGATCCGTCCTGCGAGATCGTGTAGCCGTCCATCCGTTCGGCAAGCGGCGTGGCCTTCCGGCTTTTGAGATCGAAGACCTGGAGCGACGTCTGGCCGATGGGCTCCCGGCCCAGCGCGGCCGTGGAGGCCTTCACGTAGACGAGACGGCCCTTGGCCGCCGAGAGGCCGGCGTAGTTGTCGAACGGCACCGGCACCCGGGCGACCCGGCCGGACAGGCCGTCGAAGTCGATCCGGGTGACGGCCGGCTTGTCCTCCTTCCCGGCCTCCTTCTTCTCTTCGCCGCCGTCGATCGTCACCTTGTCGTCTTCCGGCGGGAACGGGTGGGCCACGTCCTTGCGGAGGGCCATGGCATAGATCCCGAAGCTCCGGTCCTGAACGTAGTTGAGCTCGTTGTCGTCCAGGAGAGGGGCAAAGGAGCGGGCGCTCAGGTAATAGAGATACCGGCCCTCGGGATCCCACGCGGGATCCGACTCGTAGAACTCTTCGCTGGTGACGCGGCGGGTTTTGCCGTCCTCGGCGCTCCAGACGTAGATCGACCGCAGCCCGTTCGCGTCCATCATCGAAAAGGCCAGGTGGCCGCTCTCGGGCGACCAGACGAAGTCGCGGATCGGCCTCTCGGCGTCGCGCGCCACGTCCACGACCTTCTTGTCGGCCACGGTCACGACGGCGAGGCGGCCACCGACCTCGCTGAAGGCGATCCGCTTGCTGTCCGGCGACCATTCGAGGCCCAGTCGCCGGGTCCTGGCGCCGGTCGTGAGCTCCTCGGGCTTTCCCGAGCCGTCCGGGTTGACGAGCCAGATCTCCTCCTCGCCCGAGCGGTCCGACAGGAAGGCGACCTTGCGGCCATCCGGCGACCAGCGGCCTTCGCGGTCGTGCGCGGACGACGAACGAGTGAGGTTGCGCGTGACCCCCTTCTCGACAGGCGCCGAGAACACGTCGCCGCGGGCAGTCACGAGGGCGCGCTCCCCCTTGGGCGAGAGCGTGAAGTCTTCGATCCTCCCCGCCACTGAAATCTGGGACGGCCGGTCGTAGAGGCCGTCCGTGGGCACGGAGATCGCGAGCTTCCGCTCGGCGCCGCTCCGGACGTCGTAGATGGCGAGCTCGCCCTCCGACTCGTAGACGATCTGGCCGTCCTCGTCCGCCGAAGGCCAGCGCACGTCCCAACGCGTGCTCTTCGTGAGCTGGTCGACCTTCCCGGAGGCCACGTCGTAGGAGAAGAGGTTCAGCGTGCCGGTGCGGTCCGAGTTGAAATAGATCTTGCCGCCGATCCACATGGGATCGCGCTCGGTGCGCGGGGTCTTCGCGATCGCCGTCGCGTCGTGGGAGGAGATGTCGAAGAGGTAGAGGTCCTGGTTCCAGCCGCCCTGGTAGCGCTTCCAGGTGCGGAAGTCGCGGGCGATGGGGGTGTAGACCACCTTCCTGCCATCCGGCGAGAAATCGCCCGCGCCGGAGAGCGGCATGGCGAGCGGCTCGCCCACTCCGCCGTCTCTGGGCACCGTATACAGGCGGCTGTCCGACAGGTCCCAGCCGTCGCGCAGCGACCGGAAGAGGACCTGCTGGCCGTCCCGGGTCCAGCCGTGGACCTGGTTGTCATACCCCCACCGGGGCGTCATCGGCCCCCGGGCCGGGTAGTACGTCAGCTGCCGGGGGGCGCCGCCCGTCGCGGGGATCACATACACCTGCTCGTCTCCGTCGTACTGGCCGGTGAACGCGATCCACTTCCCGTCCGGAGAGAACTTGGCGAACATCTCGAGCCCCGGATGGGCCGTGAGCCGCGTCGCCGTCCCGCCGGACGACGGGGCCGTCCACAGGTCCCCCGCATAGGTGAACACCACCTTGTCCTTGTGGACGTCCGGATACCGGAGAAGCTTGGTCTGAGCGGAAGCTCCGCCCACAGTCAGGACGAGCGAAGCCGCGAAGCCGAGCGCGGCACGACGGATCGGATGCATGAAACCTCCCCCTGAAATGTCCTATGACAAGGCACCGCCCGGCTCCGGAGACCCCGAAAGCCGGGCGGTTGACAGGCCCAAGGGGGTATACGGATCAGGCGGGCGGGAGTTGCTTCGGGGTGTTCAAATCACCCCGGGCACCACCCGCTTCACCCTCTTCGCATACTCCTCGTACTCCGGATACATCGCCCGCACCAGCCTCTCCTCCGCGAAGATCCGGATCGCCGTCATTCCCGTGGCGAGAAGGCCTAAAGCGAGGCTCCGCCAGGAGGGGTTGGCGGCGACGCCGGTCCAGACGAAGAGGAGGATGGCGGCGTAGATGGGGTGGCGCACGTAGGCGTAGGGACCGGTGGTGACCAGGCCACCCGACGTGGGGTTGGCGGCGGCGTGGAAGCTCCGGCGGCCGAAGGTGACGCGCGCCCAGATCATGAGGAGGAAGGCCAGGCCTTGAAGGGTCCAGGTGACCGGACCGTGCCCCAGGAGGCTGTCCGTCCCGACGAGCCCCACGATCGCGAGGACCAGGATGGCGAAGGCGAACTTCGAGAGGAGCCTGGCGTTCAAAGCTTCACCCCCGGGTCCATCTTGGACACCGTCCCCATCCGGTAGAGCTCCTGGAGCGTCTCCATGAAGAGATAGAACAGCCCCTTGAGCAGGTTCAGGTCGGTCATGACTCCCTCGACCTGGAAGTAGAGCACGTCCACCGATGCGGGCAGGGTCTCCCAGAAGCGGCCCAGGTTGTCCCTCACCTCGAACCGGACCTCGGGCTGGTACTGGAGGAGCTGCTGGATGCTTTCCCGGGCGAAGAGGACCTTGAGCTTGGCCACGTTGTTGCCCTGGATGACGAACTCCTCGTCGAACCCGGGATCGCCGACCTCGACGTCCTGTGTTCCGAGCATCTTGCCCATACCCGTGAAGAGCCCCTTCCTATAAATAAGGAAGCGGAAGTCGTCCAGGCTCACGAAGGGGACCCGGAGGCGGGTGTACTTCTTGCGGCGCTTGCCGCGGGGGACCGAGAAGACATCCAGGGTGATCAGCCAGGCGTCATCTACGAGGAGCTCAACCTTGTCGCCCTTCCAGAAGCCGCCGTCAATGAAGTCGGCCCTCATCTCGGCGCAGAGTTGCTTCCACACCTCTTCCCGGGGGGACCCAAAGAGCTCGTCCAAGGCCATCGCGATCTCCTCACGTCACAGCCGCACGCCGGGATCGGTCTCTGCGGCGGAGCCGATCCGGGTGAGCTGGTCCAGGACCTCGGCGAAGAGGTCATAGAGCCTCTTCAGGCGGACGACGTCCTTGATGATGCCCTGGGCCGTGAACTCGAGCTCGTCCACCCCCTCGGGGAAGATCTTCCGGAAGGTGCCCTCGTCGTCCTTGAGCTCCAGGCGGATCTCCGGCTGCTCGTCGATCAGGCGGCGGATCTCGGAGTTGACGAAGAGGGCCCGCACCTTGCTCTCGTCGTTGCCCTGGATGATGAAATCCTCGTCGAAACGGGCGGACTGCCCCGTCTCGATGTCCTGCATCCCCAGCATCTTTCCCAGACCACTGAACAGCCCCTTCCTATAGATCAGGAAGCGGAAGCCGTCCCGGCTCACAAAGGGAGCCCGCATCCGGGTATAGGGGATGTGGGCGTGGCCAGCCGGCACGGTGTAGGTGTCCAGGGTGATGGTCCACACCCCGGAGCGGACCTGGATCTTGTCTCCCTTCCAGAACCCGCCGTCGACGAAGTCCCCGCCGATCTCCTGGCAGAGTTGCCGCCAGACCTCCTCCCGGCTCGGACCAAAAATGTCTTTCCATCCCATCAGGGATCCCCCCTTTGAGTCTTGCCAGCCCATAGCCTCCCACGGATACCGGCCGGAAGGAAGAAGCTCCCGAGTGCTCGCCCTGCAGCGAGTCCCCCCTTCCTTAAGCCTGCTGCCATTTTTTTTCAGCCGGCGCTGATAATTTTTGGATTGAAAAGAAGGGGTGACCCGGAGGGCCACTTTGTAGGCCCCACCCGGGGTCTCAGGCCGGTTCCTACTCACGCTATTCGCAAAAATTTTGAATCTCGGATTTCCTTGTCCCGGTTCGAGTCGTCCGATGCACCTGAAGCGTGGCGAGGACACCCCGACATCTGTCACGGACAGTGTCTGACACGTGTTGACACGGCCTGACAGAGCCTGACGGATGCAGGTGTCTTCTGGCGCTTGGCACGACTTACAAAGTGCCGAATCTTTTTTTCAATTTCACTTCCCAATCCCGAAGACTTCTCCCGGCCGGGCCCAGCGCACCGGCAGGTCTCCGGCCACCTCCCGGGCCTCTCGCAGCGAGACCTCCGGGTCGAAGGGCGGCCAGACGTGGGTCAGGACGAGCTCCCGGGCGCCGGCCTTGACGGCAGTCTCTCCGGCCTGCCGGGCCGAAAGATGGACGGGGCCGCCGATCTTTCCTTCCTGGTAGGTCGCCTCGCAGAGGAGGAGATCGCTCCCCCGGGCGAAGCTCGCGAGGTCCGCCTTGGGACCGGTGTCCGCCGAGTAGGTGAGGACGCCAGCGTCCGTCTCGATCCGCATCGCGAGAGTGTGGGCGGGGTGGTCGGTGCGCAGAAAATTTAGGGACACCTCGCCGATCCGGACCGTCTTCCCGTCGTCGATCTCGTTGAAGTCAAAAGCCTTTCCGAGCTCCTCCCACCCCCCTTCGAGAAGCTGCGGAGCGAGGGTCTCGCGGGTTCCCGGGGGGCAATAGAGAGGAAGGCGGAAGTCTCCTCCCACCGCATAACGGATCGCGACGTAGAGCGTGTAGACGTCTGCGCAGTGGTCCGCATGGACGTGGGACAGGATGAGGGCCGTGACCTTCGTGTAGTCCACGTGGCGCTGGAGCTGGGCGAAGGTGCCGTTGCCGGCGTCGATCCAGAGCCGGGTCTCCCCATGCTCCAGGTAGAAGCCGCTGCAGGGATTGTCGGGGCCGGGATAGCCGCCGGAGCTGCCAAGGACGGTCAGACGCATGGTGATTCCTCCTCCGGTCCGCAGGATATCGCGAGGCGCCAGCCGGGGTCCAAAAAGGTAATCCTTACAAAATCAATCTTTTACAACTCGGAGCCAAGAGCTGGCACCCCTCCTGCTAATTAGATATAGCCAAGCGGCAAGAAGTCAGTTCCGCCCAAAGGGGGACTCCATGAAGGGCCGTAGCTCTGTGCAGCAGCAGGAAGAAGGTCTATCGGGTGACCGTCATGCAGTGGTGGTGGGCTGCAGCATCGGAGGCATGCTGGCCGCACGCGTGCTCGCCGACCATTTCGACCAGGTCACGGTGATCGAGCGCGATCGCCTGCCCGGCGGCAGTGAGAACCGTCCTGGCGTACCGCACGCCCGGCATCTCCATTTCTTTTTCAAACGGGGTCTGATGGCCGTCGAGGAGCTCTTCCCCGGCGTGACTGCGGACCTCCTCACGGCGGGAAGCCATCTCCTGGATCAGGGGAAGGACTTCCGCATCCTCTATCGCTCGGGCTGGTCGCCGCAGAAGAAGCTGGGCCTCGAGTTCTGTACGTTCACCCGGCCCCTGCTCGAGGCCACGATGCGCAACCACCTGCTTCGCAACCCCAGGATCACGGTCCGCGAGGGGTTCGAGGTCGCGGGGCTCGTGATGGACGAGGACCGGACCCGGGTGCAGGGAGTGCGCGTCAAGCCCCGGCACCAGGACCCGAACGCGCCCGTGGAGGTCGAGACGCTCGACGCTGCGCTCGTGGTGGACACCAGCGGCCGCGGCTCCCGGGCCCCCGAGTGGCTCGAGGCCGCGGGCTTCGAGAAGCCGGAGGAGACGGTGGTCGACGCCTTCTGGGGCTACGCCACCCGGATCTACGAGCCGGACCCGGACTTCCAGAAGGATTGGAAGGTCCTGCTCGTCATGAACCGGCCGCCGTACCAGCCGCGGGCGGGGATCATCCAGCCGATCGAGGGAAACCGGTGGCTGGTGACGATCGCCGGGGTGATGCACGACTATCCGCCCACGGACGAGGAGGGCTTCCTGCAGTTCGCGAAGAGCCTCTCCGCGCCCGAGCTCTACCGGGCGATCCAGCACGCGAAGCCGCTGTCGCGCATCTGGGGCTACCGCCGCACCGAGAACCGGCTGCGCCGGTACGAGAAGGCGCGCATCCCCCAGGGCTTCGCGGCGCTGGGCGATTCGGTCTGCGGGTTCAACCCGGTCTACGGAGTCGGCATGACGCTGACCGGCCTCGAGGCGCTGGAGCTGGGCAAGTGCCTGCGGGAGACGAACGGCCATCTCGACTCCCGGGCCTTCCAGAAGCGGGTGGCGAAGCTCGTGGCAGGCCCCTGGGCCCTCACCACGGGCGAGGACCTGCGCTGGCCCGCCACGCAGGGCGGCAAGATCACGGCCAAGGTCAAGCTCATGCACTGGTACATCGAGCAGGTGATCCGGCTGATCCCCACGAGCGAGGAGGTGTTCCATCGCTTCCAGGAGGTCAACCACATGCTGAAGTCGCCGGCCGCCCTGTTCCATCCGGCCGTCCTCGGCCGGGTCCTGCGGCAGGCGTTCGTTCCCCAGCAGCGGCCTCGGGTGCTGCCGCTCCCCGTCCCGGCCCGCGGAAGGAAGAGCGCCGGGGCGACCACGTCGCGGATTCCGGTTCAGCGGTAATTCACCGTCCACCATGCCGTAGGGGCGCAGCATGCTGCGCCCCTACATCCCTCCCCCTCACATAGATTCCCGAATAAACCGCGCCATATCCTCCTTGAGCTTCCGGTGGTCCACCTTGCGGATGTACATCATGTGGCCGGCCTCGTAGAGCTCGATCTTCATGTTCCCCCGTAGCTCCGGCGGGAGCCCCAGGTGGTCGGCGGTGTAGAAGGCGTCGTAGTACGGGGTCGCCAAATCGTAGTAGCCGCTCGTGACGAGCACGCGCAGCTTCGGGTTGCGGGTCATGGCCTGGCGGAGGTTTTCGGCCATGTTGAGATACCGGTTCTCCGAGCCCTCCCAGCTCCAGGGCCGCACCTTCCGGCTCAGCCGCTCGTAGACGAGATCGCTCTCGAAGCCCAGCTCGCGGCGCAGGTAGTCGTTGATGGCCGCGGTGTAGGGACCGTCCGTCGACACGCCGCTCGGGTCGAACTCGGGGAACTCGCCCGCCGCGTCCAGGTCCGTGCCGGTGAAGCGGGTGTCCAGCCGGCCCACGGTCTTGCCCTGGTCGCGCAGCAGCTCCTTGGTGAAGCGGTAGATCTCGACGCGCAGGTTGGTCCTCAGGATGTAGTCGGGCGAGAGGCCCGTGTAGCGCGCGAGCCGGGCCGCGATCTCCTTCTTCCGTTCGGGTGAGAGGCGGTCCCCCTGCATGAGCGCGCTCGCGTAGTCGTTGCGCGCGAAGTCCTCCACCTCGGCCAGGGTCTTCTTCAAGTCCCCGGACAGCTCGGGCGGCAGCTTCTTGTGGTACCAGGCCGTGGCCGCGTAGGTGGGCAGGTGGACGACGTACGGGATGTCGTTGCCGACGTTGAACTCCTGGTTCTGCCAGTTGAGGATGGAGGAGACGAGGACCACCCCGTTCAACTGCATGCCGTAACGCTGGTCCAGATGGAGGGCCAGGCCCGCCGCGCGCGTGGTGCCGTAGCTCTCGCCGGCCAGGAACTTGGGCGAGGCCCAGCGCTTGTTGCGGGTGATCCAGAGCCTTGTGAACTCGGCCACGGACTCGACGTCCTGCGTCACCCCGTGGAACTGCTTGGGGTCCTCCCCGGGCGCCGGACGGCTGAAGCCGGTGCTCACGGGGTCCAGGAACACGAGGTCGGTCACGTCGAGCAGAGAAAATTCGTTGTCCACCAGCCGGCCCGGGGGGCTGAGCTCCATCCCTTCGTCGGTGCGCTCGACCTTCTTGGGTCCGAAGCCGCCCATATGAACCCAGAGCGAAGCGGCGCCAGGGCCGCCGTTGAAGCTGAAGGTGACCGGGCGCTCGGCCGGGTCCTTCACCCCTTCCTTGACGTAGGCGATGTAGAAGACCGAGGCCTTGGGCGTCCCCTCGTCGTCTGCGAGGACGATCGTTCCGGCGGTCGCGGTGTAGGGGATCTTCTGCCCGTCCAGGGTGAGAGTGTGGCGGGTCGTGGAGGACTTCTCCTCCGGCTTCTTCTTGTCCTGTTTTTCCTCTTTCTTCTCTTCTTTCGCCGGGGCCGGAGCCTGGGCCTGGATCGGGAGGCCCGAAGCGAGCAGAAGCAGAGGAATCAAAAGAACGGATCTCTTCAACATCTGAAAACCTCCGGATCGAGTGGGCGAAGCGGGCCGATTGTACGCCGGGTGTCCCGGTTCGAGCGGAATTCGACACTCCAGGCGTTAGGCAAACGTCTCAGGGTTGCAATCGATCCTTGTTGACTGAGCGAAAGCTCGTTCTTTTGGAGGGAGGGATCTGTCGTGGACAAGAAAACACAAGAACAAGAAGAGGTGTCTCCTGCGAAGACTCCGGCGCTCGACCGGCGCCGGTTTCTGGGTCTCGCGGGCGCTGCCGCTGCGGCGGTGACGGCGGGCGTTCCGTCCCTGGAGGCGTCTCCGGGAGCCCTGGAAGCAGAGACCGCCGCGGCCCGCAAGCCCCAGGCAGGGGGCTCGGCCAAGGCGCGCGCGCGGCGCCAGAAGTGCTTCGAACTCCGCCACAAGTCGGCCCTTGAACACCTGAACGCTCCGTACCAGGAGCACAAGTCGAACGGCGACGAAGACCGCTATCCGAACCGGATCGGCAACTTCTCGAAGGGCCTCCCTCACAACTCCTTCGGCGAGGTCGACGAGTCGGCCTATGAGATCTACCTGAAAGCCCTGGACGCGGGCACTTCGGACGACTTCCTGACGATCCCCACGAGCGGCGGCAGGAAGCTGACGAACCCGCAGGCCGGCCTCGCCTTCGACCTCCAGGGCATGGACGCGCAGGACGTCGCCGTGCCGCCGCATCCTCCCCTGGCGAGCGCCTGGGCCGCGGGCGAGGCGGCGGAGCTCTACTGGATGGCGCTGCTTCGCGACGTCAACTTCCTCGAGTATGAAGCCAGCGATCTGGCCCACGCGGCCGCGTCCGACCTCTCCCGCATGAAGGATTTCCGCGGGCGCAAAGAGAATGGCAAGGTCACTCCGCGCACGCTCTTCCGCGACACGCTTCCGGGAACCGACGTCGGCCCCTACATCTCCCAGTTCATGTGGAAGCCCACGCCGTACGGCGCGGAGTACATCGACCGGAGAATGCTGACCTACTTCCCGGGCTCGGACCACGTGACGAGCTACAGCGACTGGCTCGACACGCAGAACGGTTTCGGCAACTTCTTCGTCCACCACGACCCGGAGCGGCGCTACATCCGGAACGGCCGCGACCTGGCCGAGTGGGTGCACAACGACGTGCTCTTCCAGGCCTACTTCAACGCCTGCCTCATCTTGAGCACGCCTCTCGATCCGTTCAGCCCGCCGACGGGCGGCGGCATCGGGGCCCCATTCAACCCGGGCTACCCCTACCGGCGCGTGCCGAACCAGGCGGGCTTCGTCACCTTCGGCGATCCCTACGAAAAGGTGATCCTGTGCGAGGTGGCGACCCGGGTGCTCAAGGCCACCTGGTTCCAGAAGTGGTTCGTCCACCGGCGCCTGCGGCCGGAGCAGTACGCCGGCCGGGTGCACAACCAGATCGAGCACGACCGCTATCCGGGGATCCTGCACAACGACATCCTCTCCTCGCCGGCCCTGGAGCGCGTGTTCAGCAAGAACGGCACGTACCTGCTGCCCCAGGCCTTCCCGGAGGGCGCTCCCACGCACCCGTCCTACACCGCGGGCCATGCCACGGTGGCGGGCGCCTGCGTGACGGTCCTGAAAGCCCTGTTCCGGGAGGAGTACATCATCCCCACGCCGGTCGTCCCCACGCCGGACGGCCTGGCGCTCCAGCCCTACCAGGGCCCGCCGCTCACGGTGGGCGGCGAGCTCAACAAGCTCGCCTCGAACGTGGCGCAGGGGCGCAACATCGGCGGCGTCCACTGGCGCTCGGACGCCACGGAGTCGCTGAAGCTCGGAGAGGCGCTCGCCATCGCGATCCTCAAGGATCAGAAGGCCTGCTACAGCGAGCGCTTCGACGGCTTCACCTTCACCAAGTTCGACGGCACGCGGATCACGGTCTGATCGCCACCCCCGCCCGGCCGGGAATGCCCCGGCCGGGCTTCGTGTTCCTCGTCAGACTGCGGCCCCCCACCCCGAAGACCTCAC
>DATEIO010000883.1:0-2855 GCA_035278895.1 Thermoanaerobaculia bacterium | reverse complement strand
CTGGGGGATCTGCGGAGCCTGCCGCTCCTCGAAGCCTCCCACGTCTCGGTCGAGCTGTTCCGCGCCGAGGACTCTATGGACCGGGAGCGCCTGCGCCGGCAGGTGGACGCCGCGCTCGCCGCCGAGCCCGAGCTGGTGTTCCACCCGGCCCTCTTTTCCGCCCTCGCCCGGCGCCTCCCGCGGATCACCCACGTTGAGATCCAGCTCCGCCGGGGCTGGGCCGACAACGAGCTGACCCGCTTCCGCTACGACGCCGTGCTCCACGTGGAGCGCCCGGCCCCGCCGGAGCCCGACTGGCTGGACTGGGGCGAGGTTCGCTCCCTCGCCGCCCTGCGCGATTGCCTCCTCGCCGGCCCGGACCTCCTGGCCGTGCGCGGCCTCCCCAACGAGCGCGTGCGGGAGGACGTGGCCGCGCTCGCCCTCCTCGCGGACCCGGACGGGCCGCGCACCGCGGCCGAGCTGCGCCGGGCCGCGTCCGTGGGGGAGCCGGGCCTCCATCCCGAAACCGTCTGGGAGCTGGGCGAGGAGCTGGGCTACGCCGTGGGAGTGACCTGGTCCGCGGACCCGGGCCGTTTCGACGCCGTCTTCCAGCGCTCGGAGGGGCTCCTGCCGGGGCTCCTGCCAGGATTGGCGCCCGCGGCGCCTCCGGACCTCGCGGGGCTCGCCAACGATCCCTTGCAGCGGAAGGCGGCACAGAAGATCGTCCCGGTCCTCCGCGCTCTTTGCGAGGAGAGGTTGCCGGCCTGGATGGTGCCTGCGGACATCGTCGTGCTGGAAGCCCTGCCGGTGACGATCCGCGGCAAGGTCGACCTCAAGGCGCTCCCCGCGCCGGAACGGGAGAGGCCGGGGCCCGTGGAGGAGACCGTCCTGCCGCAGACCTCCGAGGAGCGGGCCCTGGCGAGCCTGTGGAGCGAGCTTCTGGGCGTGGAGCGTGTGGGGCTTAACGACAACTTCTTCGCTCTGGGCGGCCACTCGCTCCTCGCGACCCAGGTGGTCTCCCGCGTGCGGCAGGCCTTCGCCGTGGAGCTTCCGCTGCGCCACCTCTTCGAGGCGCCCACGATCGCGGGGCTCGCCGCGCGTTTGCGCGCCGCGCTGGCCACGGCGGGAAGGCTTGCGCTGCCGCCCGTTACGCCCGTGCCGCGGGAGGGCGATCTCCCCCTCTCCTTCGGCCAGCAGCGCCTCTGGTTCCTCCACCGCATGGACCCGGCCGCTCCCGGATACCTCATGGCGGGCGCCTTCCGCCTGGACGGAGTGCTCTCCGTCTCCAGGCTGTCTGCGGCGCTCTCCGAAGTCGTCCGCCGCCATGAGGTGCTGCGCTCGACGTACCACGAGGGGCCGGTCCAGAGAATCCATCCCCCCCGGCCGGTTTTCCTGCCGGTGGTGGACCTCTCGGGCGTCGGCGAATCGGAGGTCCAGCGTCTCGCGCGGGAGGAGGCCGGCCGGCCGTTCGACCTGGAGCGGGACCTCATGGTGCGCGGTGCCCTCCTGCGCCTGGGGGAGCGGGAGCACGTGGCGCTCTTGACCCTCCACCACATCGCGAGCGACGGCTGGTCGGTCGACGTCCTCGTCCGCGAGCTGGCCGTGCTCTACGGGACCTCGCTACTTCCCGAGCTGCCTATTCAATACGGCGACTTCGCAGTCTGGCAGCGGCGCTGGCTCGATGGGCCGGTGCTCGAAGGGCAACTCGTCTGGTGGAAAGAGCGCCTCGCCGGGGTGCTGCCCGTCCTGGAGCTGCCCACGGACCGTCCCCGCCCGCCCGTGCGCACGGGCTGCGGAGGGCGGCGGACCTTCGCGGTCGCGCCGGACCTCGATCTCCAGGGGCTTGCCACGCGGGAGGGGACGACGCTCTTCGTGCTCCTCCTTGCGGCCTGGCAGACCCTCCTCGCGAGGATCACCCACCAGCAGGATCTCGTCGTGGGCACGCCGGTCGCCGGGCGGCGGCAGGCCGAGACCGAGGACCTGATCGGCTTCTTCGTGAACACCCTGGTCCTCCGGGCCACCGCGGAGGACGCCCCCTTCCGGGATTTCCTGGCGCGGGTCCACGGGGGCGCGCTCGACGCCTTCTCTCACCAGGACCTCCCCTTCGAGCGGCTCGTCGAAGAGCTGCGCCCGGAACGGAGCCTCGCCTACACGCCGGTCTTCCAGGTGACCTTCGCCCTCCGGCACGCCTCCCGGGTCCCCCTGGAGCTGCCGGGGCTGACGCTCCAACAGCTCCCCTTCGAGCCCGACGCCAAGTTCGACCTGGAGCTCGCCCTCGCGGAGACAGAGCACGGCCTCGAAGGCACCCTCGACTTCGCCGCCGACCTCTTCGATCCCGCGACCGCCGAGCGTCTGGCGGGGCTGTACGGAAATCTCCTCCGGGAGATCGCTGCCGCTCCGGAGCGCCGCCTCTCGGACTTCAAAATCCTCTCGGAGGCCGAGCGGCATCAGCTGGCGGAATGGGGACGCGGGGCGGCTCTGGCAGCGGAAGGGACCGTTCTCGACCTCTTCGACGCCCAGGTGGAGCGCACCCCGGACGCGACGGCCGTGGTCGCCGAAGACGTTTCGCTGACGTACCGCGATCTGGAGCGACGCTCGGACGACGTCGCCCGCCGGCTGGCGGATCGAATCCGGCCCGGAGACGTCGTGGGGCTTCAGGTGGAGCGGAGCGCGGACCTGGCGGTGGGGATCCTGGGGATCTGGAAGGCCGGCGCCGTGTTCCTGCCGATCGATCCGTCGTATCCGGCCGAGCGGGTGGACCTCATGGTCCGGGATTCCGGCTGCGCGTTCGTTGTAGGGGCGCAATTCATTGCGCCCCTTGAGGCGGGCGCAGTCCGGGGCGCAACGGGGGGCGCAATGAATTGCGCCCCTACAAC
>DATEIO010000882.1:0-9667 GCA_035278895.1 Thermoanaerobaculia bacterium | reverse complement strand
CGCCAACTCCAGCTCGTTGTGCTCGAGCCAGTCGTAGAAGGCTGCGAGCGTTCCGCCATCGTCACCGCTCCGCACCGGATTGGGGAGGAGACGTGCGGCCGCCTCAAGTCGCTGGCGAACTTCGGCCCAGAGTCTGTGAAGTTCCTCTCGGGTCACGCTGTTTCTTCAACAGAGATCCACTTCACCGGCGGCTGGCAAAGCCAGCCGTCTGCGTGCAAGGGTTGGGCGTCCACTATGTGATGATCTGTGCATGCATGTACTTTCCTTGCCCTCAGTTAGTGCAGGTAGAAACCGACGATGGGTTCGTAGAGGTCGGCGAGGGCTGGATTTGCACCGGAGACTCGCCGGTGATACCAACGAATGGTTCCCATCGCCGCTGAGGTGTCAGGCTGCCAGCCACTGGCTATTCCATTTCTGATGCGGTTTCCCATATCCGAATCGTCGTTGCCATAGGTGCTGCGATAAGAAACTAGGTAGGACCCGTAGCTATGCGGTCGATAGCTCATGTAGAGGCTGATGGCTCCATCGCTCACTGGCGAGGGGTATCGTAGCTTGGACATGACCAACGCGACTATGTGATTCAAGTCATCAACTTCGTCCCGATCCTCCCCCTTCGAAACACGAAGCCGAGAGTTAACCACAAGTTCGACTTCACCTGCCGGACCCAATCCTAACATATCAATCGGCGGTACGTAGATTGAGGGCAAGGGATTCATTGGATCCTCTCCCAGAGAACGCCTGAGCAGATTGATTGCCGAGGGTCCGATAAGGTCACCTGAGAAAACGTTAGTAAGCCCACACGCTAACTGATCAAGCGTTTTCTGCCCTTCGCAGGCAGCTTTGCTCGCGGCTTTTTCCACTTCGCAGGCATCGTGCTCCGCCTTGTAGAGAGCGTTCTGACTTGCCTTGCCTGTTTCGCAAGTAGCCTTCTCTGCCGCATACGCTGCGTTCTGGGCCCCCTTCGCAGCTTCGCACGCGTCATGTTCACCCTTGTAGATCACGTTCTGAGCCGCCTTGTCTCCCTCGCACTTTGCTTTCGCAGCGGCATAGATGGCGTTTTGGCCAGCTTTGGCTGCTTCGCAGATGGGATCGTTAACGTGTACGCATGCACCGAATGCACACACATCGTGGCCACAGCTCCGATCGTCAACCTGGAGCGAGCAGTCTCGCGAATCGCTTTTCAGCGAGCAATCGCGAGTATCCACCTTTAAAGAACAATCCCGATCGTCGACCTTCAAGGAGCATTCTGTCGTTGCGTCGCAGCCACGCTTTTTGATGGCTGTGCAGTCCTGACCTGCTTGACCAAGGAAGTTCCGCCAGTTTCCATTGAATGCGTGCTTTCCAGTGAGATCCTCCGGCAACGCAGCCCACAGACGTCGTAGTGCATCGTGTTTACCCCAAACGCCCATTGCGGCGATGAGAGGAATGAGCTGGTCGCGCGAGGTTCCATACTCCTTGTCCCAGGGATTGTTGAACTTTGGCTGCTTGGGGTGCCTGTAGAAAACTCCGTCTTGGTTTGGTTCGAGGAGCGCTAAAACTTGGTCAAAATTGAGGGATCGAGGAGTTGTCCACGGCTGCATTCCTGGAGTGTTTTGGCGGATCCAGACGCCCAGCCAATACCAGCCTTCTCGCTGGGCGGTATCACCGCCATCTTCGGCGCCATCAGGGCGGCCACCCTCACGATGAATGATTAGTCCGTCTGAGTCATAGAAGATCACGTCGTCGGGTATGCTGTTTGGAGTTTGGGCTTCGGCACGTGCGCTGGTTAACATGGATTGGAAGCCAGCTGTTGCAAGGAAAAGGTAGGCGAGGAGCTTCCCGATTCTCATAACCTTCTCCCAAGGTGAGCTTCCATCACTAGGTGATGTAGTGCAGGCAAAGCTTGTGACATCACTATCTCCTAATCTTAGATGGCCAGCGCGATGAGGGCCGAAAGGCCGGGTCTACCTGCGCTAGTCGTTATTGTCCTTGGCAGCCCTCCATCTAACGTTATTTTTACTTCTTCCGGCCACACAAAGAGAATTGAGAGAACCCCCAGGACGAGCCCTTGGGTGATGGTTCATAAGGCATGTGCTCTGCTCCTTCGATGTATGGCTGGCATTTCTGTCCAGTGCTATAAGAGGCGGAGCCAGCCGTCCGTTTCCCTGGATCTGTGCTGGCCTATACCTCCTGGTGTCCACCCTCTCATACAAGTAGACGGACTCCAGAAGGAGATTTCCTGGAATCACCGCCTAACCCTTAAGGGCACCCTCTTATACACAAGTCGCAGTCGATCGGAGCGCCTCCCAATGTAGAGACGCCCCGTGGGGCGTCTCCGGATCGGAGAGAATGGCCGAAAGGACGAGAGACCCCGCGGCACGTCTTTGGTTTCGGGAGGATGTCGCCGCCTCGGAGACGCCCCACGGGGCGTCTCTACATTGGGGATCTTGCTGAAGAAGATTTCTCCCTAATTTCCCGAATTCGCGGCGTCGAAGATGTGTATAAGAGGGTGCCCTTAAGGGTTAGGCGGTGGAGAACGGCCAGCGTGGAGGCGCGGGGGAGAGAATGCTTACCGCAGGAGGGCGACCGTGTAAGCGCCCTGTCCAGACACGCGGAGAAATGGACGAGCCCTTGCTTTGAGACAATCGCCTGCTTCGAGCACCTGACAAAACCGGCACATCAGGCCCTGGAATCTCCGCTTCCTCGGCAGAACCCACCGCTTCCCTTCCGGAATCGATCTGTTCAGGCGATCGCACCCAGCCCTTCCGGCGGCCGGACCGAGTGGGTCTGGCGCAATTCCCAATGGATCTGGCGTGGAATCGAGTGGGTTCAGGAAGCGTAAGGAGCTCGCCTTTGAGTTAGAAGCCGGCAGGATGCCGGAGTTCCCAGCGCCCCTTCCCATCGGCTTTGACAGCCGCTAGGCCTGAGCTTTTCTACCCTCCCTGACACTGCGGAGGAGCCGAGCCACGACTCCCAACACGATCCAGAGGAAAAAAAGGCTGGACGCAAAGGCGGCCACCGAGAATCGGATGGGGCCCTTGAGGCCGGCTCCCATCGTGCTGGAATCGTAGAACGGGAACGGAAAACCGATCCCGTAGGAGTCGATGCCCCAGAAGCCTGTCAGGGTTTGAATCCAGACCGCTACGATCAGATGCGCGAGCCATGGTCGGGCCAGAACGAAGGCCGCAGCCTTGGAGCTGCCGGAGCGAAGGCTTTCCGACCGGATCACGAGAGCGAGGGCCAGCGCCATGAACGCAAGCCCCGTGACCAGTGGAACGATCTGCGACGTGACAAGGCTCCAGCCGAAGCTCGCCGGCAATTGGCGGGACGGTCCTCCCCAACCGAAAGAGAAAAGAATCGCTGGCAGCCAGCCGTCCTCTCCGTCCATCAGGCCTCCCGCCAGCTTGAAGGCTCCGGCAGCCACCAGGGCGCGCAGAGGGCGGAACGCGACTCCATCCTCTCCCTCACGGCCTACCCCGAACAGAACGGCAACGGTGCCCGTTCGAAGCGCCTCACCTTCGATACTTACCAACGCACCTGCGAGCGGAATTGAATCCCAGGCCGAACTCATCCGTGTGAGAAGGGCCACCGGGGCGACGCCCAGCGCAAACGCGCAGTAGCCGATCGCTTGAAGAGCCCACAGCAAGGCGGCGGGTCTTTCAGAGCGGGTCATGGGCGACCCCTGCGGTTCGGCCTCTCCAGGCTCGGTGTCCATTTTTCTCCTCGAACGTCGCGAACCTGGGTAGATCGACTCTGTGCCGGATCGCGCCGCGCTCCCCGGCACGGGAAAGGAGCCTGCTATGCCACATCGCCGTCTCTTCGGGTCCGCCGTCTTTGCCATCTTAGCCTGGATGGCGCCCAGCCTCGCCGCCGCGCAGGCGCTGTCTCCGGCGCTCTGTCCAGCGGGGAGCCCGTTCAACCTGCAACCGACGTTCACCCAGTTCCTGGCCGGCCAGCCGGGAATCCCACTGCTGCGCCGGACGATCAACGCCGGGATCTATCCCGAGGCGCGGTGCAACGACGGCACGGCGGCGGTGATGTACATCCGGCCCGCCAATGCCGCCTATGGAGGGAATCCGATCGTCAACTCCAGCCGCAAGTGGCTCATCTTCCTGGATGGCGGCGGCGGCTGCCGCAATGCCGACGAGTGCCTGCTCGACCGCTGGTGCAGCGGCGGCGGCCAGGTCTTCGACCGGGCCGGCAAGATGAGCTCGGCTGGCGCGCCGGCTGCGATCCGCGGCTTCGGAATCTTCTCGCTCCAGCCGCCCGCGCCCTTCGTCAACCAGTTCGCCGATTACAACCACGTCCTCGTCCACTATTGCAGCTCGGACAACTGGATCGGCTCGTCGCAACTCGCTGGCGTCAGCACCTCGACCGGCACGGCCTACGACATCCGCTTCGAGGGCGAGGCGATCGTCAACGCCGTGATCTCGACCCTGCTCAATGGTCCGGTCGGCGCCGATCCCGCGGTGGCCGCGGCCTTCTACAACACGACCGTGCCCAACCTCCAGGCGGCGAGCGAGATCCTCCTCGGCGGCGAGTCCGCGGGCGGAGGAGGGCTCCGCCATCACCTCGATCGCCTCTATACCCTTCTCCAGGCGGCGGTGGCTGACCCGGAGGTGAAGATCCGCGCCGTGGTCGACGCCGGTGCGCCGCCCGGCCTCTGGGACCCCGCGATCTCCTGGGCCGATCCCTATTCGCCCGGCGACTATCCCGACAACCTGCTGACCCAGGTCGAGCCGACCTTGCGCAGCTTCTGGGGCGCCAACGACAGCGCGCTCGACGCGTCGTGCCTCGACCCGGCCTGGGCCGCCGCCCACAACCTGATCGGCAGCCATCCCCAGATCTGCTACGACACCACCTACACGCTGATGAATCACATTACGACGCCGGTCTTCCTGCGGCAGGACATCAACGATCCGCTGGGCAAGCAGCGCTACGTGGACTGGGCGCTCTATGCCACGTCCGACGACTTCTGGTCGGCGCAGTTCGCGCAGCTCAACCTCTTTGCGAGCTACACCCCCGCGGCCGGTGGGCTCGAGCCGCCGCTCGCGGCGCCGGGAGCCCAGGGGATTCACTGCAACCGCCACGTGTCGATCCAGACCAACGACGGCTTCTACGCCCATAACGTGACAGGTCCGGGCGTGCCGGCGCGCTCGTTCCACGACCTCCTGGTCGCCTGGCTCGCCGGCGCCCCCACCGGCCCGAACACCGTCCAGATCCAGACCGACGGCCTGGGGGTGGGCGCCTACAGCGCGTCGTTCTGTCCCTGAGCGAAGTGCCGTTGCCGGAGCGCCTCGCCCGGGGCGCTCCGGTTTCGGAGGCGAACCTCCCCTCCCGGGCTCCTCAGAGGTCGTCCTCTACGATTTCGTCCTGGGCATCGATCCTCTTGGCGTGATTCCATTTCTTGGTCGATTCGCCGAGGAGGAAGTCATCGTCCATGACCATCGGGAAGTCGCTCAGCGCGTCGTCGCAATCGTCGCAGCGGCCCTTGCTGACGCCGAACAGCAGCGAAAGCGGCAGCTCACCCGTCTTTTCGAAGTCGCCGGCAAAAGCCTTGTAGACCGCGAAGGGGTCGGCGTGCTGCCCGCTCTCGAGAGAGGGAATCACCTCCGGCTCCTGGAGCCCGAGCTTGCTCTTGGTGAGCTTCTCGCTCAGCTCCTTGACCGTGCTCTTCTCATTGCGCTGCTGAGAGATCACGGGCTTCCCGAAGCCGTCGTAGGTGAGGGGAATGCCCACGGCGGTCGTGGAGTGGCGCGCATACTTGGGATCGCGGGGACGGTTGTGCGCCACCTGCACCATCTTGTCGAGAGGAGACACGGCATCCTTGGGCTCGACGTTCTGTTCGATCCGCTCCTCTTTGAGCCTCTTGCGCCGCTCGGCTTTCTGCTGCTTTTCGATCCGCCGCAGGTCCGCAGCTTCCGCGTCCTCTCTCTCAGCCTTGGACTTGCTGCTGTACCACTTTTTCGTTTCCGTGCTGTAGTACTTCCCGGCCTTGTCCTTCCGCCCGGGCCGGACGACGCGCTGGATGGGAGCCGCCGGTTTTTCCCCACCGGCCTGGAAAGAGCCGAGATGATGGCCGAACAGGCCCGCCCGCTCGACCCGGGCCTCCGGATCCACGGCGTTCTCCGGCCCCGGGAAGGCCGAAAAGCCGCGAGCGGGGGCTCCGAGCTTCTTTCCGGGGAGAGCTTCGCCCCTTCCCGGTTTGCGGAGGGTCTTGTAGGTCGGCATGGTCATCCTCCGGGCCTGAACGGCGGCCAGTCTACCATTCAGGCTCCAGGGGAAGGGAAGTTGACCTCGGAGTCCCGGGACATGAACTTTGTCCCGTTTCTCCGCGCCGGTGCACCACCACTAGTAGAAGCGAACATGGGGGCGGCCGAGGAGGAGCTTCGGAGGCTCTCGGGAAGTTGACCAAGAATCTCTGAAAGCTCAATAAATTGACCTTTCGCCAGACGTGAAGTCTGAGCGTGCGGCAGGCGTGCGCTCATTTCAAGGAAGGAGTCCGTGGGAAGAAGCTAGAGATCGTTTTGTGGTTCCGGTCCACATGGTGCAGTGAAGATCCTACGTGCAGGAACACCCCCCGTCACAGGAGGGGGAAAAGTCAACCTTTTTTGACGTGAATACGTCGAGGTAGAGACAACCACCATGAATAGGAAATCGATTTTTGTCGCTGGGATTTTGATCGTCGCCGGGCTGGCGGGACAGGTTGCAGAGGCGAAGCGGTGGGGCTGCTGGATTCAGGCGGACCGCAATGTGAGGATCCGCAATACGACCAGTTCCGCGAGCGCGGCGGTCAGCGACTGGAACAACCTGACCATCCTCAATCTTTCGTCGGTCAGCTCGGGCGAGGAGACCTATGTCTTCAACGCCAACTCCGGCAACACCGGCTGGGGCGGTCTCGCCAGCATCACCAACTACAGTGGTTGCACCATTCTCCGGGCGACCGCGCAGCTCAACACCTACTACTCCTGGACCACGAACGCCGCCCGCGGCGTCCACTGCCAGGAAGTCGGCCATACCTTCGGCCTCGATCACTCCAATGACGGCGGCTGCATGGGCGGTGGCTACTGGTACGACATCGGCACCCACTACACGATCGTCTCCGGGAACATCAACGAAATCGGCTCGATGTACGCCAACCGGACCGCCAACCCGGACCACCCGACCGTCGGACCCGAGGCGGGCGCGCCCCGCTTCCACGCTTACTGGATCAACCACCCTCACTCTCTCGGCCAGGCCTCCCGCATGTCCGACGCGGTCGTCGTCGCGACGATGACCCACGTGACCGCGGGCCCCGACATCGAGACCGCCGTTCCGGACGGCACCATCCAGCGCATCCCCACGGAGCGGGTGCACTTCGTCGTCAAGAGCAGCAAGAAGGGCCCCATGGTCGCCGGCGAGTCCTTCGTCCTCTACCAGAATGGCAACCATGACAACCGCTTTGACGAGGACCCGACCTACAAGAAGGGCCGCCGTTACCTGCTGTTCCTGGACGCGCGCGAGGACGGCACCTACATGGTGATCGCGCCGGAAGGCCGCTATGAAATCACCAAGAACGGACTGGTTCCGGCGGCCGAGAAGGGCTTCGCCGCGGACCTCGAGGGCGTCAGCCTGGCGGACGTGGCCGCCGACCTGGATCGGGCCCTCGCCGAGGCCCCCCAGCAGTAGTAGTCTTCCCGCCTGAATCCAGCGTGCGCCGGCGTGGCAATGAGGTTCCGCCGGCGCACCTGGAGCCTCCTTCTCTATGACTCTCGATCGCCTGCAGCGTCTCCTGGTCCCGTTCGTCCTCTGCCTGCTGGCGGCGATCGTGGCCACCTGGCCCCTCCTGCCTTCCCTCGCCGGCGCTCTGCCGTTGGGGACTGAGCACGAAGCGACCGTTCCGCTGTTCAATCTATGGAGCCTGTGGTGGGACGCGGATCGCGTGCCGCACGGCTTTGCCGGACTCTGGAACGCCCCCATCTTCCATCCGCTCGAAGGGACCTTCACCTTCTCGGAGCCGATGCTCCTGCAGGGGGTCACCCTCTCGCCTCTCTGGTTTTTGGGCGCTCCGCCGGCCGCGATCTACAACCTGGCGATTCTGTTCACCCTGGTCTGCAACGGTCTGGCCACCCGGAGCCTGGCGCGGGCGCTCGGCGCGTCGCGTGAAGCGGCCCTCCTGGCGGCGTTCGCCGGCGTCACCCTTCCCTACACCGCGAAGGTTCTGGGGGTGCTCCCCGTGCTCCCCCTCTTCGGCACGATCTGGGCGCTCGCGGCCCTGGTCCGCTTTGGGGAGGAGGGCGGGTGGCGGCCCGCCGCGCTCGCGGTCCTGTCGTTTGCCGCGCAGTTCCTCGCGGGGCAGCAGATGGCGCTCCTCTCCCTCCCGTTTCTTCTCCTGGCCGGGCTCTTGGCGCTGGCGGAGCAGAGATTCCGCGCCCGGTCCCTCCTGAAGCTCGGGGCCCTGGCGATCCTCGGAGCGATCCTCCTCTCGCCCATCGCGAGCACGGTCCGCTTCTTCCATGAGAAGTACGGGTTCACGCGATCCGAGGAGGTCGTGGCGGCCCTCTCGGCCCAGCCCGGGGACTTCGCGACCCGCCCCAGCTCCTCCCGCCTCGCGTTTCCGCCCCGCGAGAACGCCTATGAGGGGGATACGGGGGGGCTCTTCCCCGGCTTTCTCCTCGTCGGTCTGGGGCTGGCGGGAGCCTGGCTCGCCTGGCGCCAGGGGGAGCGGAGGATCTGGATCGCCGGCCTTCTCGTCTGCATCGTGTTGGGCGGGCTTCTCGCGCTCGGTTTGAACCTGCGGCTCGGGGATTGGCGGCCCTTCGCCACCCTGCGGGAGGTGGTGCCCGGTCTCCGCACCCTGCGCAGCCCCTTCCGCGCCGTGGCGATCTCTCAGGCGGCGCTCGCGGCATTGGCCGCGCTGGCCCTGGCCCGTCTCGCCTCCTGGCGCGGAAAGACCGGCCGGATTCTCGCTCTGACCCTGGGGGTCCTCGCGGCCGCCGAGAACCTCGCGTCTCCCGGCGACCTCGCGCCGACGCCCAAATCTCCGCGCACCGCCTGGACGACCTGGTTGCGCGAGCAGCCGGGAAAGTTGATCGTGGTGCACGTCCCGCTGCCGCAGGGGCTGCACGTCTCCGACTACGAGATCGAGACGTGGCGGATGTTCGCCCAGATCGACCACCATCGAACGCTGATGAATGGTTACTCCGGCTACTTCCCCTCCGGGTACGGCACCTTCCAGGTGGACATGGACCAGAACTTTCCATCCGACCGCCTCCTCTGCATGATGGCGTTCGGCATGGGAGTCAACACCCTGGTTCTGGACCGTCCCTACCTCGAAGAGCGGCGCGCCCTGTTCGACAGCGAATCCCTGCAGGGCTTCTTCCGTCCCGGATACAGCGACTCCGACGTGGTGATCGTGCGCCTGAGCCCGCCGCCCGAAGCCTGTGGCGCCCAGCCTTTCTAGCCACGGCTGCTTGTAGGGTGCGCTGTGCGCACGTTCACCATTTCACCCCCAAAACGTGCGCACAGCGCACCCTACGGCAACACCGCTTGCAGGCGTTCCCCCTCGGCTACCCACCCACCCGGAACGGCATGCGCAACTCGCCCTGCATGTAGCCGCGCAGGAGATCGCCGTCCCAGCCGCCGTGCCAGAAGCGGGTGTTCCAATAGAGCCCGGGATCGTCGAGCCCGCCGGCCAGGACCTCTCCAC
>DATEIO010000881.1:0-10878 GCA_035278895.1 Thermoanaerobaculia bacterium | reverse complement strand
CCGGCCCAGGGGGCCGCCGGACCCTCCGCGGCGGCCGCTCCCGCGACGATGCCTCAGGCCGCTCCGGCGCAGCCCGGGGGCGCTCCCGCGGCCGGCGCCGCCCCGGTGGACATGGGGAACCTCCAGGGCATGATGGACGAGAAGCTCGCCCAGCAGGAGGCGGAGCTCCGCAAGAAGCTCGACGCCGAGGAGGCGCGGCTCAAGAAGGAGCTCGATCTCGCGAAGAAGAACGCCAACAAGGCGCCTCCCGGAGCGCAGCAGCCTCCGGCGGCCGCGGCGGCTCCCGAGCCCGCGCCGCAGCAGGCCGTCCCCGAAACGGCTCCTCCTCCCACCCCCGCCCCGGCTCCCGTCCAGCCCGAGCCCGAGCCGGAGCCGCCCCCCAAACCCCAGATCCAGGAACAACGACCCGCCGCCCCGGAGCCCGCGCCCGAGCCCGAGGCGCCGCGCGTCCGGGTGGGGGACCTGGTCGAGCCGGGGCCGGGTGTCGTACAGCCACAACTTGTCAGCTTTACCAATCCGGAGTATCCTCCCGTCGCCCGGAAGCTGAGGGTTGAAGGAGTCGTCGTCGTCTCAGTCCTGGTGGACGAAAACGGCCGGGTCCAGGACGTGCGGATGGTCGAGCCGATCAAGCAGAAGGTCGGCCTGAACGAAGCCGCCCTGGCCGCCGCGAGAAACGCCCGGTACCGCCCCGCCACCAAGGAGGGCGTCCGGGTCCGGATGTGGACCCGCCTGAGGATTCCGTTCAAGTTGTGACGCCGGATTCGGAGGAAGAGAAGAGACCATGAGCCTCACCGATCAACAGAGGAAGTTCTACGAGAACACTCTCGCCGTGACCCGGCAGGAGATGGACGAGCTCGATCGCCAGATCGAAGAGGAGCTTGCCAAGGTCAAGGACCGTCTGGCCGAGTTGCAGAACGCCAAGAAGGCCTCCCGCCAGATGTATGACGCGGCCTGCATGCGCCTGGGGATTCCCAACGACCTGGACGCCGAGGAGGGGCACGGCGCCGCAGAGGTCTGATCCGGCGGGGACTTGACGTCCTCCTCCGGCCTGGATCTCGCCACGCCCCGGCGCGTGGCGCCTTCCCGTTCCCATGGCCTGGTTCCGCAAGACCAAGAAGCCCAAGCCGATCCGCGGGGATCGGCCGCGCAGCACCGTCCCCGAGGGCCTGTGGGTCAAGTGCGAGGGGTGCAAGGAGATCGTCTATTCGCGCGATCTCGACCGGAACCTCCGCGTCTGCCCCAAGTGCGAGTACCACTTCCGAATCGACGCCCGCACCCGCATCGCCCTCCTCCTGGACGACGAGGAGCCGCGGGAGCTGTTTACCGGCGTCGCCCCTACCGACCCGCTCTCCTTCCGGGACACCAAGCGCTACAAGGACCGCCTGAAGACCTACCAGCAGGCGGTGGGGGAGCGCGACGCGGTCGTCGTCGTGCAGGGCACGATCGAAGACGTCCCGGTCGTCCTTGCCTCCATGGAGTACCGCTTCATGGGCGGCTCCATGGGCTCGGTCGTGGGCGAGAAGATCACCCGCGCGGCCGAGCGGGCGTATGAGAGGCGCTGGCCGCTCCTCGTCGTCTCCGCGTCGGGAGGCGCCCGCATGCAGGAGGGCGTGCTCTCGCTCATGCAGATGGCGAAGATCTCGGCGTCGCTCGCGCGCCTTCGCGAAGCCCGCCTCCCCTACGTCTCGATCCTGACCGATCCCACGACTGGGGGCGTCACCGCCTCCTTCGCCATGCTGGGCGATTTGAACATCGCCGAGCCCGGCGCCCTGATCGGCTTCGCCGGTCCCCGCGTCATCGAGCAGACGATCCGCCAGAGCCTCCCCGAAGGCTTCCAGCGGAGCGAGTTCCTCCTGGAGCACGGCTTTCTCGACCTCGTGGTCAAGCGGGCCGAAATGAAAGAGACGATCGCGCGGTGCCTCCGGCACCTGGTGTAGACCCGGTCTCCATCCTCTCCCGCCTCGAGACCCTGGGCATCCGCCTGGGTCTCGAGAAAACCCGCGAGCTTTTGTCGGCGCTGGGCGACCCCCAGCGCCGCTTTCCTTCCGTCCTTATCGCCGGCACCAACGGCAAGGGATCGACCTCGGCGCTCCTGGCCGCCATGGCGCAGGCCGCCGGACACCGGACCGGCTTCTACTCCTCGCCGCACCTCGAAACCGTCGAAGAGCGGATCCGGATCGATGGGAAGGCGATCGAGGCGGGCCGTCTGGGTATGCTCCTCGAACGGATCGTGGGCGAGGCCGAGCGCGTCCAGGGCACGCCGCCCACCTACTTCGAAGCCTTGACCGTGGCCGCCTTCCTCGGATTCGCCGAAGAGGAGGTCGACCTCGCGGTCCTCGAAGTGGGGATGGGCGGCCGGCTCGACGCCACGAACCTGGCCGATCCGATCCTCTCGGTGATCACGCCCATCGGCTTCGATCACCAGGAATTCCTTGGGCATACCCTGGACGCCATCGCCCGCGAGAAGGCGGGCATTCTCCGCCCCGGCCGCCCCGCCCTCGCCTGGATCGAAGACGCCGAGCCCGCCGCCGCCGTGCGCGAGTCCGCCGCGTTCGTGGGCGCCCATCTCGCCTTCGCGCAAGACGAGGTCGAGATCGAAAAGATCGAGCCGCTGGGCTGGGAGGGGCAGGCCGTCCGCCTGAAAACCCCCCTCCGGCGCTACGACCTCCGTCTCCATCTTCTAGGGGATCACCAGGCGAAGAACCTGGGGCTCGCGGTGCGGGCGGCGGAGATCCTGGGGATCAGCCCGGAGGCGATTGCGGCCGGAGCCGCCGCCTGCCGCTGGCCCGGCCGGATCGAATCCGTGAGCCTCCCCGAAGGCCGGCGCGCCGTGCTGGACGCCGCCCACAACGAATCCGGAGCCGCCGTCCTCGCCACGTTCCTTTCGCGGATGGGAGAGCCGGTCGATTTTCTCTTCGGAGTCCTGGCGGACAAGGACTACGCCCGGATGATCGAGCTCCTCGCCCCCCACGCGAGGCGCTGGGTCTTGACCACGCCGCAGAGCCCCCGCGCCAAAAACCCGGCCGAGCTCGCCGCCCTCCTCCCCGGCCACGAGGTCGTGATCGAGCCCGATCCCGAAATAGCGCTCGACCGGGCGCTGGCTTTGGGAGGCAAGACCCTCGTCGTGTGCGGCTCGATCTATCTGATCGGAGAGATCCGGAAGGGGCTCCGGGAGAGATTCGGAGCCCCGCCTCCGGCCTACATCAGCGGATCGTAGAGCGGGAACCGCTCGCAGAGGTCGCGCACCTTGCCGCGGACCTCTTCGTGCACGCCCGCGTCGTCCGGCGCGCGGAGCGCCATGGCGATGAAGTCGCCCACGTGCTCCATTTCGGGCTCCTTCATCCCCCGGGTGGTGAGCGCCGGGGTGCCGATGCGGACGCCGGAGGCCACGAGCGGCGGGTTCGGGTCGTAGGGGATGGTGTTCTTGTTGACCGTGATGTTGGCGGCCTCGAGCGCCTTCTCGGCGACCTTGCCGGTCAAGCCCGCCTTCGCCACGTCGAGCAGGAAGACGTGGTTGTCCGTGCCGCCGGAGACGATCCGGAAACCATGGCCGGCGAGGCGCGCCGCGAGCGCCTGCGCATTTTTCACGATCTGGCGCTGATACTCCCGGAACTCGTCCGTCAGCGCCTCTTTCAGGGCCACGGCCTTGGCCGCGATGATGTGCATGAGCGGCCCGCCCTGAATGCCGGGGAAGACCGCGCGGTCGATCTCCTTGGCGTACTGGGCCTTACACATCACCAGGCCGGCCCGCGGACCGCGCAGCGTCTTGTGCGTCGTCGTGGTGACGAAATCGCAGTGTGGAATGGGCGACGGATGGATGCCGGCGGCGACCAGGCCCGCGATGTGGGCGATGTCCGCCATCAAGAGCGCGCCGGACTTGTCGGCGATCCGGCGGAAGCGCTCGAAATCGATCACCCGGCTGTAGGCCGAGGCGCCACAGATGATCAGCTTCGGCCCCTCCTCGATCGCCAAGCGCTCGGCTTCGTCGTAGTCGATCTGCTCGGTCTCGCGGTCCACGCCATAGGCGATCACCTGGAAATCGCGGCCGGAATAGGAGAGGCGGTGGCCGTGGGTCAAGTGCCCGCCGGAGGAGAGGTCCATGCCCATGAGCTTGTCGCCGGGCTTCAACATCGCGAAGTAGACCGCCATGTTGGCCGTCGTGCCGCTATGGGGCTGGACGTTCACGTGCTCGGCGCCGAAGAGCTGTTTGGCGCGCTCGATCGCCAGGCGCTCGGCCACGTCCACGAACTCGCAGCCGCCGTAGTAGCGCTTGCCGGGGTAACCCTCGGCGTACTTGTTCGTCATCACCGAGCCCGCGGCTTCGAGCACGGCGCGGCTCACGAAGTTCTCCGAGGCGATGAGCTCGAGCCCGAGGTTCTGGCGCGACCGCTCTTGGGCGATGGCCTCGAAGATCTCGGGATCGGCGGCTTTCAGCGAACGGTAGTCCGGCATCGGAAGTCTCCTCGGCGGGAAGGGGCCTCCGCCGGCGGTCGGCTGCGCATCGGGCGGTTCGGGATGGAGGCTTTCCCCGCGGAGGAGGTCCGGGGCGGCTCGGGTTCCGCGGGGAGCAACGCGGCGGGCCTCAGGACTCTCCGGCTCCTTCGGGCCCGCCCTCGGCGTTCCCTTCCTCCGCTGGCGCCGGAGCCTTCTTCGCGGGGGCTTTCTTCGCCGCGGGAGCCTTCTTGGCGGCGGGCTTCTTCTTCTCAGGCTCGGCGGGCGGCTCGACGGCGGCTGCGGCGGCGCCTCCCGGGGCCGCTTCGGCGGGCGCGGGCGGCTTCTTGATGGAGCGCTTGGAGCCCGCCGGTCTCTCGGTCCGGACCTCCTCCTGGCCCCGCTTCTTCAACCGCTTGTTCCGACGCTGGCGCCTGCGCTTGAGCTCCCGATCTTTCTCTCTCATGTGTCCTCCTTGGACGACCGCCCCACCCGGCCCTTTCATCGATTCGTGACGGCGCTTTCGGGCGAGCGTCAGCTTGCCCCACGGGCCGCCTGCATGTCAAGAAAACAGGAGACTTCCGGTCCCCGCTTCAAAAGAGCCGATCACAATGGAATGTTGCCATGCTTCTTGGGCGGCAGGCTCTGCCGCTTGGCCCCGAGTTGCCGCAACGCCCGGACGATCTCCGGACGAGTCCGCTTCGGCTCGATGATCGCGTCCACGAAACCGCGCTCGGCCGCGATGTAGGGATTCGAGAACTTGGCCCGGTACTCCGCCACCTTCTCGGCCCGCACGCGCGCGGCGTCCGCCCCCGCCTCGTCGAGCTCCCGGCGGTAGAGGATGTTGACCGCCCCTTCCGGCCCCATCACCGCGATCTCGGCCGTGGGGTAGGCGAAGTTGACGTCCGTCCGCAGGTGCTTGGAGGACATCACGCAGTAGGCGCCGCCGTAAGCCTTCCTCGTGATCACCGTGATCTTCGGCACCGTGGCCTCGGCAAAGGCGTAGAGGAGCTTCGCCCCATGCTTGATGATCCCGCCGTACTCCTGCTGCGTCCCCGGCAGGAACCCGGGAACGTCTTCAAAGGTGACGAGCGGGATGTTGAACGCGTCGCAGAAGCGCACGAAGCGCGCGCCTTTCAGGGACGCGTCGATGTCCAGCACGCCCGCCAGATACCCCGGCTGGTTGGCCACGATCCCCACTGAGCGGTTGCCGATGCGGGCGAAGCCCACCACGATGTTGCGCGCGTACTGGGCGTGGACCTCCAGGAACTTGCCGTCGTCCACCACCGCGGCGATGAGCTGCTTGATGTCGTAGGGCTTGTTCGGATCCTCGGGGACCAGGGAGTTCAGCGCCTCGCTCTCCCGGTTCGGATCGTCCTCGCTGTTGCCGGGCGGCGGATCGTCCAGGTTGTTGCTTGGGATGTAGGAGAGAAGCTCGCGGATGGCGGCCAGGCACGCGGCGTCGTTCGGCACCGTGAAATGGCAGACGCCGCTCTTCGCCGCGTGGGTCGAGGCCCCGCCCAGCTCCTCTTTCGTGACCTCCTCGTGGGTCACCGTCTTGATGACCTCGGGGCCGGTCACGAACATGTAGCTCGTCTCCTCGACCATCAGGATGAAATCGGTGATGGCCGGCGAGTAGACCGCGCCGCCCGCGCAGGGCCCTAGAATGGCGCTGATCTGCGGGATCACTCCCGAGGAGAGGGTATTCCTCAGGAAGATGTCCGCGTAGCCGCCGAGCGAGGCGACCCCTTCCTGGATGCGGGCGCCTCCAGAGTCGTTCAGGCCCACGATGGGCGCGCCGTTTTCCACGGCCAGGTCCATCAGCTTGCAGATCTTGGCGGCGTTGGTCTCCGACAGCGATCCGCCGAAGACCGTGAAGTCCTGGGCGAAGACGTAGACGAGGCGGCCGTCGACCGTGCCGTAGCCGCCGACCACGCCGTCGCCCGGGATCGACACCTTGTCCATCCCGAAGTCGCGGCAGCGGTGGGTGATGAGGGCGTCGATCTCCACGAAGGAGCCGGCGTCCAGGAGAAGCTCGATGCGCTCGCGGGCGGTGAGCTTGCCCGCCGCGTGCTGGCGCTCGATGCGGTCTTTGCCGCCGCCGATCTCCGCCGCCGTGAGACGCTTCTTCAGCTCTTCGATTCTTTCCGTGAGGACCTGGGTCATGGCGGCGTGGATCTTATCTCAAGCCCGTGCCACAATCCGCCCCCATGCCGTTCTCGGAGCTGGACACCGCCGCCGTCGCCCGCACCCTCTCCCAGATCGCCGAAGCCCCGGAGGACGTGGTCGACGCCTTTTTCGAGCGGAGGGAGGACGTCGAGCTCCCGCCGGACGGCGAGCCGCCGGGCCTCCGCGTCTGGCGCGAAGAGGGGTTCGCCGTCCGCCTCGCCCGCGAGGGGAAAACGTGGCTCGCCTCGCGCGACGCCGTCGAGTCCCGCCCCTTTGCCGAGGCCCTGCGGCAGGTGGCCCGGGCGCTCCCTTCCGCCACCTACCCCGAGCCCGCGCTCCAGCCGGTCCCGTTTTCCGAGCCGCCCGCGGCGCCGGAGCTCTTCGATTTCCCGGCGGCCGTGGCCCGCGGAGTGCGCGCCCACCACGTGGGCTTCCCGTTCCGCCTGACCGCGCGCCGCCACCGCCGCTGGGTGCAGGTCGTGGGGCCGCGCTTGGTGCCCGCGGGCGAGACCGAGACCTTCTACAGCTGCGCGGTGGACTCCTCCTGGGGGCGCTACGGCGCGCTCCTCCCGCGGCTGGACGCGGAGGCCGTCACCGCCACCGCCACCGCGATCGTGGCCCTCTTCCGCGCGCGCTCGGCGCCGCTCCTCCTCCAGCCGTTCCAGGGCCCGGCCGTGCTGGGGCCCGCGGCTGTCGCCGTCCTCCTCCACGAAGCGGTCGCCCACGCGCTGGAGGCGGACACCCTGGCCCAGGGAGGAAATCCCGAGGCCGCGGTCGGAGTCTCCATGGCCGCGTCCTGCCTCGACGTGCTGGACGATCCCGCGGCCGCGCCTGAAGGGGTGCGCCGCGCCACGGACGACGAAGGCTTGCCCGTGGTGCGCCGCTGGCTCCTGCGCGGCGGCGTCGTGGAGCAGCCGCTCTCCGATCTCCTCTGGGCGCGCACCTCGCCCGTCCTCCTCCCCGGCGCCGGCCGGCGCGGCACGCGCCACCTGCCGCCTGGGCCGCGGTCAAGCCATCTGGAGATCCTTCCAGGCGAGACGTCCGACGCAGACCTCTTCGCCGGGGAGGACGAAGGGCTCTTCCTCCCCGAGGCGAGCCGCGGCTCGCTCGACCCTCTCTCGGGTGAGTTCGCGCTTCATCTCCCCTATGCCAAGCGATTCCGTCGCGGGGCTCTGGCCGAGACCGTGGGACCCTGCGTGCTGCACGGCCGGGTGGCGGATCTCTTGACCCGCGTCGCCGCCGTGGGGAACGAAACGCGGCCGGCGGGCGCCGGCTGGTGCGCCAAGGGAGGGCAGAAGCTGCCGGTGTGGGCCACCGCGCCCGCGCTCCGGCTGGAAGGCGTGGACGTCGCTCCGGCGGGGGCGGCGTGAGCGCAGCCGTTCTGGACGACGTCCTGCGCGCGCTCCTGCGCCGGCATTTGACGGACGCCGAGGTCTACGTCAAGCGCGGCCGCTCCCGCCGCCTGGAGCGGACCCCGTTCACCGAGACCTCGTCGACGAGCCACGAGCGCGCCTGGGCCGTGCGCGCCGGCAACCGCCGGGGCTCCTTCTTCACCGCCGCGACCGGCGACCTCTCGCCCGACGGCCCCTGGCCCGAGCCGGCCGGCCGCGGCCTAGAGCTTCCCGAGCCCGAGCCGGTTCCGGGTTGGAGCGAGCCGTCCGACTTCGACACCCCGCTGATCGGCGAGCGCGAGGGCCTGAAGCTCCTCGAAAGCCTGGGCCGCGAGCTCGCGGCCGAGCTGCCCAAGGCCCGCGTGCTCCGCACCGTTCTGGAAGACGGCTCGAGCGAAGCCGAGATCGCGAGCAGCAAGGGCATCCGCGTCCGCACCAGGAACCGCATCGCAACGCTCTATCTCGAAGCCGCCCTCCCGGGCCGGCCCACCGCGATGGCGAGCCTCTACGTCGCCGCCCGCGAGCCCCGGCGCTTCCACCCCACCGCCCTCGCCCGGCGCCTCGCGGACCGCCTCGCCGTCTCGACCAGCGGCGCCCCGCCCGGGCAAAGCGGGGGCGAGATCCTCCTTGCGCCGTCCGTCGCCGCGCGCCTCCTCGCCGGAATCCTCCCGCTCCTCGTGGGCCCCGGCCCCGGCTCGCGCCTGGTGGGAGCCCGTGGCCGGCTCGGCAGCGACCGCGTGACGTTGATCGACAACGGCCGTCTCTCCGGGGGCGCCTTCGAAGCCCCGGTGGACGGCGAAGGCGTGCCCACCCGCGAGGTCGTGCTCGTCGAAGAAGGCCTTTTCCGCCAGCCGCTTCTCACTTGGTGGCAGGAAGGTGCCGCGCACGGCCAACCCTCCGGCTGCTCCCGCCGCCCCGGCTGGCGCGACCTCCCCACGCCGGGCCCCACGCATCTCTACCTGAGGCCAGAGCCCCGCGTCTCCGTCGCCGCACTTCTTGGAGCCGTCACGCAAGGCTATTACCTGATCGACACCACCGGCCCCGGCCGCTTCGACCTCGCCGGCGACCGTTTCGCTCTCCCCGTCTGCGGCTTTGCCGTCGAAGCCGGCCGAGCAAGCGCCCCCGTCTCCCATGCCCTTCTTTGCGGCGGGATCGGAGCTTTCCTGAGAGGGATCGTGGGGGTGGGAAGGGATCTCACCTTCCACCCCCTGGACGGCATGATCGGAGCGCCGACGGTGCTCGCGACGGGGTTGGAGATCGTGGGCGGGTGAGGATTTCCCCTGGAGTGGCGTAAGATAGGCGTACCGGTTGGATCTTTCGCCGAGACCGCCATGGCCAGACAGAGCTTCCAAATCAACATCCAGGGTCCGAGCAACCCGGAGGAGGTATCGGCGCGATACCTGGCCGAATTCCTCACGCGTCTGGAAGATTTTCTTAGCGCCTATGTGGAAGGTCAGGGCCTCGAATTGAGCTCCGAAGGTCCCGCGCTGAGTCTCGTGGACGTCAAAACAGGGAGCGAGGGTCTGGTGTTCTCGATTCTCGGCTCCGCGGTGCCGGCCATTTCCGCGGCTTCGATCGCGATCCTCCACGGAAACTATGAAGGCCTCCCCTGCAAGGCCCATCGGGAGCTCTTCCAACTTTCCGAGCACCTGAGAGCTCAGGGCTGGGGCGCGAGCTTCGAGGAGAATCTTTCCCTGAAGATCGCACCGGCGAAGATCACTCCGGACCGCGGAGTCCTCCCGCCGCCCGAGCCGGCCAAGCTCAAAGGGACGACGACGCTGCTCGCCCGATGCCTGCGCGTGGGCGGTGCCACAAAACCCAAGGCCGAGATCCGCCTGAGTCAGAGCGGAGAGCTCCTCTATGTCGACATCAGCGAACCGATCGCCAAGGCCCTGGGGAGGAGGCTCTACGACGAGGTGGTCCTCGAAGGAAATGCCACCTGGGATGCCGAAACCTGGAAGATCATCGATTTCAGGATCAACGACGTCATCGACTTCACCAGGACCGAGCCCCACAAAGCCATGGAGGAGTTGGCGAAGGCGGCGAAAGGCCGGTGGAAGGGTGTGGATGCTGTCGAGTACGTTCGCCGCATTCGCGGAGATGGAGAGAGCGAGGACGAATGATCTGCATCGACACCGCAGTTCTGATCTGGGGTGTTCAAGGTGTTGCCAAAGGCTCTCATCGACAGCGCATGGTCGACCTGACCGACCGGTATCTCCGGAGCCTCAGGGACAATAAGGAAATCCTGATGATTCCGACTCCGGTCCTGGCGGAGTACCTGCAAGGGTTCGCAGATCCCTGGGAGCGTACGAGCCAACTGGAAGCCGTGCAGAGATTCTGCTTCATTCCGTCATTCGATGTGCCCTCCGCCTATCTCGCCGCCGAGCTGTCCCAGAGCCCGGAGGTCCAGGCGCTGGCTCGTGAGGGTGACCGGCAGGCCTTGAAGACGGACGTTCAGATCATTGCCACAGCCATTACCCACCAGGCGGAGAGGATCGTCACGGGCAACGTCAAGGAGTTCCGGCAGATCGCGAAAGGCAAGATCCCGATCTCCGAGGTCCCGGAAGTCGAGCTGCAGACCGAATTGGATTACGAAGCTGACGATTAAAGGCCTGGAGGAGCAGTCTGCCAGAGCTGCTCCTCCCTCCTTCCCGAGATTTCCCTCTCCACCACCCTCAGCCGTTGTGGTGGACACCGCTCCCCGCTACTGACAGATCCCTCCGCCGAAGCGGTCCTCCAAGGCTCCGCAGTTGTCTGCGACCTCGGTCGCCGAGATCTCGCGGTTGTAGACGGCGAAGCGGGCGATAGCGCCGACGAAGCGGAAGAAGCCGTCCCGCGCCGGCTCGCCGATCCGGTAGCGGTCTCCGCCCGTGCGGAAAAGGCCGAC
>DATEIO010000880.1:0-5331 GCA_035278895.1 Thermoanaerobaculia bacterium | reverse complement strand
CCGGAGGGGGAAGCGCCGTGGTGGAATCCGGCGAAGGGAGAGGTGGAAAGCCGGCTGATCGAAAGGCCGGCGAAGATTGCTTAAGGGCTGATCGCCACGCCCCACGTCCCCGCTCCTGCGGGAATCGTGGCGATCACCTTGCGCCTGGCGACGTCGATCACCGAGACGTCGTTCGAAACGCCGTTCGCGGTGTAAAGCTTTTTGCCATCCTTCGTGACCGCGATCCCCCAGGGGCGTTTTCCCACGGGGATCGAGGCGATCATCTTGCCTTCCCGCGCATCGATCACGGCCACGCTGTTGCCGTGGCCGTTCGCCACGTAGACCCACCGGCTGTCCGGCGAGACCACGACGCCCACGGGCTTGGCGCGCGGCAGGCGGATCGTCCGGACCACCCGGTGGCCGGCGGTGTCGACCTCGGAGATGCTGCCGCCGATCTCGGCGGTGACCCAGGCGCGCCTTCCGTCTGGGGAGAAGGCGGCGGCGCGGGGGCGCGGGTCCACGAGGAAGCTCGCCACGACCTCGTTCTTGCGCGTATCGATCACGGAGACGGTGTTGCTCGTCTCGGCCGTCACGTAGACCCAGAGGCCGTCGGGCGAGAGCGCCACCCCCTCGGGCTCGATGCCCACGATGAGCGTTTTCAAAACCTTTCCCGTCTTCGCGTCCGTCACCGTCGCGGTCCCGGCGTCCTCGTTCGACACGTAGAGGCGGCTGCCGTCGCGGCTCACGGCGAACTGCTCGGGATCGCTCCCGCCGTCGTAGCGCGTCACCGGCTTCTTCGTGGCGGTGTCCAGAACAACCAGGGCGTCCGCGGCTCCCTTGCTGTTGCGGGCCGTATCCGAAAGGGCAACGTAGACCTTTTTGCCGTCGGCGCTCACGTGGATGCCGCGCGGCCGGGCGCCGACCGGAACAGTGGCCACGACCTTATCCGTGGCCGTGTCGATTACGGTGACGGTCCCGGCGCGCTCGTTGCTCACCCAGGCGAGGGCCACCGCCGCAAAAATCCCGAAAGCGTTCACCCCTCCTCCTCCGGCTCCACCTCCCCCACCATCTTCCCCTTCCCATCGACCAGGTACATCGGCTGCACGAGGTGGTGGTCCTCCGGGTGGAACCAGAGAGGCGTCCCCTTGTGACCGTCGAAGCGCAGCGTGGTGAGGGCCCCCAGGAGGCCGTCCGGGCTGCGCAGAGCGGCTTCGGCCGCGATCTTCACGGCCATCCAGGAACGCCAGGCCGCCTCTTTCATGGGCTCTCCAAACTTCTCGGAGTAGCGCTGGTTGAGCTGCTCGGCGCCGAAGCGGACGAGGTCCGGATGCCAATCCACGACTTGAAGCCTCTCTTTTCCGATGAGGGCTTCGCCGCGATGCTTCAGGCTCGAGGCGACCTGGAAGATCCTGCGGTGGGCCGGCGCCTCGTAGGGGGTGCCGGCCACGAGGTACGGGACATCGGACGCGCCGGCGCGCGGGCCGACGATGGCGAGCGCGCCTTCCGCGGGTTGCACCAGCTCGAAGCCGGTCCCCAGGAGCTCGGCGGCCCGCCGCGCCTCGTCCACCGCGAGCTCTGCCCCCCGGCCGGCCGCGGAGCCCGGAGGGAGCAGGACCGCGATCCGGATCGCGCGGCGCGGCGGGTCCGCGAACCCGGCGAGCGCTCCCGCTCCGAGGAGAAGGCCCAGGAAGTCGCGCCGCGTGGTTCTCATCGCAAGGTGTAGAGGTAGGCGGCGATGTCCCGGCCGTCCTTCTCGGTCACGCCCATGTCGGGCATGGCGGTCCCGGCCTCGACGTCCTGGGGCTTCCTGATCCAGAGCATCAGGTTCTCCGGGGTGTTGGGGAGCTGCCCGGCGAGATAGGAGCGGCTGGCGATGGTGTCGAGCGGCGGGCCGACCATGCCCCGCGCGCCGTCCACACCGGGAATGTTGTGGCACGCGCCACAGCCGTACTTGTGGATGAGGGCCGGTCCCTGCTTCGGATCGCCGCCGGTCAGCGCCATCGCCGTCTTCTCCACGTCGCCGTAGCCGCACCCGCCCAGCAGCAGGACGAGCCCCAGCATCCACCACGCCCTACGTTCCATGCGCGCTCCTCTCCCGCAGCAGCCTCTCGACCCGCGTGTGGGCCACCCGGCGCTCCGCCTCGCCGAGCCACGCGGCGAACAGGCCGAGCCCGAGAAGGATGAAGACCACCCCCGCGGGGACCCACATGATAAGGCCTGCGAGCTGCTGGTCTTCGAGCGCCGAAAGCCCCCACGCGGCCGTCCGCTCCTCGTAGAGGGGATACCACAGCGACGGAGCGAAGGTGAGGAGCGCGCCGAGCACGCCGCTGTGGACGCCCGTCGCCCACACGTAGAGCACGGCGGCGCCGTAGCCCATCCGGCCGTAGCGGCCGTGGATCAGGGCCCACCAGAAGAGCGCGGCGCTGCCGAAGAAGGAAAGGTGCTGGAGCGCGTGGACGAAGTCGCTGTCCAGCGTCGCCTGGAACAGGGCCGGCAGGTGCCAGATCCACACGGCCAGGCCGTGGATCACCCACACGGTGAGCGGCCCGGTGACCGCCCGCCAGGATCGGGACACGGCCGGGCTCTGCGTCCACGCGCCGATCCGCTCCCGGGTTGCCGGCGGCAGTGACCAGAGGAACACCGCGAGCGGCCGGCCGAGGACGAGGAGCGGCGCCGCGAGCAGCATCAGCACCTCGTGCTGGGCCATGTGGGCGGAGAACAGGATGCCGCCCAGGGCGTCGAGCGGAGAGACGAGCGCCACGGCGAGGAACAGCCACCCCGCTGCGAAGCACGCCGCCTCCCATTTCCGCACACCCCGGTCCGCCCCCGCCCGCTTCCAGAGCCGGCGGAGGCCCGAGACGTACATCTCGGCGGAGAGGACAAGACCCAGGACCACGAACGGGTCCCAGGACCACCAGCGGAGGATCTGATCGGCGTCGAGGCGCCCGCCACCATGGAAGAAGAGAAAGGCGGTCAATCGCACACCCTCAGAATCCAGTTCGGCACCTCCGCCGCGAGGATTACGAGCCCGAAGCCGACGCTGGAGGCGACCGCGGCATGGGCCATGAAGCGGGCGCGGCTGGCCCTCGGATCTCCCTTCTCCGTCGATCCTTCCGGGAGCCTCTTCCCGAGGCTCCAGGCCGTCACCGCTCCGACCGTCACGATCAAAAGGGCGCCCAGGGTCGCGAGGTGCAGGAACAGCTTGCTTCGGAGATCGCAGGCCGTCGGCGCCAGCGAGTAGCTGACTTGAAGATGAAGCGCCCAGGCCACGGGCCCCGCGAACACGGCGAGCCCGAGGAGGACGTCCCGCGGGTGGAGGGAGGGCTCGTGGTGATCGATCTCTTTTTTGGCCACGGATGCATCCTCAATAGGAGAGATTGAGCAGGCCGGGGTCCAGGAAGAAGATCACGTAGAACGGCACCCAGGAGAGCGCCACGAAATACCAGTAGAGCGTGTTGACCCGCACGTCCACCAGGTGCTTGTCCTCGACCGGCCCCTTGATCAGGAGGACGATGAAGAGAAGGTTTTCGACCAGCCCCGTGATGAGATGGAGGGCGTGGAGGCCCGCGGTCGTCCAGATCAGCGAGCCGTAGGCGTGGCTGTCCCACCGGTAGGTGAGGCGCGAGAGGATGACGAACCGGAGGACGATCACCGCGGCGATCAGGACGGTCGCCACGATCAGCGATCTCCGGATGCCGTCCAGGTTCTCCTCGTGGGCCGCCTTGGCCGCATAGTGCATGGGGATCATGCTGCCCAGGAGGATCGCGAGGTTGATCGTGGTGAGCATGAGGCCCGGGTGGAACGCGCCCGTGGGTGGCCACTCGGCCGCGTTGCCGCGCAGGTAGAAATAGGAGGCGGCCATGATGGCGAACATCGTGCCTTCGATCGCCATGAGCCCCACCGCTCCCCACCAGATCGAGGCGCGGGCGCCGAAGGCGACGGTCGGCAGGTCCGAGACGTCGAGCGTGGGCCGCTCCCTCATGACTGCTTCTCCTTGAGCTCGTAGCGGTCCATATCCCCGCGGGGCCAGAACCAGGCGAAGAGCGCGATGGCACAGGGCAAGGCGCCGACCACGATGCCCCACGGGGTGAAGATCGCCATGATGAACGCCAGGCCCACGCTCAAGCCAAGCACGAACGGCCAGATCGTGGGCCCGGGGAGAATGTCCCGGTGGTCCGGCTCGGCGTCCAGCGAGGCGGTCACGAGCACCTCCCGGCGGTGGCTCCCCACGCCGGTCACGACCGGCTGCTCCTCCCACCGCTCCCAGAGCGGGCTCCGGCCCGAGACCGTGGGCAGGTGGAGGAAGTTGTAGGCCGGCGGCGGCGAGGGTGTCGCCCACTCCAGCGTCTCCCCTCCCCACGGATCGGCTCCCGCGAATTCGCCATGGCGCAGGCTCACCGCGACGTTCCAGAGGAAGACGAGCACGCCCAGCCCCAGGATCACCCCGCCGATCGTGGCGAGGAGGTTCAGGTCCCCCCAGCCGGTCTCGGGCAGATAGGTGTAGACCCGGCGCGGCATGCCTTCCAGTCCCAACTGGTGCATGGGGAAGAAGGTCAGGTTGAAGCCGATAAACAGCAGCCAGAACGTGAGCTTGCCCAGCCGCTCCGAAAGCATCCGGCCGGTCATCTTGGGGAACCAGAAGAACAGGCCCCCGAAGAGCGGGAAGATGGCGCCGCCGATCAGAACGTAGTGGAGATGGGCCACCACGAAGAAGGTGTCGTGCACCTGGAGGTCCAACGGCACCGACGCGAGCATCACCCCGGTCAGGCCTCCGATCACGAAGATGGAGACGAATCCGAACACGAAATAGAGCGGCGTTTTGAGCCGCAGGCGCCCGCTCCACAAGGTTGCGATCCAGCAGAAGATCTGCACTCCGGAGGGGATCGCGATCATGGTGCTCGCCGCCGTGAAGAAGCTCTGGCCGAGTTGCGGCAGGCCCGTGGCGAACATGTGGTGAACCCACAGGCCGAAGCCGATGAATCCGGTCGCCACGAGCGAGAGCACCATCGCCATGTAGCCGAAGACCTGGCGGCGCGAAAACGTCGCCGTGATTGAGGACACGATCCCCAGCGCGGGGATGAAGATGATGTAGACCTCGGGGTGGCCGAAGAACCAGAACAGGTGCTGGAAGAGCAGGGAGTCGCCCCCCTCGGCCGGATTGAAGAAGTGGGTGTCGACCAGCCGGTCCATGGCGAGCATGGTGCTCGCGAGCATCACCGCGGGCATGGCGAAGACGATCATGAACGAGGTCACGAGCGTGGCCCAGACGAAGAGTGGGATGCGGTTCAAGGACATCCCCGGAGCGCGGTGCTTGAAAATGGTTGCAATCAGGTTGACCGCCGCGGCGAGCGA
>DATEIO010000879.1:0-10265 GCA_035278895.1 Thermoanaerobaculia bacterium | reverse complement strand
AGCGGCCCGGAGGCCGGAGCCACGATCGACGTGTGGAACGCGTGGCTCACGGGCAACGGCCGCACCTCGCGCCCCGCTTTCGTGAACGCGGCTGCCGCTTTCTCGACGGCTGCGGAGGCGCCGCCCACTACGGCCTGGGCCGTGCTGTTGACGTTGGCCACCACCACGTAGCCGTCGATCTCGGCGAGCGTGCGCTCGATCTCGTCGAGCGGCGCCATCACCGCCATCATCTTCCCGTTGTCCGCCACCGACACTTTCGTCATCTCCCGTCCGCGCGCTGCCACGGCCTCCAGGGCCTCGGCAAAAGAGAGGCTTCCGGCGGCCACGAGCGCGCCGTATTCACCCAGGCTGTGGCCCATCACCATGTCGGGTGCAATGCCGTAGGCCGCGAAGAGGCGGGTGAGCGCGATGTCCACCGCGAGCACGGCCGGCTGGGTGATCGCCGTCTGCCGCAGCTCCTCCTCGGCCCTTTGTACGGCCGCCGGGTCGTTCGCGTCGGGGAACAGATATTCAGTCAGCGGCCGGCCGAGGATCGGCTCCATGACCCGGTCCGCCTCCGCGAAGGTGGCGGCCACGATCGGCTCGGTCTGCCGGAGATCCCGGAGCATCTGGAGGTACTGCGAGCCCTGGCCCGTGTAGAGGAACGCCACCTTGGGCGCCGGGCCCGCGCCGCGGAAGATCCCCTGGGCGCGCAGCGCCCGCCACATGCCGGGGTGGTCGGTGGTGAGAGCCTGGACCGCCTTGTCGACCTTCGCGGCGAGGTCGGCCGCGTCGCCGTAGTCGATCGCGAGGCGCAGCGGCGCCCGGAGAGCCGCCATTTGGGGAGGAGAGCCCGCCCGGGCGGACTTCACGCGCCCGGCCAGCTCCGCGGCCGAGGCGCCGCCCGCCAGATACATCCCCCGGAGTGGCGCCTTCGCCTTCCGCTTTCCCTGGCCGCCGCCGTTTTTCCCCGGCACGTGCTCTTCGAGCACCGCGTGGAAGTTCGTGCCGCCGAAGCCGAAGGCCGAGACCCCGGCGCGGCGCACGCCGTCCCTGGGCGTCTCCCAGGGCCGCAGCTCCGTGTTCACGAAGAACGGCGTCCTGCCGAAGTCGATGTTCGGATTCGTGCGCTCGCAGTTGAGGCTCGGGGGGAGCACCTTGTCGCGCAGCGCCAGAGCGGTTTTCAGGATGCCCGCGGCGCCGGCCGCGCCTTTCAGGTGCCCGATGTTCGACTTGACCGAGCCCAGGGGCACCGAGCGCGGGGGGAGCCCGGCCGTGCCGAACACGGCGTTCAGGCTCTCCACCTCGGCCACGTCGCCCACCTTGGTGGACGTGCCATGGCCCTCGAGCAGGCCCACCGTCCCCGGCGGAAGCCCGGCGTTCGCCCACGCGCGCTCCACCGCCAGCTTCTGCCCGGCCGGATTGGGTGCCGTGATCCCCTTGCCGCGTCCGTCGGACGAGCCGCCCACGCCGCGGATCACGGCGTAGATGCGGTCGCCGTCCCGCTCCGCGTCGGTGAGGCGCTTCAGCACGAAGACCGCGGCGCCCTCGCCCATCACGAAGCCGTCCGCGCCGTCCGCGTAGGGCCGGGTGCCGGTTCCGGAGAGCGCGCCGATCTTGCAGAACTTGATGAACGTGGACGCGCTCATGTTGGCGTCGATGCCGCCGGTCACGACCGCGTCGTAGTCCTCCTCCTCCAGCCCCTCGATGGCCGCGCCGATGGCCGCCATGGCCGAGGCGCAGGCCGCGTCCACTACGTAGTTGGGGCCGTGGAAGTTGAACAGGTTCGCCACCCGGCCGGCGATGATGTTCGCGAGCTCGCCCGGCATGGTGTCCTCGTTGACGTCCGGCAGGCGGTGGGCGATGCCGTCGTGAAGCTCGTTCTCGATCGCGGCGCGCAGGTCCGCGGGGAGCGACGCGAAGCTCGGCGCGGTTGAGAGCTCCTGGGCGTACTCGGGGAAGAACAGGCGCAGCGAGGTCAGGTAGTGGCGGTCGCCCGCCATGGCGTTGCCGAGGATGACGGCCGTCCGCTCCGGATCGAGCGGCCGGGCGGGCCAGCCGTAGTCCGCGAGCGCCTCGCGCGTGGCCGCGATCGCCCACTTCTGGGCGCGGTCCATGTTGTCCGACACCTTGGGCGGAATGGGCAGCTTCCACTCGATCGGGTCCCACGGCCACTCGCGCACCCAGCCGCCGATCTTCGAGTAGGACTTGTCCGGCGTCTTCGGGTCCGGATCGTAGTAGAGCTCGGGATCCCAGCGGTCCGGCGGCGGCTCGCCGATGCTGTACCGGGCGGACTTCACGTTGCTCCAGAAGGTCGGGACGTCGGGTGCGTCCGGCAGGACCGCTCCCACCCCCACGATCGCGATGGCTTTGTGCGCGCTGTCTCTCATGATGATGCTCCTCGGAATCGGTCCTGTCCGTGTTTTCAAGCGGCGGCGCGGAGAACCGCGGCGCGTCCGTAGAGGACATCGGCGGCGCGGTCCATGTCGGCCAGGGCTCCGGCCTGCGCGCGGTAGAGGGCGGGGAGGCCCAGGGCGGCGGCCAGGGACGCCGTATCCGCGCCGTCCTCGGCGCCCACGATCCAGCGCAGCCCTTCGGTCCCCACCTTGAAGGCGGCTTCGCGGGCGAACACGCGGGAGAGGGCGGCGAGACCCGCGGCGTCGAAGCGCCGGTCGGCCTTCTCGCCGAGCTTCCCCTCGGCCGCGCGGGCGGCGCGGCGGGCGAGGCTGCCCGCCCCCTCGGCCCAGGCGATCAGCTCGCCCAGGCGGAGCAGCACGTGCTGATTGCGGGTGAGGCGCGCCACGCGCGCCCGCTCCAGCACCTCGTCCAGGGCGTGGAGGGCCAGGGCCGCGAAGCCCGCCCCCACCTCCGGCCGCCGGGCGTGGAGCTCTTCCATCTTCCGCGCCTCGGCGTGGTAGTGATCCCCCTTGGTCTTCAGATGGAGTTGCCAGCGGTCGCGCGAGATCGTCATCTCCAGGATCTCCGACGTCCCCTCGTAGATCGTGGTGATGCGGGCGTCCCGCTTGATCTTTTCGACCATGGACTCGCGGACATAACCGTTGCCGCCCAGGGCCTGGATGGCGGCGTCGGCCGCGAGGTTGCCGAACTCGCTCGCGAGGTACTTGGCGATCGCGCCCTCGGTGTTCAGGCTCCCCTCGCCCGCGTCGATCCGCTCCGCCGTCTCCTCGATGAATGCCCGCGAGGCTTCGAGACGCGCCGCGTGGGGCACGATCAGCTTGTGCGTGTACCCCTGCTTTTCAGAAAGCGGCCCGCCCGCCTGGATGCGCTCGGTGGAGTAGGGGATCGCCTTGTCGAGCGCGGCCCACCCGGCGCCGAGCCCGAAGGCCGCCACCATGAGCCGCGTGTAGCCGAACACCGCCTGCGCCTGGAGCAGCCCCTGCCCCTCGACGCCGCCCACGAGCGCGTCCGCGCTCACCTCGACGTCCGCAAACGACACCTCGGACGTGTTGCTCGCGCGGATGCCGTGCTTGTCCTCCGGCTTACCGTGCGAGAGCCCGGGCGTTCCCTTCTCCACGATCAGCCAGCTCGGGCCGCCGGGCGTCAAAGCCAGCACACTGTAGAGGTCTGCGAACCCGCCGTTGCTGATCCACTGCTTGTTGCCATTGATGAGGTAGCCCACGGTCCTGCCGTCCTGGACAACGGGCTTCGCCGTAGTGCGCAGCGCCGCGAGATCGCTCCCCGCCTCGGCCTCCGTGGCAGCGTAGGCCATGAGAGCGCCCTCGTCCGCAATGCGGGAGAGCCACCGCTTCTTCTGCTCGGGCGTGCCCCCGAAAACGATAGGGTCCGATCCCAGAAACGTTGCCAATACACCGGTCGCGACGCCCAGATCGATCCGCGCGAGCGCCTCGCACACGCGGTACACGTCGAACGCGCCGCCGCCCATCCCCCCGTATTCCTCGGGGATGAACAGGAGCTGCACGCCGAGCCCCTCGCCGCACATGGCGCGGACGATCTCCAGGGGGAACTCGTCTTTGGCGTCTAAATCGAGAAGCTTTTCTTCAGGAAGGTTTTCGCGGGCGAAGTCGTGAATGGAGCCTAGGGTGAGATCGAGAGTCTCACGGTCGAGTCCTGCGGCCATCGTGTCCTCCTCCGTACCATGGCTCGAACCTTACCGGCCCGTCCAGGGCCTGCGCGCCGTTCGCAGGGGTGGCGGAGAGAGCTCGCCGGGGCGGTGGGGGAGGCTACCCGGAAGGGGTGGGGAAGCTGGAAAACGAAAAGAAGGACAGAAAGGACCGCAAGGACTCAAAGGACGAAAGGGAGATTTTTGTAGGGTGCGCTGCGCGCACGGGGAGGGCGGTGGAAAACAACACGTGCGCACAGCGCACCCTACGGCAACGCCGTTGGCAGGAGAGGGCGCCCTTCTTCAGAGGGCGCGGGCACGTAGCCCCGGGGTTTCAACCCGGGGCGGCGGATTAGGCCGGCCTTCCCTCCACGGGTTAAAACCCGTGGCTACGTGCCTGCACCCTCTGAAGGAGGGTGCTCGAAGGCCAGCAAGATGCCAGCGCTCCCCGCGGAATCTCTCCACAAACCTAAACGGAGTAGCCCCCTGGACCGTACAAACTGAAAAATGACTTCCTTTTCCTTGCGGACTGCTCTTTACTTAGAATTCCGCCGCCCAACCTTGGAGACATTGCCATGAACCGCCTCCGTCCTTCGCCCGTCCTTCTCGCCGTCTTCCTCCTCGCAGGTGCCGTCTCCCTCTCCGCCGGGGTGAACCGCTGGACCCCCATTGGCCCCGAGGGTGGGGCGACGTGGTCTCTGGACGCCGGGCCGGGGGTGATCTACACCGGCACGCGGTCGGGCGGCGTCCTGAAGAGCCTGGATGGAGGCGCTTCCTGGAGCCCGACCTCCGGGCTGCCGCCCGAGGTGATCGTCGACGTGGCGGTCGATCCCACGAACCCCGCGGTGGCCTACGCCGTGCCGTCCATCGACAACCCCTACCGGACGACCGACGGCGGCTCCTCGTGGTTCCGGACCCGACTTGCCACGCGGGTGGACCTGCTCGAAGTCGCCCCGTCCGAGCCGGGTACGCTTTACGGATCGAGCCCCGGAGCCTTCTTCCGGAGCACGGACCATGGCACCTCCTGGACCCGGCTGGCCAATGCTCCCTTCGTGCTGCTCGACCTCAAAGTCGATCCGCAGGACGCACGGACCGTCTACGGCTCGGGCGGCCCGAAGGTCTTCCGCAGCCGGGACGGAGGGGAGACCTGGGAATCCTTCGAGCCCGGTTTCAAGACCTCGGAAGGGGCCGTGGACAGCGTGAACCGGCTGGCCATCGATCCCCGGCAGCCGTCCACCCTCTACGCGGCTTCCATGTTCGGCGCCCTCGCCAAGAGCACGGACCGCGGCGCCACCTGGACCCTGATCCGCACCCCCAGCGTCCTGGTGATCTCGTGGGCGCTGGAGGTCGATTCCACCGGCGCGGTGTACGCGGGCTTCCAGCCGCTGATCCTACCCATTGATGGGCCCCACGAAGGAGGGATCTGGAAGAGCGCGGACGGCGGGACGGCCTGGACGCGCATCCTCGACGACCCGCGGATCTTCAGCCTGAAGCTCGATCCCGGGGCTCCGGGCCGCGTAATCGTGGGCGCCGGCGACCGCCGCTTCTACCGCAGCGAGGATGGCGGAGCCCACTGGACCCGGTATGACCCGGATCTGCGCGCCACCGCCGTCGTCCAGGTGATTCCCGATCCGCATGCTCCGGACCGGATCTACGCCGTGACCCGTCCCCTCGGAACGTTCGAGGGCGCGGAGAGCGTCCTGATGCGGAGCGACGACGGGGGCGCGGGCTGGACTGCCGTCCTGGGCAACCCGGAGGTCAATGCCGGCGTCCTCATCGACAACGTGGCCGCCCACCCCGAGGAGCCCGGCACGTTGTACGTGGCGGGCCAGGGCGTCCGCCGCACGCGGGACGGCGGCGCCACCTGGGAGGGCCTGAACCGGGGCCTGCGGCCGGGCGAGAGCGTGGCTTCCCTCGTCCTGGCGCCCTCCAATCCCGGCGTCCTGTACTCGATCGGCCTCGACAACGTGCCCTCCTGTACCCGCTTCCAATGCGCCCGCGTGGTGATCTTCCGCAGCTCGAACGGAGGAGAGCAGTGGCGCCGCTCGCGGCCCCCGCTGGCCCGCGGCGAGCTCCTGTCCACCCTCGCCGTGGACCCGGCGAACCCCGCGATCGTCTACACCGCCGGAATCCGGTTCTTCAAGAGCACGGACGGCGGCGTGACCTGGAAGCAGACCGGCCGCGGCCTGCGCGGCCCCGTGAGCCACCTGCTCGCCGATCCGTCCGCCCCGGGCACCCTCTACGCGGTCCTCCAATTCACACGCAGAGGGATCGCCGTCACCGGCATCGACAAGAGCACCGACGGCGGCGCCACCTGGGCCCCCGCCGACACGGGCCTCCCCGGCTGGTTCGGAATCCGCCGCCTGACCGCCGACCCCGAAACCCCCGGCACCCTCTACGCCGCCACGGACCAGGGCGTCTTTCTCTCCACCAACCGCGGAGCCACCTGGACCGTCAAGCTGAACGCCGGCCTCCCGCCCGGAACCCGCGCCCTGACCGTGGCCGTCGATCCTCAGGACCCCCGGACGATCTACACCGGGACGTCGGGGGGAAGCGGGTTGTTTGTGATGACGCGGGTGCCGTAGGCCTGGCCCTGCGTCCCCCGCCCGGGACCTCACCCCTGTCCCCTCTCCCATCGCCCTCCCGCCGACCGGGAGAGGGGGACGCCTGCGGGCGGTGTTGCCGTAGGGTGCGCTGTGCGCACGTGTTGTTTTCTACCGTCCTAAAACATGCGCACAGCGCACCCTACAAGAACCACCGCCTCAACTACGTCCCCCTCTCCCGGTGGAAGGGGGGGGGCGATGGGAGAGGGGACAGGGGTGAGGTTTCGGGGTGGGGGACGCTATCCACCCCCCCGCCGCCGCGCGCGGAACCGCTGCACCTTGGCCAGGTTGCCGCAATTCGCCATCTCGCACCACTGGCGGCTGCGGTTGCGCGTCGTGTCGACGAAGAGCCACCCGCAGCGGGGGCCTCCGCACTGCTTGAGCCGGTGAACGTCGTCCGAGCCGAAGACGGCCAGCGCGGATAGCGCGATTGGCCAGAGCATGCGATCCAGGCGCGGCGGGTCCGCGATCCACTCGGCTTCGAGCCGGCGTTCCTTCGCGGCGAGTCGCTGGTGCTGCCGGGCTTCGCGGACCTCCTGATCGAGAATGCGGAGATCGGCGTCCGGCGGAGGCCAATCCTCGACCAGGGCCTTGCCGAGGCGGTAGAGGGCTTCGCGAAGCCTCAACGCCCGCCGCAAAACCCGCTGGGCGGCCTCGGGCGACCGGCCGGCCTCGTTGCGCAGGCGGCCGGCTTCGGACGGTTCCAGAAGCGAGGCGAACGTGCTCCAGCGCAGGAGGGCGTCGTAGTCGGGGAGATTGTCCCGGAGGACCCGGTCGGCGTAGTCGCGCGTGACTCCGGCTTCGTCCGGCGATGAGACCCGGCCGCCGACCGTGTTCACGAAATCGAGACAGGGCCGCTCGCCGACGAGCCGCCAGCTCGCGTCCGGCTGGGCTGATTCCTCCACGCAGGCCTTTATAGCAGGTTGCCCCCCGCGTTGCGAAGGCGCCGCGACACCTCCGTACGCGCCTTGACAGGTTACTCTGCCGCTTCTATCCTGTAACCGCCTAGAGGTTCTGACGAGAGTTACGGAGGAGAGCGATGATCCTGAAGCTGGCGCTGGGTCTCCTGAGCACGGTGTTGGCCTCCACCCCCGCGATCGGAGGGGAGTCCCCGGCACCCGAAACGTCCCCGTCCTCCACATGCTGTCCCATCGTAGAGCTCCGGCAGTACACGCTTCGCCCGGGGCAGAGGGATGTCCTCATCGAGCTGTTCGACCGCGAATTCGTCGAGACCCAGGAAGCCGAGGGGATGAAGATCCTCGGCCAGTTCCGGGACCTCGACCGACCCGACCGGTTCGTCTGGGTGCGGGGATTCCCGGACATGGCCGAGCGCGCGCGGGCGTTGGGAGCCTTCTATAGCGGGCCGGCGTGGAAAGCGCACAGCAAGGCCGCGAATGCCACCATGGTGGACGTCGCCAACGTGCTGCTACTACGCCCAACCCGGCCGGAATCCGAGTTCTCTCTGGAAAAGCTCCATCGTCCCGCGCCTGGCTCTACGGACGTCCCGAAGCGGATCGTGATCGCCACCGTCTACTACTTCGCCGAGAGCCCCGGCAACGACTTTCTGGACTTCTTCGACAGGGAGGTCGCGCCCGTGCTCCGGGACGCGGGCACTTCGCTCCTCGGCCAGTTCGTGACGAAGGACAGCCCCAACACGTTCCCCGCCCTGCCGGTCCGCGAAGGGGAGTGGGTGTTCGTCTTCTTCTCGACCTTCCGGGATGGGGCGGCGTACGAGCAGTACCTCGCGGAGTTGGGCCGTTCCCCGCGGTGGAATGGCGGCCTCGAGAAGGCTCTGTTGAGCCGGCTCACGCGGTCCCCGGAGACCCTGAGGCTCTCTCCGACGGCCCGCTCTCTCCTGGGCCGTTGAGCTCTTGCTGGGAGCGCCGGCATCCTGCCGGCCTCTTGCTTTCGCCTCTTCAGGAGCCCTGCGGAGCCTTCCGGTACCGCGTCCTGTGCCGGCCCACGCTCGGGGACTCGACCGTGATCCGCCCCTCCGTCACCAGAGCGTCGATCGCCCGGTAGAAGGTAGTGCGGACGGGCTGATACCCGAGCGCGCGGACGAGCTCCGGCCGGTCGAACACCGCGGGCAGGGAGCCGAAGACCGCCTCGATGTCCAGAGACACCTCGCCGTAACCCTTCCGGATCTCCTGAGGCCCTTGCGTCTCCCTTTGCGTCCCGATCGGGACGTCGGCGGGCTCGGCCGCGGCCTCCTCACCGGCGCCGCCCGCCTCCGGACCGTCGGCGGAGGAGAGCTGGTCCTTCTCGGGCAGGTCGAGCCAGAGCTGGTCGAGAGCGCGGATCCGGGTCTCGTGAGCCGCCCGGAGCAGCTCGATGTCCGCCTCCAGCTGCCGCTCCATCGCCCGCCGCCGCTGCTCGTACTCGCTCCACTTCATGCCATCTTCCCCCGCAAAAGGCCCGGCCGCCTCGGCCGGAGTGGGAGCGTACCCTCCCCTCCGGGCTCCGGCAAGGGGATCGCGGACCTCCGCCCCGCTTTGCGGGAGCCCCAAACCGCCAGGCGGACAGTCCGCCCCAACTTCCACGTCTCCGCAACGCGTCTGCGCACCCCCGCCTCTCGGGGCGGACGGTTCGCCTTCCGAATTGGGACGTTCGCCCTGCGAACCGGGACACTCGCCCCGCGGGGCGGACCGTCCACAAAGAAAGGCGGGAGCGCCGCCTCGCGGGGCGAACCGTCCGCCTCCCGAGGCGAACCTCCCACTTCGCCGGGCGAACCATCCGCCCCGCGAGGCGGACAGTCCGTTTCGCAAGACGAACCGTCCGCCCCGAGAGGCGCGTGTCCCGCCCCGCAAGGCGAACCTCCCGCCTCGTGAGGCGAGAGACGTGCACCCGGGCGTTTGTGTCCCACTTCGGGAGGCAAACCGTCTGGAAAGGGGTGGGGGAGGCCCCGCTGCCGGGCGGGAGCGCGAGTGCTCCGTCACGGAAAAAGAGAGTGGAGTCGTCCACCTCGCGAATCGGACGGTTTCCCTCGCAAGCGAGACGCCCGCTTCGGAGGCGATCCCCCTGCCCGAGCTGCCAACTCCCCCCTCTCCCGGATCAGCGGGGGGACCTCTCCCCCGAGTCGGGAGACCGGCCGCACCAACGGACCGGCATGCGGGCACCTCACATTTTCCCGATCCCGGTACCGCAATCGCTCCGTATTTTTCTAGAACGGATGCTTTTCGCTCAGTCCTGAAGAGCCCGTGCTAGCCTGCAGGACGATCGCCTAAAGATTCCCTGTTTCTGTTGGTTTCGGATTGCAGAGGTTGTGATTGTGAGTAGAGCCTGGCTTCTTCTGTCCTTCGGAGATGACCGCCAGTACGCGGGCAATCCAGGTTATCTGGATGAGCCCCGGCGGCTCTATCGCTACGATAGCTTCGTCCCAAATCACAAACAGATCGCCCAAGGGGACTACGTCTTCATCCGGGACAAGCACCGTCTCCAGGGCGTTGCGCGCATTGAGACCATCACGGAGATCTTCGGAGAAAAGAAGAGATCGAGATGTCCGGTCTGCGGTACAACGGGGATTAAAGCTCGGAAATCGCTAAGCCCTCGGTATCGCTGTGACCATAAGCATGAGTTTGACACGCCGGACGAAGGGATGGTCC
>DATEIO010000878.1:0-4221 GCA_035278895.1 Thermoanaerobaculia bacterium | reverse complement strand
CACGGCGCGGACGAGGGTGTAGAACTGTTGCCAGCTATCCGCGGGCAGGTCCACGAAGAGGAGGATGCGGTCGTCCCGCAGGTCCATGTAGCGCGGCGTCAGGTTCGCGTCGTTCACCCACGGGAGCTGCTCCGTGGTTTCGAGGCGAGGATTTTCGACCTCCAGGCCCGAGGGCAGGAGGTTGACGATCGCCACGTTGTTGACCGGGCCGGAGACGCTCCTCACCCGGGTCTTGATGACGATCAGGTCTCCCTGCTTGACGCTCCCCAGGTTGACCGGGTTGCCGTCGCGGTCCTTGAACTCGCGCTCGATCTCCAGGCCCTCGCGGGATGGCTGGAACGCAGAGTCCGTGGGCACGCCGCGGGTCAGCACGCTGAAGAAGGCCGCGCCCGGCTTGTAGCCGGGGTTCATCTGGATGCGGACCGGTCCCTCGCCGCGGACGTTCGTGAAGGTGGCCGTCTGGTTGGTGAAGGTCCCGACCTTCTTGCCGCCCACGAGCACGGTGCCCGAGTACGGCGGGAAGCTCGTCTGCCGCTTGATGAACTGGCCGAGGGCCAGGAGCGTGAAGCCCTCCTCCTGGGTCGACCAGTACGGAACGTCGCGGGCGTCTCGCGCCAGCCGGTCCACGAGCTGCGGAATGCGCGGGCTCTGAGGCTGGGCGTCGAGCAGCGCAAGGAGCAGGATGGCCCGGTTGCGGATCGCCGAGTTGAAGTTGCCGCCCGTCTCCCGCGGCGTCTCGGCCACCTGCCCGACGTTCGCCAGGAGCGCCTGCATGGCCCGCGGGTTGCCCGCCGTGGCGTAGCCGCCAGCCAGCAGCGCGCGGGACTCGGGGCGGAGTTCCTTCAAGTGCTTCTCGCGCAGGAAGTCCATGGTCCCCAGGTCCGCCCGGCCGGCCCGGGAGAGGACGTAGAGCCCATAGGCCACGCGCTGCAGCTCGTCGCTGCCATAGGCCGACTTCGCCTTCACGTGGCCGGCGAGCCAGGAGAGGGCGTTCCGGTAGAGGCTGTCCTCCACCGGATGCCCGGCCCGTTTCGCCTCGACGAGGAAGTGGGTCGCGTAGACGCTCCCCCACGGGTGGGTCGTGTCGTCTCCCGGCCAGAGCGCGAAGCCGCCGCCGGGGAGCTGCATGGTCGCGATCCGCCGCAGGCCCGCCTGCACCATGTCGGCCGGATCGCCATGCCCCTTCTTGGGATCGAGGAGCTCGGGATCGAGCGCCTTCGCGATGTCCGCGATGTAGACGAGCGGGAAGGAGCTGGACGTCGTCTGCTCCAGGCAGCCGTACGGATAGTGGAGCACGTGCTGGAGCTTGCCCGCGAACTGGACGATCGGCACGGGGCCGACGCGGATGGTGCGCCGCATCGTCTCCGCCCGGAACCGGGAAGCGTCCGGGCCGGCCACGTCGATCGTGGCCTTGGCGATTCCTCCGGCGTCCTCGACCGTGATCTCGGGGAGGTCCGGCCGCACGCCCACGTTGGTCGTGGAGCGTGACTTCTCGCCGTTGCCCGCGGCCGTCACCGTGAAGCGCACGTTGCCCGACGCGCCGCCGGTCTTCACCGTGAAGTAGACGGTCTTCTCCCGGCCGTTGGGGATCTCGACCGACTGCGTCGCGGGCTTCTCCACCTGGACCGGCCCCTCGGCCACGAGCGAGACCTGGATGTTGCCGGGTTTGCCCGTGTCGTTCCGCACCGTGACCGGCACCTGGAGCGTCTCTTCGAACGACAGGATGCGCGGCAGGGTGGGGAGGAGCACGATGGGCTCGCGCACCCGCGTCATCTGCTGGGACGAGCCGAAGCGGTCCACGTCGATCGCGACCGCCATGATGCGGAGAGCGCCCTGGAACTCGGGCACCTTGAAGGTGACCTTGGCGTTGCCTTCGCCATCCGCCGTGAGCGGGCCGGACCAGAACGCGACCGGCTCCACGCGGCGGATGCCCTCCGTCCGCACATACTGCGACATGTCCTCGCCCTCGCCGCCGCCCGCGGGCGCGGCCTTCACCTCCGGCAGCACGAGGCTGAAGGTGTCGTACGAGGAGACGCCGAGCGCCAGGCGCCGGTAGAAGAACTCGAACGGATCGGGCGTCTTCTGGGCGATGAGCTGGAGGATGCCCTCGTCCACCGCCGCGATGGTGACGACCGCGCCCGGCGCGGCCTTGACCGTGATCGGGAGATCCCGGTTGGGCCGGATCTCCTGGGGCGCCACGATCGTGGGGGCGAGGCGGTTGGCCGTCCGGTCCACGGGCAGCGGCACGGCCCCGTAGGCGCGGCCGGCCGAGCCGGGCTCCAGGTCCCCCACCTTCCGGACGAGGGTCGCCGTGATGTAGGAGTTCGGCCGGAACTCGGCGCGGATCGGCACCTCGATCTTGGCCGTGTTGCCGGTCAGCATGTGGACCTGCGTCTCGAGCACCTTGTCGCGCTCGACGGTCAAGAGCAGCTTGCCCGAGAACGGCGCCCGCACCTGCACGATCGCCGTGTCGCCGGGGGCGTACTCTTCCTTGTCCAGGTCGAGCTCCAGCCGCGCCGGGTTCTTGATGGCCCAGGGCGACGTGCCCCAGCCCGAGGCGTAGAGCTCGATCTCGGAGGACGCCTGCGTCGCGGGATCGGTGATCACCGCGCGGTAGCTGCCCCAGGTCCGCGGGCGGACGCGGAACGTGCCGCGCCCCTTGCCGCCGGGCACGGCCTGGGTGGAGACGAGCACGGGATCGCGCGTCGTCTCATACCGCCAGCCGCCGTTCGGAGTCCGCCGCAGCACCGTGTTCCAGCGGTCCTGGAAGAAGTCGGCGCGCAGGCCGCCGGACGGCACCTCCTTGCCGTCGGGGGAGAGCGCCACGTACTCGATCTCCACCTCCTGCCCCGGCTCGGGGTAGGCCTCTTCGCTCATCCGTTTCAGGCCCAGGTAGTACGGGTAGGGATGGACGTCCAGCCGCTGGAGCGCTGCCACGCCGCGGCCGCCCTGCTCCTGCACGCGCGCCGTGATCACGGCTTCGAGCGACGACGGCACGGGCGACCCTTCGGGCATCGTCACCTCGAAGGCGCTCCGCCCCTCGTCGTCCAGCTTGCCGTCGGCCGAAAGCACCTCGCGGGCTTCGAGATTCCGCTCGTTGTTGCGGAAGGTGTAGGCCTCGTACCCCTTGGGCGCGAAGGTCGAGTCCACCAGCCGCACCCGGGTCTCGACCGGCAGACCGGCCGCGGGCGCGCCGAAGAGGTAGCTCCCCTGGACCTGGTACTTCAGCACCTGGCCCGGGCCGACCTTCTCCTTGGGCGCTTCGATCGCGACCGAGATGCGGTCGGGAACGAACTCCTCCACCTGGAAGCGGTACTGGCCGATCACCTTCTCGGCCACTTCGAGCTCCAGCGTGTGGGCGCCGGTCAACGAATACGCCGGCAGGTCCAGGCTCCACGGGGCAAAGCCGCGGTCGCCGGTGGACAGCCGCTTGGTTTCGAGCTCGCGCCCCTGCGGATCGCGGTGGCGGAGCAGCGCCGGCATGTCGGGAGGAATGCGCAACCCGCCGTCCCGCACCAGGGCCAGGCCCTCGGCCTTCTCGCCGGGCCGGTAGAGGTCGCGCTCGCCGTAGAGGAAGGCCGTGTAGCCGTCGCCCACGGGCGGAGCGCCGTCCACGTCGAGCCCCGTGGTGTCGATCCCCATGGTGTCGAGGAGCAGGAACGTGAAGTCGTCCCCGTCCTCGACGGTGATCATGTAGGGGGTCCCCTTGGCGAGCGCCTTGGCGTCGTCGATGCGGAACACGCCCGCGCCGTCCGTCCGCCCCTGGGCCATGGTCTGGTTCTGGTCCGAGATCAGCGTCACCTGGGCGCCGCCCACGGGCGAGAGATCGCGCAGGGACGACACCCAGACGACCATCTCCCCCTGGCCCTTCTTCGTGACCACGCCGAGGTCGGTCAGCAGGATCCAGCGCTGCTTGGCCTCCCAGTCGTCGGGCTTGCCCACGGAGACCCGGTAGAGGCCGGGCTCTTTCGTGTTCACGAACTGGTCGAGATCGACGGGGTAGACCCGCCGCTTGTTCTTGGCACCGCCCACGTCCAGCGTCTCTTCCTTCAGGCGGTCGCCCAGGGCGTGCGAGAGCTCGCCGAAGTAGCCGTATTCGTAGTCGAAGAACCCGCCGTACTGGAAGGTGAAGAAGAGGTTGTTCAAAAACACCCGGTCGACCGTCATCCGCACCTTGGGGACGTTGACGCTCTCGATGGCGACCGTGTGGTTGCCCGAGGC
>DATEIO010000877.1:0-3621 GCA_035278895.1 Thermoanaerobaculia bacterium | reverse complement strand
CCCGGCGCGCAGGCCGCGCCACGCGAGCACGGCGAAGGCTGCGACGACGGCCAACGCGCCCAGCATGCCGAGCTCCTCGGCCACGATCGAAAAGATGAAGTCCGACTCCGGGTGCGGCAGGAAGTAGAGCTTCTGCACGCTCTTGCCCGGCCCCAGGCCGAAGACGCCGCCTGAGCCCACCGCGATCAGCGACTGGAGGGCCTGGAAGCCGCTCCCCAGCGGATCCTTCTCGGGATCGAGGAAGGCCAGGAAGCGCTGCCGCCGGTACTCCTCCGCGAGCACCAGGGCGCCCAGGAGCGGCGGCACCGCGAGGAGCGCCGGCAGGATGTAGCGCCAGGAGAGCCCGGCCAGGAAGATCATGAGGAACGCCGTCGCTGAGAGGAGCACGGCCGTGCCCATGTCCGGCTCCAGGAGGATCAGCCCCGCCATGAGCACCGTGAAGAGCCCCGCCGGCAGAAGGAAGGACGCCTGGTTGACCTGCTCTTCCTTCTTTTCGATCTGGTAGGCGAGGAAGGGGATGAGCGCGAGCTTCGCGAGCTCGGACGGCTGGATCGAGATCCCTCCCACGAAGAACCAGCGGCGGGTGCCGTTCAACTGCGGCGAGAAGAGCACGCCCACAAGGAGCATCAGCATCCCGCCCAGGAGCGAGTAGATGACCGCGGGATTCCTCAGGAAGCGGTAGTCCAGGTGCATCAGAACGGCCATCAGGAGGAGCCCCAGGCCCGCCGCCACCGCCTGCTTGACGAGGAAGTGGTTCCACGTGCCGTCCTTGGCGAAGGCGGCGCTCGCCGAAAACACCATGACCAGGCCGAAGGACATCAGGAGCACCACGGCGGTGAAGAGCACCTTGTCAAACGCCAGCTTCTTCGCCATGCGGCCCTCCGACCACCTCCCGGACGAGCGACTGGAACACTTCGCCCCGGTGGATGTAGTTCTTGAACTGGTCGAAGCTCGCGCAGGCCGGCGAGAGGACGACGACCTCGCCTCCTTGAGCCTGCTCCGAAGCCGCCTTGACCGCGCGGTCCATCGTCTCCGCCTTCTCTTTCGAAACGCCCTTTCCCAGAGCCTTGTCGAATTCCTCCGCGGCCTCGCCGATGAGATAGACCCGGCGGGCCTTCTTCTTGACCATGGGCGTGAGCACGGAGAGGTCCGCCCCCTTGTTCCTCCCGCCCAGGATCAGGTGGACGCTGCCGTCGGGGAACCCTTCGAGCGACTTCAAGGTCGCGTCGGGGTTCGTCCCCTTCGAATCGTCGTACCAGACGACTCCGCCCCGCTCGCCCACGCGCTGCAGGCGGTGGGGCAGGCCGGTGAACTCCGCGATCGCGGCCCGAAGCGCCGCGGGCTCGGCCCCCATGGCGCGGGCGAGGAGAGCGGAGGCCATGGCGTTCTCCAGGTTGTGAACGCCCGCGATCCTGAGCTCGGAAGCGTTGAACAGCTCGATCTCCTCGCCTTCGGGCGTCGCCTCGATCACCCGGCCGTCCTCGGCGGCCCAGCAGCCGTCCTCGACTCTCCCCCTGCGGGAGAAGGAGCGGCGCCGGGCGCGGGTGTCGATCCCGGAGGCGAAGGTGTCGTCGGCGTTCAGCACCGCGATCCCGTCCGCGTCCATGTCGCGGAAGAGGCGGGCCTTGGCCGCGCCGTACTCGGCGAGGCTCGCGTAGCGGTCGAGATGGTCTTCCGAGAGGTTCAGGAACGCTGCCGCCTTCGGCTTGAAGGTGACGATCCCCTCGATCTGGAAGCTCGACAGCTCGACCACGAAGATCCGTCCCGGCGGGCCGTCCACCTTGCTGGAGAGCGGCTCGCCGATGTTGCCGCAGACCTCGACCTCCAGCCCCGCCGCGCGGAGCATGGCGCCGGTCAGCTCCGTCGTGGTGCTCTTGCCGTTGCTCCCCGTGATCCCCACGACCGGACCGTTGAGGAACGGGAACGCGAGCTCCACCTCGGCGATCACCGGCACGCGGAAGCGCCGGGCCTCTTCGAGGAGCGGCCGGTCCATGGGCACGCCGGGCGAGACGACCACGCCGTCCACCTCCGCGGGAAGCTCCGCGGGCTCCTGGCCGGTGAGGACCTCGATGCGGCCGGCCAGGCCCCCCAGGTCGAGCTTGTCCGCGGGCCGGGCGTCGACCGCGATCACCTCGACTCCGTGCTCCAGGAGTAAAAGCGCCGCGGCCCGGCCGGAGAGGCCGAGCCCGTAGACCAGCACCCGATCGAAGCGGCCGGATCCCCAGGGCACTTTCATCGCAGCTTGAGAGTCGAGAGCGAAAGGAGCGCGAACAGGATCGAGAGGATCCAGAAACGCACGATCACCTTCGGCTCGGCCCATCCCGAAAGCTCGAAGTGGTGGTGGAGAGGGGACATGCGGAACACCCGCTTGCCCCGGAGCTTGAACGAGGCGACCTGGATGATCACCGAGAGCGCCTCCATCACGAAGACGCCGCCCACGAGCACCAGCAGGATCTCCTGCTTGGCGAGCACGGCCACGCTGCCGATCGCGGCTCCCAGCGAGAGTGAGCCGACGTCCCCCATGAACACCTCGGCGGGGTGCGAGTTGAACCAGAGAAATCCGATCCCCGCGCCCACCATGGCGCCGCAGAACACCGCGACCTCGCCCACGCCCGGCACGTAGGAGACCTGGAGGTAGTTGGCGATCACCCGGTTGCCGGCCACATAGGTGAAGACGGCGTACGTGGCGGCGGCGACCGACGTGGTGCCGATGGCCAGGCCGTCCAGGCCGTCCGTCAGGTTCACGGCGTTCGAGGCCCCGACGAGCACGATCACCACGAAGGGGATGTAGAGATAGCCCAGGTTGAAGACGAGCTGTTTGAAAAACGGAAACGCCAGGGTGGGATTGAACCCGTATCCCGTGGGGAGGAAAAGGAGCGTGATGCCCATCGCCGTGGCGGCGACGACCTGGAGCCAGAACTTGGCCCGCGCGGTGAGCCCCAGGTTCCTGCGGCGCGAAACCTTCAGGTAATCGTCCGCGAAACCGATCGCTCCGAAGGCGAGCGTCACCAGCATGACGATCCACACGTAGACGTTCTGGAGATCGCCGAACAGCAGCGTGGGCACGAGGGTCGCGAAGAGGATGAGGAGGCCCCCCATGGTGGGCGTTCCCGCCTTCACCTGGTGCGCCTGCGGCCCCACGTCGCGGATGTTCTGCCCCACCGAGAGCCGGCGCAGCATGCGGATGAACCGCGGCCCCAGGAGCCACGACAGGAGGAGCGCCAAAACCATCGCCGCCGCCACCCGGAACGTGATGTAGCGGAAGACGTTGAAGAGGGGGATCGCGTCCCGGAGCGGATAGAGAAGGTAGTAAAGCATCAGGCGCTCTCCTCCGGCAGCAAACGCCGGACCACCTTCTCGAGCCCCACCCCGCGCGAAGCCTTGACGAGCACGACGTCCCCGGCCGCGACCTCGTGGGCCGCCCACTCGGCGGCGGCGGCGGCATCGGGCAGCCAGACGGCCGCGGCACCCGCGGACGCAGCGCCTTCCACGAGATGCCGGGAGAGCTCCCCCACCCCGGCGATCGGCGCGAAGCCCAGGCGGGCCGCGCGCTCGCCGCACTCGCGGTGGAAGCGCGGCCCTTCCGGCCCGAGCTCGCGCATGTCGCCCAGCACGGCCACG
>DATEIO010000876.1:0-2252 GCA_035278895.1 Thermoanaerobaculia bacterium | reverse complement strand
ACGAGTTCTACCGCGAGCAGCGGGCGCTCGCGGAGCGTCAGGCCTGGGAGCGGTATGAAGCGCAGCAGCGCCGCGTGGCCGCGGCTGAACGGGCGGCCGAGCAACGGATGAGAACCGCCTTGAAGGTGGCCAAGGCGCCGGCCGGGGTGCGACACGGCCACGATTTCTATCAGGCCAAGGCCGCGCGAGTTCAGCGCACGGCGCGCATCCTCCGCGAGCGCTCCACGCGCGAGCCCAAAGCCGCCAAGCCGTTCGTCGAAACCGCCATCCCGCGTCTCGATTTTGCCGGCGTGCGCCGCTCGGGCGACACCGTCCTGAGGATCGAGGGTCTGGCGAAGTCGTTCGACGGAAAATCTCTTTTTACCGGGCTTTTCGCGAGCCTCGGCCGCGGCGAGCGCTGGGCCGTTGTCGGACCCAACGGATCGGGCAAAACGACGCTCCTGCGCATCGTGCAAGGCCTCGACCGCCCCGACGCGGGGAGCGTCCAGATCGGCTCCGGCGTTCGCGTGGGCTACTTCTCTCAAGAGGGAGAGCACATGGACCCGGCAACGTCGCCGCTCGCCTTCTGCCTCGCAGCGAACGCGGACGAGACCTGGGTCCGAACCATCCTGGCGTGCCTCAAAGTCCGGGCCGACCAGGTGCAGCACCCGATCGGCTCACTGAGCGGAGGGGAACGCGCGAAAGTCGCCCTCGCCGCTCTCCTGGTCGGCGGGGCCAACTTTCTGCTGCTCGACGAGCCGACGAACCACTTGGATATCGAAGCCCGCGAAGCGCTCGAAGGCACGCTCGCGCAATACCCGGGAACGATCCTCTTCGTCTCCCACGACCGCTACTTCGTGGAGGAGCTGGCCGACAACGTGATCGATCTTTCGCGCGCGCCCTCGGACTGACGTCCGGAGAAATGGACCGGCTGACGTCGTATCGAGAATATCGCCCCGTGACTCGCCATGGCTTGCTTATAGGCATAGTTCTATCTAGTTGACGTTGGTATGACAGTGCCGTAAGCTTGGGCAAGCTCCAGAGATTCAACGCGGCAGGGGGAGAGCAGAGGCTAAGGTTGACCGTCGAGACGGACTACCGAGCTTCGGGCGTGGTCAGCTCGGTTCCTCAGAAGGAGGATATTGCCGTGCGATTTCTTCACCGAGTCGTTGTCGCGTCGTTGGGCCTGGCGACTGTCACCACTGCTGTCCTCGCCTCGGGATCTGCTTCCACTTCTGCTTGGGATCTCGGGACCTTGGCTGCCGGAAAGACCTACCCGACCAACATCTCAATTTCGAATGCCTCTTGCCCAGGGGTCCATACCCTGGAGTTGTCCCGGCAGCAACTCGACTGGGTGGAAATTGTAGGTTCCCCGACCATCAACGACCTTCCAGCAGGTCATGTGAGAGAGGTTCAGCTCGTCGTCGATCTGCGCAATAAAGAGCCGGGCACGTACAGCGGGGATCTCAGAGTGCGGTGCCTCACATGTCCGCGGTCCTGCGCTCAGGACGTGGGTACGTTCAGAGTCATGGTGAAAGTGACCCATGGCGCGGCGGTACAATCTCCTGCCACCCCTTTGCCGAAGCTCGATCGCGGCCAAGTCGTTGCTACCCCGAAAATGACCCCTGCCCCGCTTGGCCCTTCGTTCAAGGTGGATCCTGGCCGGCAGACCATGGCGAAAGCGCTCTGTAGAGAGCTGGAGGCATCCCGAGGCGAGGCCACTCGGCCAGAGGATCTTGAAGCCTGGAAGCCCTTCTGCTCCAAGGATCAAAGCAACATGCGCGTCTACGGTTATCAGTGCACGAATAGCCGTGTCGGTAACAGCGCTGGGGCATGCGCCACCACTTGGATCGAGCAGTGGCTCAATAATCTGCCGTCATGCGAGCTCTTACCCTACTATTCTTACCTTTGTGCTCGTCTCGGTGGAAAATATTCGCAGTGGGTTGAAACGTACTCCCTGTTCTGAAGCCGCCGTCGCCGTTCTCACCCGATGGCATTGCCTTCGGAAGCTGCGGCGTGAGAATCTTCAATCCGACACTGGGCCGAGCACCCCGCGCAGGAACCCTTCGACCTCCTGAATCGTCGCCGCGCGGGGCACGCTCTTGGGGAAAGCACTGACGAGGCGCTCGTCCGGAGCATAGACGATCACCGGCTTTTTATAGCGGACCGCGAGCTCGATCTCGCTCGCCGTCCCTGCGCCGCCGGGCAGCGCGATCAGGGCCGAGGACGACAGCACGTTCACGTGATTCCGCGACATCGCGCTGGTGCCCTCG
>DATEIO010000875.1:0-2750 GCA_035278895.1 Thermoanaerobaculia bacterium | reverse complement strand
GACCCGCGCCTATGAGGTGGCGGGGAGCTGAGGCGTGACCTTCCGGCGGGTCGTCTGGCGGCTCTTCACCCTGGCGCTCCTCTTCGCGTTCCTGGTGCTGGCCTATCCCTATTTGAGGAACGCCGCCCGCTTCGTGAGCCTTCTCCGGGAGCCGCCTCCCACGGCGCTCCCGGTCCCGGTCGACGGGGTCTCCCGCTCGCAGCTGGCCGATACCTGGGGCGCGGCCCGGAGCGGCGGGCGCACCCACGAGGGGATCGACATCTTTGCCACACGGGGGACGCAGGTGCTCTCCGCGACCCGGGGGATCGTCGTGCGCAAGGGGACGAACCGGCTCGGCGGCAAGGTCGTGACCGTCCTGGGGCCGGGCGGCTGGTATCACTACTACGCCCATCTGGAAGACTGGGCCGATCCCGCGATGGGGGACTGGGTCGAGCCGGGGACCGTCCTCGGCTACGTGGGGACCACGGGCAACGCCCAGGGGACTCCGCCGCACCTCCACTACGGCCTCTATGACTCCGGCGAGGCGATGAACCCCTATCCGCTGCTCACCCGGCGCGAGATAGACTTTCCCGCGCCATGAGACCCACCGCTCTCGAGAAGCAGGCGTTCCGGCGTTTGACGTTCTGGAGCGTCCTGGGCGGCCTCTGCCCGCTCATCCCCGTGCCATTCATGGACGACTGGGCACTTGAGCGGGTCCAGCGGCGGATGATCCGGGAGATCGACCGGGACGAGCGGATCGGGCTCACCGACGAAGACGTGAAGATCCTCGCGGGGGACGAGGACCCGCGCTGGGCGGGCTGCCTGGGGAGCGGGGCCTGGGCGTTGCGCGAGGTCACCGGCGCCATCCTCGGAAAGCTGTTCCGGACGGTCTTCTACTTCCTCACCATCCGCCGGAGCGTCCGCCGCTCGGCCGACACCCTCCATATGGGTTATCTCGTCCTCTACGCGGCCCGCCTCGGGGAGAAGCGGGCCCGGGTCGTCCGCGCCGCGATCCTGGCGACGCTCCAAGAGATAAACGCTCGGGCGATCCACCGCACGCTCACCCGGGACTTCCGCCAGAGCCTCTCTCTCCTCCTCCAGGGAGCCGCCCTCCTGGGCCGCCTCATCCCCCGCCGCCGCTCGAAGGCCGCCAAAGCCGAGGAGATCCCCGGAGGCGAAGAGGCCTTCCGGCAGCAGGACGAGCTCCTGGGCGGCTTTGTCGATCGTGTTGCCGCCGACCTCTGGGGGAACCGGTCGTACTTCGCGGAGCTCGAGCGGGTGTTCGAGGGGAAGCTGGGGGCGGGCGGATGAATGGCTTCCTCCACGACCTCCGCTACGGCGTGCGGACGTTCGCGAAGGCCCCGGGCTTTTCGGCGGTCCTCGTGCTCATCCTCGCGCTGGGGATCGGAGCCAATACGGCGATCTTCAGCGTGGTGCGGGGCGTGCTGCTGCGTCCGCTTCCGTACGCGGAGGGGGAGCGGATCGTCCACGTTACCAAGCAGGCGTCGCTGGCCACGGCGGAGGGCTATTTCTCGGTTCCCGAGATCCGGGACCTGAAGAGCGGCAGCCGGACGCTCACGGCGATCGTGGAGTATCACTCCATGCCCTTCACCCTCCTCGGCCGGGGGGAGCCGGACCGGGTGCAGACGGGCGTCGTCTCCGCCGAGCTCTTCGAGGTCCTGGGGGTCAAGCCTCTCCTCGGCCGCACCTTCCGGCCCGGGGAAGACCGGCCGGGCGCCGAGCCGGTCCTCGTGCTCAGCCATTCCTATTGGAGGCGCCGCTTCGGAGGGGATCCCGGGATCGTCGGGCAGACGTTCGAGATGAACGACCGCGTCCATACCGTGGTCGGAGTCCTGCCCCCGATGCCGCAGTATCCGGACGAGAACGACGTCTACATGCCGGTCTCCTCCTGTCCCTTCCGCTCCCGGGAACGGTTCATCGAGAACCGGGAAGCGCGGATGATGCACGTCTTCGCCCAACTGAGAGACGGCGTGACGGTGGAGCAGGCGCGGTCCGATCTCGCGGTGGTGGCGGACCGGCTTCGCGGGGAGCATCCCGAAGCCTATGCCACGCCGGCCGGCCTCCGGCTCGATGCCGTGCCGCTCAAGGAGGAGCTCACGCGCCCGGCCCGGCCGACCCTGCTGCTGCTCCTGGGAACGGTGGGCTTCGTGCTCCTTCTCGTCTGTGCCAATGTGGCGAACCTGGTCCTCGCCCGGCTTCTCCGGCGCCACCAGGAGATGGCGGTGCGCACCGCTCTAGGTGCGGGACGGGGGCGCCTCCTGCGCCAGGTGCTCGTCGAAAGCTTGCTCCTGGCGCTCGCGGGCGGGGCCCTGGGCCTGCTCCTCGCCGGGGCCGGGCTCGACATGCTCGTGGCGTTTGCGGCCCGCTTCACTCCGCGCGCTGCCGAGGTGGAGATCGATTCCGGCGTGCTGCTCTTCACTCTGCTCGTGGCGGTGGCGACCGGCGTCGCCTCGGGACTCCTGCCCGCCGCGCTCTCGCGGCAGGAGCCCGCCGACGCTCTGAAGGCTGGAGGGAGCCGCGCGACCGCCGGCCGGAGGCGGGCGCGCAGCCTGCTGGTCGTCCTCCAGTTCGCCCTTTCGTTCCTGCTCCTCGCCGGAGCCGGACTCATGCTGCGGAGCCTCCTCGCCCTGGAGCGGGTCGACCCCGGCTTCAGGCCGGGGAACGTGCTCACGGCGACGCTCGTCCTCAACTGGTCCCGCTACACCAGCTCCTCGGAGCTCCTGGCCTTTTTCCGGCCGCTCCTCGCCGAG
>DATEIO010000874.1:0-4491 GCA_035278895.1 Thermoanaerobaculia bacterium | reverse complement strand
AAGCTGCGGCGGAGTCTGGTCGACGGCGTACCCCTCGAACTGGCTCGCGAGGAACGCGTCGGTCGTGAAGGCGCTCGCGGCGACGAGCGAGCGGCCGGCTCCGAACACCAGGAGGTCGGTGACGAAGTACGGGCCGTCCACCCCGCTCCGGCCGATGGGCAGGCCGGCGTAGGAGAGGGTGATCGTGTTGCGTCCGCCGTTCCAGAAGGCCGAGCTGGCGGCGAAGCCCAGCTCGTTGCCGTTGGCGTCGATCAGGCGCGCGGACCAGCTGTAGAAGCCGGCGAGGTCGACTTCGACGCCGACCCCCACGTTCAGCAGGTCGTAGAGGCCGTTGCCGTTGGTATCGACGCCCGTCGAGGTACCGGTGCCGGTCAGGACGATGGGGTCGTGCTGGAACTGCCGGTAGCCGTAGGCCGCGGTGCGGTGGGCGTCGGCCTTCTCGTCGACCGGCAGGAGGTCCAGATCGCTCTCCTCGGCCAGGCCGACCGCCGAGAGCGTGTAGGGGCCATCGACCCCGTTGCCGTAGATCCGGACGCCGTCGAAGCGGAGCGCGACCGTGGCGGGACCGCCCGGCAGCTCGGCCACGGCGCTCGCCTCGTGGCGGTTGCCCGAGGCGTCGGTCAGGACCCCGAAGAGCCGGTAGGTGCCGGCCGCGGTGACATTCAGATCGACGTCCACGATCAGGGCGTTGTAGAGCCCGTCGCCATCCGTGTCCTCACCGTGGTCGCGGAAGGTTCCGGCGATCGAGGAGTTGCTGCGGCTGACGGTCGCGAGCGTGAAGTCCTCACGGCTGAAATCGGGGGTCGTGGGCAGGCCGGTGCCGCCCGCCGTGACGGCGATGCGGTAGGTGCCGGGCTGGGACGTGTCGGAGAGGCGGCCGCTGTAGACGCCGTCCTCGGCTGTGGTGTCCGCTCCCTGGCCGTTGTCCAGGAGGGTGACGTCGCGGACGGTGCCGTCCGGCAGGCCGATCCGGGCGACGACGGTGGCGCCGGGGAGCGGCACGCCGTTTTCGCGCACCGTGCCGGTGACGTCCAGAGGCTCGCCCGCGTGGACGTTCGCCCGCGTCACGTCGGCGGAAACGGTGATGGACGGATTCTCGAACCAGCCGTGCACGGCGTAGCCCACCGTGCCCGCGGGCTCGACCACGGACGGGGCCGTGACCTCGACGGTCCACACGCCCTTTTCGGGGGCCTCGAAGTTATAGACCTCGAGGACGCCGCCCGGGATCTCCAGCTCTTCCCGGGAGACGCCCGGGTCGCCGGAGACGGTCGCGGCGTCGTAGCGCCGGCCGGACGGGGAGACGAGCGCCAGGTCCAGGTTGCCGGACGGATAGGCGAGCGAGAAGAAGAGCGGAGCCGAGGAGTCGATCGGCACCTGGTGGATCTGGACCTGTCCCTGGGCAAGGAGACCCGCGAGCGTGGCGGTGCGGCCGACCGTGCTCTCGAGCTCCTCTCCGGCGAGGTTGGCCTGGCGGCCGAAAGCCTGCACCCGGTCGCGCAGGTTGTTGTAGATGCCCGAAGACGACGTCATCTGCGTGTGCTTGGCCTCACCGTTCGAACCGCTGCTCTGGAAGGTGCGGTTCTGGGTGTAGCCCAGCGAGTGGACCGAGCGGACCGGGACGATCGTGTCGCCGCGGCCTGTGATCAGCAGGAGAAGCCGGTCGACCGGACGGCAGAAGATGTTCAGGAAGAAGCAGTCCGGTCTGTAGTCGCCGGCCAGAGCCGTGTACTGCACCTCCGGGTTCGAGCCGTGGAAGAGGTTGTAGCCTCTCATGTACGGCTGGGTGAGCTGGACCCCCGCCGGGCCGGCCAGGGCGTTGATGATGAGGGTCGGAATGCCCCCCAGGAAGTAGAGCGACGCCCCCTGGACCGCGTCGGCCAGCGGGCTGCCGGCGTTGGGCGTGCCGATCTGGATCACCTGGTCCACGTCGTCGTTGCCTTCGACGTAGTGGCGGGAGTCGAGACCGCCCTTGCTGTGGCAGACGAGGTTCACCTTGTCCACGCCCCAGCGGTCGAGCGAGCTCGCCACCACCCGGCCGATCTTGCCGGCATTGTTCTGGATGCTGTCCAGGTTGCCCATGTTGAGCTCGTTGGTGTGGGGGAGCCCCAGACCCGTGAGCCGCGACGTCCACAGCGGAGCCCAGGTGCCGCCGTTCGACAGGATGCCGTGGGCCAGAACGACCGGACGCGCGGCCTCGATCGAGAGGGCGGCCCAGTCGATCGACGTGCACCAGACCTCTTCGGAGTTGGCGGTGTCGATGTCGATCCGGACGACGTTGTCCTCGGGAGTCGCGGTGCCGCCCTGGCCGGGGTCGCTGGCGAACTTTACCCACTCGATCGGCACCCGGAAGGAGTTGAGCTTCCAGACGCTGTCCGAGCCGGTCAGGAACTCGGTGGGGACCACGTTGCCGTTGAAGGTCACGCGGTCGCGCTCCGGGTTGAACTGCCCGCCGCCGCCGTCGAAGTCGACGTCGAAGGCCGGCATGCGCAGCTCGGCCGTGGCCGAGATCATGTTGTTCTGCTTGAGCTTCGCCACGTCGCCCACGACGCGGCCGATCTTGACGCGGAAGACGAGCGGGCCGCCGCCCCGGAAGGTGCAGCCGGTGTCGAGCCCGGCGTCCTGGTCCACGACGAAGGTCGTGTCGTTGGCCTCGGGCGGATCGAAGGGGGAGCTGCCAAAGCGGCCCGCCGCGGCGCGAATCGGAGTGGGGGGAGGGTTGTAGCCAGGCTCACCCGGCTTTGGATCCTGCGCAAAGGCAGCCGGGCTCGCGGCCAGGCCTGCCAGCAGGGCAAGGAGAGGGAGGGACAGTTTCTTTCGCGGGTTCATTCGGGTCTCCAGGTTGTGGGCGGAAAATCATCCTGCGGCGCCCAGGCCGGACGAAGACTGAAGAACCTCCCGAGAGGAAAAGGGACCTGCGAAGGGAAAGCAAGCTTCGACTCAAACTTCGTACGGCCTGAAGCTGATTCGAAGCTTATTTCAACTTGTCAACTTGTGCAAGCAAGGGAACGCAGGACCGCGTCGAGCGCCGGGTTGCCGGCCGGGACGTCCCGTAGGTCATAGTCCACGTCGATCCCTCCCCACCCTCACCGGGAGAGGGGGAGCAGGGCAGCTCCTGTTTTTCTCACTACTGGGCTTGACACAGTATGCGATGCTATGTACTATGCGACAAACAGCACAGGGCGACACATGGCAAATAAAGACATCGACAGCAAGGACGGCAAAGAGGTTGGCCTGGTCGAGCTTCGGCGGGGCGTGCTGGTGCTCGCCGCGCTCAGCCGGCTGCGCCGGCGCCAGTACGGCTATTCGCTTCGCCAGGCTTTGGCGGAGGGCGGCATGCCGATCGAGGAAGGGACGCTTTACCCGCTGCTGCGGCGGCTGGAGGCACAGGGTTTCCTGCTCAGCGAGTGGGATACCGGGACCTCGCCGCCGCGCCGCTACTACCGGTTGAGCCCGGAAGGCGAGCGTGCCTTCGCGGAGCTATCGGAGGCCTGGCGTGCCCAGGCCAAGGTGATCAACGGATTTTTGGAAGAGGAGAACAACCCATGATGACCGCGGGCGACGTGATCGAGTCTTATGTCACCGACGTGGCCCTGCAGTTGCCTCGGAAGCAACGCAACGACGTGGCCTTCGAGCTGCGGGAGCTGCTCAACGAGCAATTACAGGGCAAAGCAGAAGCCACCGGGCGTGCCGCCGATGCCGCCCTGGCAACCGAGCTGTTGCGGGCTTTTGGTCGGCCCAAGGATGTGGCCGCGCGCTATCGGCCTACGCTGACCATCATCGATCCCGCGGACGGGCACAGTTTTTTGCGTGCGACGGTCATCGGCCTGGCGATTTTCTGGTGTGTGGGGCTATGGGAAGCCCTGCGGCAACCCATCGATTCGGACCTTCTCCTGGCCCTCAGCCAGTGGTGGTGGAACGCGGTGATCCCTTCCCTGTGGTGGCCAGGCATGTTGGCCGTCAGTTTCGGTTTGGCCTCGTGGGCCCGCCGCAGGTGGCCGCAAGAGTGGAAGCCGCGTGCGGGCGATCGCATTCGCGGGGGCCGCGCGGCCATGGTGATGGGGCTCGTCGGCATCCTGTGCGGGTTGTTCGTGCTCCTCGATCCCCATTGGGTGTTGGATTTCTTTTGGGGCGGTCGAGCGGCCCCCGCGGCGTATGAGGCGCTGACCTACACGGATACGTTTCTCCAGCGCCAAGCGCCTTTCCTGCTGGGGCTCCTTCTGCTCAATATCCCCTTGTTCATCACCGTGATCGTGCAAGGTCGCTGGTCGGCCCTCCTGCGGCGCCTTGAAACGGGGCTGAGCCTGGTCCTCTTCGCGGTGATGGTGTGGACGGTCGTGGACGGTCCGATCTTCATCGCGCCAAGCGGCGATCGAACGGCCAAGTTTTGCATGGCGCTCATCGTCGTTTTCTCGCTGATCTTCATGGGTATCGAGCTGTACCAGAAGGTACGGCCGGCTCCGAGCTACGGCGTGCGCTCCGTCTGACGCCGCC
>DATEIO010000873.1:0-13560 GCA_035278895.1 Thermoanaerobaculia bacterium | reverse complement strand
AGGGAGATCGTCTGGAGCGTCTTGCCCAGGCCCATGTCGTCGCAGAGGAGGCCGGAGAGGCGGTTTTCCCAGAGGAAGAGGAGCCAGTCCACGCCGATCCGCTGATAGGGGCGCAGCGGGGTCGCGACGCCTTTCAAGTCGCCGCACGGCGCGGCGGGCCGCAGCTCCAGGAGGCGGCCCAGGAGCGCCGCGTCGTCTCCGCCGGCCATGATCTGCACGGGCTTGCCGGTCTCGGCCTGGAGGCGCAGCAGCTCGGCCACGGGGAGGCGCAGGCGGTCGCCCTGGATGGATTCGCCGTCCAGCCGTTCGAGGAGGCCATCGAGCGCCGTGAAGGCCGACAGGTCGATCCACCCGCCCGTGGTTTCGAGATAAGGCACGCCGTCGCGGCGGGCTTCGAGGATGCGGGCGAGCGAGACCGTGTCGTTGCCGAAGCCGTATTCGACGGCGAGCCAGAGCCAGCTCCGCTCGAGCGCCGCGTCGAGATCCACGGCCGCGATCCGGAGGTGCTCGGCCTCTTTCCAGATCCGGCGGTCGCGCAGCGGCTCGTCCAAAACCAAGAGCCCCTCGCCCAACGCCTCCCGGTGCTCGTCCAGGAACCCGGGGACCTGGCTGCGCTGCAGCTTCATGGAGACCGGGGCGCGGAACTTTCGCTCCTTGCCTTCGCGCTCCAGCTCGGCGAGCACCCCCAGCTCCGGGATGTAGACGAGGTGGCCGTAGCGGAACTTCTCAAAGTCGCGCCGCTCGTAGAACTTCTCTTCGCCGTTGGCCTGGAGGGTGCGGATCACGGGGCGCACTTCGAGGTCGATCTCGGTCTCCTGGGTGACGCGGAAGATGGACATGAGAGGGATCGGCCGGATCGCGAGATCTTCCTGCTCCGGGTATTCGGCGGCCAGGAGTTGGAGCGCGGCGCGGACGCGGTCGCGCGGCACGGAGAAGCGCACGACCGGGTCGCCGCCGGGGCGGTGGAAAGTAAAGGTAAAGCGGCCGTCGCCCTCGTCGATCGCGGGGTGGAAGGTGCCGCGGCCGTCGTCGGTCTCGAATTCGCGGACCGAATGGTAGGCCAGGCGGTGCCAGAAGCTGTCTTCCCACGTCTGGCGCTGGGTCTTCATGCCGGCCTTGTGGAAGAGGCGCTCCTGCTCGGTGGATTGGAACAGGGCGAGCCGCTCCAGGAGCCCGGCGCGGTCGAAGATCCCGTCGCCTCCCGCGACCTTGCCGGTGCGCTCGAGGAAGCGGACGCGCGCGGGCGAGGCGTCGAGATAATCGGCCAGCTCGTCTCCGGAAGGCGAGGTGACGCGGATGACCGTCCCCTCGTCGCGGGGGACGCGGAGCACCCGCACCTTGGCGGACGCCTGGGGATTCCCTTCGAAGAGAAGGCGCGCCAGCCGGTGCCAGACGGAGGCCTCGAAGGTCTCCTCCCAGCCGCGGGAGGCGAACCGGCGCTCGGCGTCCGCGACCGCCTTTGAAAGCGCCTTCAGGTGGTCACACGTGCGGTTCTTCGCGCCGCAGGTGCAGGATTTCAAGGGGGACGAGCCGCCCGGAACCCGGGCGACGTAGATGGCGGCGTGCGAGTCTCCCGGCCCGTCGGGAACGAGGCCGATTCCGGTCCGATGGAATTCGAGGTGCGTCAGGACGGACATGATTCTCCAGAAAAGAGTACGGCTGCCAAGGATACCGAGATCAGGACAGGAGTGCCAAGACGGGCGCTCCCCCGCCCGAAGACCCTCACCCCAACCCTCTCCCAGCCTCCCGCCCCCCGACCGGGAGAGGGAGCCTTTGCAACTCCCTCCTCTCCCGGGGGAGGGGTGGGAGGCTGGGAGAGGAGGGCCGGGGAGGTGAGGGCCGGGCGGGGGATTCTAGCGGACGGCGTGGGATAATCTCTCCCCTATGGCGCCCCCTGAATTTTCCGTGGTCATCCCGACCCACAACCGGCTGGAGGTGCTCTCCGAGGTGCTCCAGAACCTGGAGCTGCAGGAGGGTCCTCCATTCGAGATCGTGGTGGTGGACGACGGCTCGACCGACGGCACGGCCGACTGGCTGCGGGCGCGGACGTTCCGGGTACCGGTGCGCATCCTCGTCCAGGAGAACCATGGACCGGCGGCGGCGAGGAACACGGGCGTGGCCGCGGCGTCGGGACGCTGGGTGGCCTTTCTGGGGGACGACACCGTCCCTTCCGCGGGATGGCTGGCGACTCACCGGGAGGCCCACAGGAAACGCGGGGACGACCCGTATCTGGCCGTGATCGGCTACACCGGGTGGCACCGGCGGATGCAGCTCACCCCCTTTCTGCGCTACATCAACGAGCACGGGCTCCAGTTCGGCTACGCCCTGATCCGCGATAAAGAAGACGTACCGTTCAATTTTCTATACACCTCGAACCTCTCCCTGCCGCGGGATCTGCTCCTGGCCGAGCCCTTCGACCTGCGCTTTCCGTACGCGGCGTGGGAGGACATCGAGCTCTCCTACCGATTGAAAAAGCGAGGGTTACGGATCGTCTACGAGCCCGTGGCCACCGTGGCGCACGACCATCCGACGGACTTCGCGCGCTTTTCCGCACGCCAGGAGAAGGCGGGCTACTGCGCCGTCGTCTTCCACCGGCTTCACCCGGAGATGGGCGCGTTTCTGGGGATCGGTCCGGACGGGCCGCCGCCGGTTCCGGCGGAGGGTTCCCAGAAGTGGCGGGAATGGCTGGTGCGTGCTTTGCAAAATGGGCCGGTCGCAACCCCGAAGTTATGGGAGGATGTGCTTCGGTACCACTACATCAGAGGTCTACACCGCGCCTGGTCCGATCAGGGCGCGGAGAAGGAAAAGGAGAGCATCCATGATCACTCAGAAACGAGCAGCCGCCTGGCGCCTTGACAGGACCTCGCTCCCGGTCCTGGCCACGGCCGCCCTGCTGCTCGCGTCCACCCTTCCCCTGGCGGCTCAGCACGACCGGAGCCGTCCGACGGACAGCAGCGACACCGGGAGGCATGCAGAGCCGAGCTCCGCGCCGAGCTACACCCCGTCGCCGAGCTACACGCCCCCGCCGCCGTCCGGCGACAGCGGCAGCCGGGGGAGTGACAGCGGCAGCAGCAGCAACGACAGCGGCGACCGCGGAGGAGACGACGGGCGTCACGCGGTTCCGCGGTCGGGAGACGGCGGTTATCCGGACCGCCAGCCGTCCCACAACCGCGGCGGCCGGGGCCACTCCAGCAACTACTGGGGCGGCGGCTATTACGGCGGCCACTACTACGGACCCGGCTACTACTGGGGTCCGAGCTGGTGGTGGTATTTCTGGGGTCCGTACGATTACTGGTATCCCGGATACACCGCCCGCGACTACCGTGCTTCCGGCGACGCCGGCGCGCTGGACCTGGACGTGAGCCCGGCCAAGACCGAGGTCTACGTGGACGGGCAGTACATCGGCCGCGTGGATTCCTACGACGGCTGGCCGCAGTACCTCTGGCTGCCCAAGGGGACCTATGACCTCGTCCTCTTCCGCGAGGGCTATCAGACGATCGCTCGGCAGGTCACGATCTACCCGGGTGTCGTGATGTCGGTCGACGACCGCATGGAGCCTGGCGAGTCCAAGCGGCCCGAGGACCTGGTCACCAAGACCCACGACCGGCGCGACGAGCGCCTCCGGTTCGAGCGCGAGAGGTCCGAGAGGATCGACCGCGGCGAGCGCGGGGACGACGATTACGATGACGACTGGCGCAACCGCCGGGAGCGCTGGCGTGACCGCGACCGTGACGACGACGCCGAAGAGTCGGATCGCCGGGGCGACGAGGCCTCGACCGGCCGCGTGCGGCTGGAGATCGAGCCCGAGGACGCCTCGGTCTACCTCGACGGCAAGTTCGTGGGCACCGGCTCGGATCTCGCACGCCTGCGCGCCGGCCTCGTGCTGGAGCCCGGCAAGCACCGCCTCGCCGTGGTCCGCCCGGGCCACCGGAGCCAGGAGATGGACTTCGACGTGAAGGCCGGAGAGGACCTGGACCTCGAGGTCGAGCTCGAGGAGACGGACGCGGGAAAGTAGGGGCCTGCAGAAAGACGAACACGGACCTGACACGGACCCACACGGACATCAGAGCTCGCGCTTCTGAATGTCCGTGAAAGTCCCTGCCAGTCCGTGCTCGTCCGTGGTCCTTCCGCTCAGAACTGCTCGGCCGCCGGCCGGCCACCCTCGGTGCCCAAAAACTCCCTCTCATTGCCGTGCACCGCGACGTCCTCCGAAGGGGCGGGGGTCGTGGTGATCGTGCCGCTGGGAGAGAGATCCCTCGGGGCGAGGGCCGTCCCGTGGACGCGGTCGATCCCCATCTTTTCGTAGACGGAGCAGTGCCCCGTGGCGCCGCGCCAGAGGAGGGGCGCGCCGGCGAGAGCGAGGCCCAGGCTTCCCTTGCCGCGCCGCTTCAGGGCGTAGGCCGCGAGGGCCGCGCCGCCCAGCACGGAGGCCCAGCGCTCTACCTTGCCCACGTTGATGTTCTGGTTGCCCAGGCGGCCCTTGACGTTCTCGACACGGTTGAAGATTCGGTCTTTCATGGTCTCGGCCATTTGACGCTCCTTTCCCTGTTTGAATTTCCCTGGAGGAGACCGGAGAAATGGAAAACGGGATCGACGGCGGCCAAAGAGCGCCCGGTCAGTCGAGATCGCGCCGCCGACCCACCCAGCCCCGCGTTGTCGCAAGAGATATGCCAAAATGAAACGTCCTGGAAAAACTCGACACGTTGCTGAAGGGGAGCTGGGGAGAAGCGATCCGTTGACATCCGACGACCCAGGAGAACCGATGAGACGCCTCCGACACGCCCTGCTCTGCCTGTGCCTTTTCCTTCTCCCGCTCGCCGCCCGGGCCGCGGACTTCCCTCCGGTTACCGACGCCGAGCGCGCCCTGACCTCGGTGCCGGGCGAGCCCAACGCTCCGGCGGTCGTCCTGTTCAAGAAGGGCGAGTTCCTGATGGCGGGATACGGTCTGCAGACGGGCGCTCCGGTGTCCTATCTGCGGATCCAGGTCCGGGTGAAAATCCTGACCGAAGAGGGGAAGAGCAACGGCGAGATCGCGATCTCGCACAGCGATTTCACGCGGCTCCAGCATTTCGAAGGGCGCACCGTCCTGCCCGACGGCCGGGTGATCCCTGTGCCCCCGGACGCCCGGTTCGTCCGCAAGACTTCCCAGTCCCGCAAGACCTTCAAGACGGCCGTCGCGTTTCCCTCGGTCGAGGTGGGCGCGATCCTGGACTACCGGTACGAGCTGAAGTTCGAATCCATCTTCTACCTGGAGCCCTGGTACTTCTCCGACGATCAGCCGGTCCGCTATTCCGAGATCGTCTTCAAGACCCCGCCGGAGATGGGCGTCCGGGTGTGGAACCGCGGGCCGGCGGTCCAGAAGGAGACCGAGAAGACGCCCAGCGGCTACAAGATCCGCGGCTGGGTCGAAAACCTGCCCTCGGTCCCGGACGATCCCTATGGCCCTCCCTTCGAAGACCTGGCCGCCCAGATGCTGGTCCTGCCCAGCCATCTGTCCAATGACGTGAAGCTTCTCGGGAGCTGGCCCGAGACCTGCGAGCTGATCGAAAAGTATTACGACAAGTTCCGCTTCCGGGACGGCGAGGCGCGCAAGAAGGCCCGCGAAATCGCGGGGACGGGATCTCCCCGGCAACAGGCCGAGGCCCTCTACCGGTTCGTCCGGGACGAGATCGAGACCGAGCCCTTCATCGGCGTGGTGGTCGACTCGAGCTCCTCGATGGCCGACGCCCTGTCGGAGCGCCGGGCGGACCGCGCCGAAAAGGCGCTCCTGCTCGAGGCCATGCTCAAGGCCGTCAAGATCGACTCCCACCTCGTCTGGGCCGCGGACAGAAACCGCGGCACGATCGATACCGAGCTCCCCAACCCGAGCTGGTTCGACACCGTGCTGGTCAGGGTCGATCTGGACGGCCAGCCGGTCTTTCTCGACCCGAGCGACCGTTCCCTGGGCTTCGGCTTCCTGAGACCCGGCTACGAGGGGACGCCCGCGCTGCTCCCCGATCCCAAGAAGCCCGGAGGGGTCGTGCTGCCAGAGACCCCGTTCGACCAGAACGTGGAGCGCGCCGAGATTGACCTCACGCTCGACGCCTCCGGCCGCCTCTCCGGGAAGGGGACCTTGACGCTCACCGGCCACCGCGCCTGGGAGAGAATCGACTGGAAGGAGGACGACGCCCAGACCTTGACGGCCTGGAAAGACTGGCTCGCGGAGCGCTACCGGAGCTTCCAGCTCTCGGACGTCCGGTTCACCGAATCGCCGGACGAACGCAAGGTCACCGTGACCTGGGCCATGGCCGAGCGGGAGGACGAGGTGCTGGGCGACGAGGCGACCGTGTGGCCGAGCGCTCCCCTGGGGCCGGTTGCGCAGCCTTTCGTGCAGCCCTCCTCCAGCCGGCGGACGGCGGTGATGTTCGACTTCCCGGCGCGCGAGGAGGTGGTGCTCCGCTTCCACTGGCCCGAGGGCTGGACGATCGAGTCCTTCCCCCGCACGATCGACGTCGCGAAGTCGGTTGGCGCGCTCTCTTCGAGCGCCGAGGTCCAGGAGGCGGAGCGCTCCCTCGTCTACCGCCGCCGGTTCGACCGGACGAAGAAGACGCTCGGCTCTTCCCAGGAGTACGAAGCGGTCCGGGCCCTTTACGCCGAAGTGGAGAAAACCGATGCGCAGCCGCTGTTTCTGGTCCGCCGCTAGCCTCGCCGCCCTCTGCGCCGCGCCTCTGCCGGCGGCCACGATCCTCGAACGATCGATCGACGTCGAGGTCCGGCCGGACGGCACCGTTTCCGAGCGGGAGCGCCTGCGCGTGCGGCTGGACGACCCGGGCGACCTCTCCTCCTGGTCGCGCTACCCGGTCTATTTCGACGAGCACCGGGAGATCGTCTCGCTCTCCGCGTCCGCGACCCGGCCGGACGGCAAGACCGTGCAGGTCCCCCGGAAGGACCTGGACACCGTGGAGTTCGCGGGGAGCGGCGAGCTCCACAGCTCGCGGAAATTCCGCGTCGTGACCTTCCCCGCCGTCCCGGTGGGCTCGGTTCTCGCTCTCGATTTCGAAGCCCGGGAACGCCCCTACTTCCCCGCCGGAGCCGTGGACCTGGGAGGGTCCGATCCGATCGAGTCGCTCCGCGTGTTGGTGCGCGCGCCGGGGCTGCGCTGGCGCATGGACGGCGCGCTGCCCGGCGTGGAGGCCCGAGACACGGAGGGCGGCGTGCTGGTGACCGGCGCGCGGGTGCCGCGGACGGAGTCGCCGGACTACGCTCCCGAAAACACCGGGGCCCTGCTTCGCTACACCTGGGGAGACGCGAAGGACTGGGAAGCCGTGGGCCGCTGGTACGAAGGGCTGCTCGCCCAGGTCCCCAGGAACGCCGAGCCCGTTCGCCGCAAGGCCCGGGAGCTGACCGCCGGAGTGGCGGATCCGCGCGAGAAGATCCTGAAGCTTCTCGACTTCGCCCGCCGGCAGGTGCGCTACGTGGCCGTCGAGGTAGGGATCGGCGGCTACCGTCCTTCGCCGCCGCAGCAGGTCATGGAGCGGCTCTGGGGGGACTGTAAGGATAAGGCGCTGCTCCTCGTGGACCTCCTCCGCGAGGTGGGGATCGAAGCCTACCCGGTGCTGATCCTCGCGGACCTGGGCGGGCGGGTGGACCGCGAGATCCCCTCGCCGGGCCAGTTCAATCACGCGATCGCGGCCGTGCCCGCCGACGGGCTCGGGCTCCCGGACGACGCCCCGGTCGCGGGCGGCTATCTCTTCCTGGACGCTACGCAGACCCTGGGCGGCCTCGCCTGGCTCCAGCCCGCCGATCAGGGGCAGGAGGCGCTGATCGTGCGCGGCGGCCGGGGCATTCTGGTGACGACCCCGGTCCGGCCGCAGCTCGAAGGAAAGAGCCTCAAAGTCGAGCTCGATCTCGCCGCCTCCGGCGAGGCCACGGGCCAGGCGCATCTCGAGCTCTCCGGCGGGTCCGGGTCCTACTTCCTGAGCTTCCTGGACGGGAGCCGCCCGCAGGAGGCGGACCGCGTCGCCCGCGAGGTCTTCTCCTCGTTCCTCCCGGCGGGGGCCGTCTTCGAATCCATTACCTGGAAGGAGAACCGGGCCGGCCTTCCCTCGGCCATGCTCGAAGCCCGGGTGAAGATCCCTGCCACGAGCCTCCCCCAGGAAGGCGCGCTCCCCGCGATCCCTCTCCCCTCGATGACCGAGCTTCCCGCCCCCGGCCTCCTGGACGGCCGCACCCTCCCCGTGGCCGCCGCCCCCTTCGCGAGCCGCCTCGACTGGAAGGTCACCCTCCCCCGGGACGCCTGCACCGCCGAAGGGCAGGACATAGCCGTGGACAACGACGTCTCCGGCTTCCACCAGAAGATCGCGGTGAATGGAAAGGTTTTGACGATCGAGAGGAGGTCGGACCTGAAACGCCGCTGGATCGATCCGGCGTCCTTCCCGGCCCTCAAAGAAGCCGCGCTCGCCGAGCACCGGACGAACAAGCGGCGGCTGCGGGTGAGTTGCCGGTAGACGCCTCCGGCGGTCTTAAATGGAGATCGAGCGCTGCTTGAGAGGCGAGATCTGGGATAGAAAGGAAAAATCGCGATCGGCGTGCAGCACCACGAGCCCGTGCCGAAGGGCGCAGATCGCGATGAGGCAATCCACGCTCGAACGGACCGTAATGCCCGAACGCCGAGCCACCCTGTAGAGCTGGGCGGCCTCTTCAAAGACCTCTCCTCTCAGAGGAGACTCGACGACCGGGAACGCGAACATCGCTTCCCGGGCCAGACGGAAGGCGCTCTCATCGCGAAAGCCTTGCAGAACCTCCTGGATGATCGGCAGGCAGGTGACCACCTCGTCCAAGCTCGCAACCGATCGGAGGTCGAAGCGGCTCGGTTTTCTGAAGACCTCGATCCAGACGGAGGTGTCGACGAGGAACAAGCGGCGCCCTTATGAAGAGGACCGGCGGGGTGAATCGCCTCGCATCTCGGAGAGATCGCCTTCCCAGAGTCCCATGCCCGCGAGCTCCAGGATGCGTCCCGCCCGATACCGTCGCAGGTAGTCCTCCAAAGCCCTGGCGACGGCGCGCGAGTAGGTCCGCTCTCCACTGACGCGGGTTACCTCTTCGAGGAGCCTCTCGTCCAACACAAGGTTCGTGCGCTTCATACACACAAAATACCACACCCCCTACGCCGACCGCCCCAGATACGCCTTGAGCTTCGGCGCCACGCTCCGGCGCACAAGGGCGTTCTGGGCCTGCCAGCGGGTGGCATTGTCCACGTCCACGAGGAAGCGGGTCTCCTTGCCTTCGAGGACGGCCAGGGGGGCACCATCCTTATAGAGAAGACGGTTGCCGGTGAGCGCGGGGAGGCGGTCGCCGGGGGTGGCGATCCCAACGAGGTTCAGGGGATCGGCAGCGCTCACGGAGACGAGGGTGCCCGCGCGCGGCTTCTTGCGCAGCGACCGCAGGCGGCCCACGGCGTCGGGCAGGGCGTATTGCTCGCCCGAGAAGCCATCCACAAAGCGGCCTCCCCGGATCTCGCCCCGAGCCTCCAGACGCCTCAGCACCCGGAGGAGATCCCGCCAGGGCGGCAGCAGCGTCTCCCGTTCGAGGAGCTTCCGGAAGACCACACCGTAGCGGCGCAGGAGCGCCCAGACGGCGATCTCGACGGCATCCTGCGGTACCGCGAGCTCGAAGGGGCCCAAGGTGCGCGGCGGGGCTCCCGGCTCCAGGAGCGACCAGCGGCCGGCGTTCTCCATGCCGAAGAGGGAGACGGACGCGCCGCCGCGCCGGGCCCGGTCCACGGGCGGACGCTTGTGGGCCGGGACGAGCAGCGCGCGCAGGCCCGTGAAGCTGTCCGACGTCACGAGCCCCCAGGCCACGAGCTCGGCCAACGCCATTTCGAGCTGGGTGTGGAGGAGCCCCGTGCCGCGGGCGATCTCGCCGAAGAACGAGGCGCCCCTGCCGCCAAGCCAGTCGTAGACGGCGCGGGCATCCCCCGAAAGCTCCAGGGCCTCCGCGCCCGCGGGCCGGGCCACCTCGCGCCAGTGGGAGAGATGCTGCCGGGAGAGGAGCGCGATCGGCGTCGAGCGCACCGGCCCCGAGCGCCGGGCCCCGGCCGGAGCCGGCGGCGGCGTGCCCCGTCCCCAGACGAACCGGCCGGCGAGGCAGAGGGCGTCCAGCCACGCGGGGTCGTACTCCTTCATCCGCGCCGGCAGGATCTCGCCTTCCCAGGCCGAAGCCGCGGCCTCGAACCCTTCGAGCTGATCGACCAGTGCATAGAGACTCTCCGGCCCGTCCGCGTGCTCCTCGGGGTCCACCCGCTGCCAGGCGAGGAGGAAGCGGACGAAATCCGCCTGCGACACCGGCTCGATCTCCCGCCGCAGACGGTCGAGCGTGTAGCGGTGGATGCGCGCGAGAAGCCGGCGCTCGCACCACTCCTCTCCCGCAAAGCCCGGGGTAAAGCGCCCGCGGAAGACGAACCCTTCGTTCTCCAGAGAGGCGAGCGCGGCTTCCACGGCGCTCCGGCGCAGCCCACAGCTTGCGGCGATCGCATCGGAGGTCGTGGGCCCCAGGCCCTCCATCCGGCCACGCACGATCTCCACGAGCGCCTCCTCCGGAGACCATTCCCGGGCATAGCGCGCGGGCGCCGCGATCTCGGGCGCGAGGGCCGCATCCGGGTGGAGCGCCTGAATCTGGGCCAGCCGCTCGGCCGCCACCCAGAGGGAGATGCCGCCCGGGGTCTTCACCACCGTGGCGCGGCGGTCTTTTTGGAGGATCTCAAACAGCGCCCGCCAGCCCGAGCGCACCCCCTCCTCGGGGGTCACGAAGCCCAGGGTCAGGAGCGCGTCGTGCAACTCGTCCGCGAGATCCGCGGCGGGCCAGGCCTCCTCGTGCACGCGCTCGATGGCCGCGGCGTCCAGCGCTCCCAGGTCCGAGGCGGTCTCGGGATCCAGGAAACGGCGCAGCGACACGGCCTGCGTGCGGCGCTCTTCGAGCGGCGCGTCGTCCAGGAAGGCATAGGGCTGGGCCTTGAGAATCTCGTGGGCGAGCGGCGAAGGCTCGACCACGTCCCTGGCGACGAGCGTGACGTCCCCGGCTTCGATCCGGCGGAGAATCGCTTCCAGCCCCTCCACGTCCATCGCTTCGGTGAGGCAGTCGCGGAGCGTCTGCTCGACCAGCGGGTGATCCGGGATCTCCCTCTCACCCACGATGTTTTCGAGGCAGGCGAGTTGGTCCGGGAAGACCACGGCCACCAGGTCTTCGGCCCACTGGCGCTGGAGCGGCGCGGGAATCCGCCGGCCACCCCGCTGGCGGGGGATGGCGAGCGCCCGGCACGCATTCCACCGCCAGCGCACGCCGAAGAGCGGGGAGTCGAGCACGGCCTGGGTGAGGACGTTTCGTGCCGTGCCCGAGTGGAGGAAGTGGAACGCGTCCTCCAGAGGGAAGCTGTGGGTGGGGCCGAGCGACAGCACGATCGCGTCTTCCGTGGCCGCGGCCTGAAGCTCGAAGTTGAACGTCTGGCAGAAGCGCTTGCGGAGAGCCAGGCCCCATGCCCGGTTCACCCGGCTGCCGAAGGGGGAGTGGACGACCAGGTGCATGTCCCCGGCCTCGTCGAAGAACCGCTCGGCCACCAGCGTGTCCCGCGAGGGCATCGCCCCCAGGGCGGCCACCGCGGCCGCGAGGTAGTCCACGATCTGGACGGCGCCTTCGAGCGGCAGGCCGATCTCTCGGACCAGCCAGTCGGCCGCGGCCTCGCGCGAGCCTTCCGTGACCCGCCAGGCCACCTCCTCGCGCAGGCGCGACACGGCGGCGGAGAGCTCCTCCGTGCGCGCCGGGGCCTCGCCCAGCCAGAAGGGGAGGTTGGGCGGGCTCCCCTTGGCGTCTTCCACCAGAACCCGCCCCTGCTCGATCTTCTGGACGCGCCAGGAGGCGTTGCCGAGCTGGAACACGTCGCCCGCCAGGCTCTCCACGGCGAAGTCCTCGTTGACCGATCCAATCACCGTGCCCGCGGGCTGGAGCACCACCTGGTAGTCCGCGAGGTCCGGGATCGCCCCACCCGCGGTGACCGCCGTGAGCATCGCGCCCTTCCGGGCGCGCAAGGCCCCATGCACCGCGTCGTGGTGGAGATAGGCCCCTTTCCTTCCCCGCCGGGTGGCGAACCCCACGGCGAGCATGGCGACCACCTCGTCGAGCTCGGGGCGGGAGAGATCCCGGAACGGCCACGCCCGGCGGACCAGGGCGAAAAGCTCGTCCTCGTACCACTCCTCGGCAGCCACCGCGGCCACGATGTGCTGGGCCAGGATGTCGAGCGGCTTTTCCGGGATGATCAGCCGGTCGAGCTCGCCGCGCCGGACCGCGTCCAGAAGCGCCGCGCACTCGATCAGCTCGTCCCGGGTCAGCGGGAAGAGCCGTCCCTTGGGCAGCCCCCCGAGATGGTGGCCCGAGCGGCCGACGCGCTGGAGGAGCGTGGCGATCGACCGCGTCGAGCCGATCTGGCAGACGAGGTCGACCGACCCGATGTCGATCCCCAGCTCGAGCGAGGCGGTGGCCACGAGCGCCGAAAGCTCACCGGCCTTCAACCGGTGCTCGGAGAGCAGGCGCTGCTCTTTCGAAAGGCTCCCGTGGTGGGACGCCACCCGGTCCGCGCCGATCCGCTCGGAGAGGTGGCGGGTGACCCGCTCGGCCGTGCGCCGGGTATTGGTGAAGATGAGCGTCGTCCGGTGCTCGCCGATCAGCGCGGCGAGCCGGTCGTAGATCTCCGCCCACACCTCGTTGGGCATCACGGCTTCGAGCGGCGAGCCCGGCACCTCGATCCCCAGATCCAGCCGCCGGCCGTGCCCCGCGTTCACGATCACGCACCGGGGCGTGCCGTCCTCCGCAACGTTCGCGGTGCCCACGAGGAACCGCGCCACTTCCTCGATCGGCTTCTGCGTGGCCGAGAGCCCCACGCGGACGAGGCCGCCCGTCAGCGCCTCCAGTCTTTCCAGGGACAGCGACAGGTGGGACCCGCGCTTGTCGTCCGCCACGGCGTGGATCTCGTCCACGATGACCGTCCGCGCGGTTTTGAGCATCTCCCGCCCGCGGCCGCTCGTGAGCAGGATGAAGAGCGACTCCGGGGTGGTGACCAGGATGTGGGGAGGCCGCCTGGCCATGGCCGTCCGCTCGGACTGCGGCGTATCCCCCGTCCGCACCTGCGTGCGGATGCCCGCCTCGGGCAGCCCCATCGCCCGAAGCTCCTCCTCGATCCCCGCGAGCGGCTCCTGGAGGTTCTTCTCGACATCGTTCGACAGCGCCTTCAAGGGCGACACGTAGACCACCCGCGTCTCGTCCGGCAGCCCTCCGCCCTCCATCGCCTGGTGGACCAGAGAGTCGATCGCCGCGAGGAAGGCCGCGAGCGTCTTGCCCGACCCCGTGGGAGCCGCGATCAGCGTATGCCGGCCCGCCCGGATCTCGGGCCAAGCCTGGGCCTGGGGAGGCGTCGGGCTCCCGAAACGCTTCGAGAACCAGGAGGTGACAGCGGGGTGGAATTCTTGGATCGGCATGGCGCAAGAAGGGCGTAAGGTCCCTTCATGGTAACAGGAAAACGGGCGGGGAGATTCC
>DATEIO010000872.1:0-9873 GCA_035278895.1 Thermoanaerobaculia bacterium | reverse complement strand
TACGCCTTCAAGCGCAGCGGAAACGGCGACTGCCGGGTCGTTCCTTCTCTTATCGAATCAGCCATTCGCGCAGTCGCCCATAATCGATCTTGCTGTTGTGCCGGGGATCGACGGGAAGCGGCTCGGACGTCACGCGGATCTCGTCCACGGCAAGGCCCACCGCGGCGAGCCGCGCGGCCACGTCGGCTCTCAGCTCTTCCCCGGCCTCGGTTTCGATCACCAGAATCACTTTTTCTCCCAGCCCCACGGCGCCGAGGCGGCGGATGCGCGGATCGTCCCCCAGGGCGGCCTGCTCCACGAGCTGCGGGTGGACGAGCTCGCCGCCGCGCCTTATCGTCGAGTGGACCCGGCCGGCGATCCAGAAGCGCCCTTCCGGGTCGAGCGAGCCGGTGTCCCCCATCCGGTGCCAGACGGTGCCCGCGGGGTCCACGATCTTGTTCTCGCGGACGGCGCGCTCGTTCCTGTAGTAGTCCTTGCAGACGTGATCCCCGGTGACGATTAGCTCCCCGATCTCCCCACGCGGCAGCTCCCAGCCGTCCTCCCCCAGGTCCACGGGTCCCGCGTGGATGCGAATGACCTTCGCCCGCACCCTCTCGACCGGCCGGCCGGCGCAGAAGCCGGGGGCCTTGGGGCGGTCCGCGTTCACGGCTTCCAGGCGCTCGCGAGCGGAGACGTGGGCCACGGGCTCGGCCTCGGTCGAGCCATAGGCGACCAGGATCTCCGTTTCGGGGAAGGCCCGAAGCCAGGAGCGGAGCTGGGAGTCCGAAACCGGAGCGCCACCCGTCAGGATCCGGCGCAGACGGGGCATCCCGGCTTGCGCGGCCAGGCGGTCGAAGAACGGCGGCGAAGCCGTGCAGGTCGTCACTCCGTGAATCTTCATCTGCCGGAGCACCCGGGCGGCGTCCACCCGGTCCACCCGCCGGAAATCCATGGCCGGCACCACGGAAGGGACTCCGCTCGCGAGGTTGTTCAACGCGAAGACGGGAAACATCGGCATGTCCACGTCCCCCTCCGCGGCCGGAAACTCGGCGGCCAGGGCCCGGTGCTGGGCGAGGAGGAAGCGATGGGTGCGGTTTGCGCCCTTGGGCTCGCCGGAGGAGCCGCTCGTGAAGGTGACGAGCGCCGGGGCGTCCTCCTCCACCGGCTGCACGTGGCCATCCCCCAGGGCGTCTTCCAGCTCGGCCAGGGTGCGCCGGGCGGGCAGCGGCCCGAGGCGCCGGCCCGTGGTGACGGTGAGCGGGATCGCCCGCAGCCGGCCGTCCAGCAGCCGCAGGAGGTGACTCTTGGGGATACCGAGCCATGCCCGGGGCTCCGCGAAGGCGGCGAAGGCCGCGATCTGTTTCCTCCCGATCCAGGGATCGACGAACACGGCGACGGCCCCGATCTTCAGGATCGCCAGGAGCGCTACGTAAAGGTCGATCGACATGGGAATCATGACGATGGACCGGTCGCCGGGAGCGAGCCCCATCCGCCGCAGACCCACGGACGCACGGTCGACCCTCTCCCAGAGATGGCCGAACGAGATCTCGCCGGATTCCATGACAAGCGCCGGGCGGTCCGGCACCCGGGCCGCGACCTCTTGGAGCACGGCGAGGACGTTCAGGAAGGGGCTTCCCATCGATAGAGATGGTACGTCCGGAGGATCCGCCCGGCGCCGCCGTCCAGGTCTCCGGAGGGGTTCCCTTCCCGGAAAAGGCAGTGGTTGGCGGCCCGCCAGCCTTTCTCGATCGCGCGGGCGTGCCCTTCGTAGAAGAGGGCCGCGGCCACACCGGAGCGGCGGTGCTCAGGGAGCACTCCCAGGGTCTTGAAGTCGACCGCGGGGATGAGGTGGCGGTGGAGGAGGAACCGGAATTTAGCCACCAGCCCCCGCCCCCCCTGCATGGCGGCCACAGCCCGGAAGCGGTCCGGGTAGGCGAAGAGGAAGCCCACGTCCTCCCCTTCGGGCGACCGGGCGAACCAGACGAGCTCGGGGTCCAGAAGGCTCCCCAGACCCTCATAGAGGGCGACGAACTCCTGTTCGGGGATTTCGGTGTAGAGGAAGTTTTTCGCGAAGATCCGCCGGGAGAGGGCGTAGAGGAGCCGCAGCTCTTCGGGTAAGCGCAGGAGGTCCAGGGGGCGCAGGCGGTAGCCCGCGTCGAGCGCCGCCCGGTGTCTGGCCTGGAGATGGGAGACGACTTCGCCCGCGTCCACCCGCTTCGAGTAGTAGCGTGAGAGGACGGCGAAACCGTTCGACTCCCAGAGCCGCTGGTAGTACGGCGGGTTGTAGGGCTCGGAGAGGAAAGGGGGATCGCCGAAGGGGCCGACGTTCAGCCGGTAGCGGTGCCAGGTGTCGCCGTCCATGGGGCCGACGATGGCGCCGGCGCCCGTCTCGCGAAGCCAGGAAATCGCCTCCGCAAAGAGGAGGGCCACGGCCTCGGGATGGCCGCTCGCAGCCTCGAAGAAACCCAAGAGGCCGTAGGGCTTCCCCTCGTCGTCCCGGAGCAGCGGCGAGAGGCGGGCGACGAGCCGCGCCACGGGCCGGCTGCCGTCTTTGGCCACGAGCACCCGCTGCGTGGCCGCGAATTCGGGGCGGGAGAGGCTCCGGACCACGTCCGCCCTGGGAGTGGCCGCGTAGTCGCGGTCGCCGCGGTAGATCCGGGCCGGGAGCGCGAGGAACGCCTCCAGGCCGGGACCGCCGACGGGAGGGACGTCTGTGACCGCGAGCTTCAGGCGAGGGTACCGCTGGGATGACGCTTGAAGAGCGGCCGGTAGGCGAGGAGCCAGAGGCCGGAGTAATCGCGCATCAGGCGCATCCGCAAGAGCTGGATCTGGCGGCATTCGGCCACGTTGCCCACGAGCATCAGCTCATTGAGCACGTGGTTGAAGCGCCAGAGGTAGGCGTCGGCGGCCCGGGCGGTCAGGCGGGCGCGGGCGAAGACGATGGAGTCGCCGGTGACCGAGGTCTCGTCGAGCAGGCCCGTGATCTCCTGCGCCTCTTCGTTCACCCGCATGCGCAGGGCCGCGGCTTCCAACAGGAACTGCTCCAGGTCGCGGTCGCACTCGGCGCGGCCGAAGACCCGGCGGTAGGCCTCGACCTCGCGCGCCTCGATGCGCAGGGCGAAGACCTCGGGTTTCAAGACGACCCGCTCGGGAGGAAGCCCGGGATTGATCTCTTTGAGCGTATCCAGGAGGTGGCGGTAGTACTCGCCGATCAGATCCTCCTGGGGCCCGGCGAGCGAAGCGCCGGCAGCCACTCCGGCCTGGTGGAGGATGTGCTCTCCCGTGTCCAGGGCCGCGCCCTGCACGGTCGGGCGTTCGCCCGTGGCGGTGCGCCCGGCGGTCAGGCGCGGCAGGAGCGACTTGACGCGCTGCCGGATGAGGGCGATGTCCCCCAGCCGGAACTCCTCGCGCTGGAGCTGCTTTTCGAAGCGCTCGATCTCCTCGCGGAACTCGGCGAGCTCCTGGTCCAGCTCGGTGCCGAAGGCGACCTCGCGCTCGAGCTCGAAGACGCGCTGGTATTCGGCCACGATCCGCTGCTCTTCCTGGCGGTAGAGCTTCTGGATGCGGCTCTTGAACACGAGGTTCGTCTCGGCGAGCGGCAGGAGCAGGTCGGGGTGGAAGAAGAGGTCGCCCAGCCCGTGCTTGACGTCGCGGTAGCGCTTGATGAGCCCGGCCTCGTTCAAGGCGTCCAGGCTCTCCACCTCGTTCATCCGGATGCGGATGGCGTCGATCTCGGCCCGCCGCTCCTCGACCGCCTGGTCGGACGGCGGATCGGAGCCGGTCAGGAGCCAGAGCCCCTGGAACACGTCCTGGAGCTGGCGGTGGTCGCGCAGCACGAGCTCGCCCGTGCGCTCGTCCACCTCCTCGGAGAGGCGGGCGAGGAGGAAGTCCACCTTGTCGAGCCGCTCCGTGAGCCAGGGGACGCCGATGGGGTGCGCGTAGAGGTGGAACTTGACGAGCTGCGTCAGGATCTTGTCGTCGTAGTTCTTCACCCGGCGGAAGAACTGGCGCAGCAAGTCGGGCGTGACTTTGCTATCCTCTGCGTCGAGCGCTTCGACGAGCTCCGTGAGTCGCCGGTCGATGGCCTCGAGCCTCGCCCGGACTTTCTCACCCTCCGAGGCGTTCAGGCTCTGCGAGATCTCCTTCAACCCGGCGTAGAGGCTCTGGAATTCGGTGGAGTGGACGTCCTCCACGCGCTGGAGAAGGGTCTTCCCCAGGCTCTGCAGAAATTGGTGGTAGGTCCAAGCCGCCCGGAAGCGGTGGGAGACGTCGGCGTAGCGACGGTGAAGGACGCTCAGCTCCTGAACGGTCGTCATCGAGGTTCAACCCTTATTAGGCTTTGGGAATATTACGCCATGACGGCAGCAAAGGAAAACAGAGTTCGCGTTTTGATCCCGCAGGAGGACCTGGAGAGGCGGGTGGCCGAGATCGCCGCGGAGATCGAGCGCGACTACGCGGAGTGCGACCGGCTCATCTGCGTAGGGGTCTTGAAAGGCTCGGTCTTCTTCCTGGTGGATCTCTTGAAGCAGCTCAAGATCCCGCTGGCGATCGACTTCTTCCAGACGTCCTCCTACGGCGCGGGCACCACCGCGGGCGAGGTCCGCATCCGCAAGGACCTGGACCTGTCGATCCGCGGCAAGGACGTGCTCCTGATCGAGGACATCGTGGACACGGGCTGGACGCTGCGCACGATCCTGGACCTCCTGCGCTTCCGCGGAGCGCGGAGCGTCAAGCTCTGCGCGCTCCTCGACAAGGCCGCGGCCCGGGAGGTCGACGTCCAGATCGACTACCGCGGCTTCGAGATCGAGCCGCTCTTCGTGGTGGGCTACGGCCTGGACTTCGACGAGCGCTATCGCAACCTCCCCTACATCGGCGTCATGGAATCCTAGAAAGGAACGGCATGCGGCATCACCACACGGACGACGCTCCCCGGGCCATCGGCCCGTACTCCCAGGCCGTCGAGGTGGACGGCTGGCTCTACACCTCCGGGCAGATCGCCCTCGATCAGGCCACGGGCTAGATGGTGGCCGGCGGCTTCGAGGCCCAGGCCCGCCAGGTGCTCGCGAACTTGAGGGCCGTGCTCGCCGCGGCGGGCTGCACGTTCTCGAACGTGGTCAAGGCCACGGTCTACGTGATCGACCTCGCCGACTTCCCCAAGCTCAACACCCTCTACGGCGAGGTGATGGGAGACCACCGCCCGGCCCGCTCGACCGTGCAGGTCGCAGCCCTTCCCAAGGGCGCGCTGGTCGAGATCGATCTGGTCGTGAAGCTGCCTTAAACCGTCACTCCCACCACGCTGCGGATTTTCCCGATCGCCTCGTCTACCCGCTCGCGGGACACGTCCCGGTGGGTGACGAGGCGCACCTGGTCGCGGCTCACCGGCACGCCCAGCACGCCGGCCTCTTTCAGGCGGCCGAGGAAGTCCATCGCCGGGCCGGTTTCCGGGGTGAGACGGAAGATGACGATGTTGGTCCGCACGGTCGCGGGGTCGAGCTCGATCCCCGGAATCTCCGCGAGAGCCTGGGCGAGGCGGGCGGCATTCTCGTGGTCCTCCGCCAGGCGCGCGGGCCCCTTCCTCAGCGCGACCCGCCCGGCCGCCGCGAGCACGCCCACCTGGCGCATGCCGCCGCCGAGCATCTTCCGCACCCGCCGGGCCTCCTGGACGAAAGAGCGGCTGCCGCAGATCAGAGACCCCACGGGAGCGCCGAGCCCCTTCGACAGGCAGAACATCAGCGAGTCGAAGCCGGCGGAGAGGGCGGGAACCGTGGTCCCCAGCGCCAGGGCCGCGTTGAACACCCGGGCGCCATCGAAGTGGACCGGCAGGCGGTGGCGGCGGGCCACCTCCAGGATCGCTTCAAGGCGCGGCCGGTCGTAGAGGGTTCCGCCCGCCATGTTGTGGGAGCTCTCGACCGCGATGAGCACGGTCCGGGCGCGGTAGGAGACGTCCGGATTGATGGCGGCCTCGACGGCCGCGGGTTCGAGCAGCCCCTGGGGCGATGGGAGGGCGCGCGGGAGGAGCCCGGAGAGCGCGGCCATCGCCCCCATCTCGTAGCTCACGATGTGGCTCAGCGTGTCGCAGATCACCTCGCCCCCGGGCCGGCCGTGGACGTGGAGCGCGATCTGGTTGCCCATGGTGCCGGAGGGGACGAAGAGCGCCGCCTCCAGGCCCACGGCCGCGGCAGCCTCCTCTTCGAGGCGCAGCACGGTCGGGTCTTCGCCAAAGACGTCGTCCCCCACCTCGGCCTCGGCCATGGCCCGCCGCATCTCCTCGTCGGGCCGTGTGACGGTGTCGGAACGCAGATCGATCCAGTCCATCGGAAAGCTCCTTCTAGAAGCCGAATCCCACTCGGATCGCCCCCTGGACCACGTCGGCCTTCTCGACCTCGACCGTGATCTTGGGGAGCAGAAGGTTCAGGGTGACCCCCGCGTAGACGATCCCCTGCGTGTCGCTTTCTTCCAATTCCGAGCCGATCGTCCGGTTCAAGGTTCCCTTGCTGTAGACGACGCCCCCGCCGATGTAGGGCGTGAGCACGGTGAACCCCTTGCTCAGCAGAAGCTCGCCGCCGTACTGGTCGAGGTCGTAGACGTCGGAACCGAGCGTCCGGGTCCCGGTCACCCGCAATGAAAGAGCGGGCTTCACGACGCCGCCCTTGAGGATCGCGTACTGGACATCGGCCGAAATGAACTTCAAATCCCCCTCGATCGCCCGCCCATACGCCACTCCCAGATCGATGCCGCCGGGCAGCCCCTTGCGCACGCCCACCCGGCCGATCGCGAGGAGATCCCCCGTGGGATCGTCGTCCAGCACTGTGTCCACGAACGGCTCGTCACCGAAATCCTGGTCCACGGCCACGTCGGCGTAGACTTCAAATCCGATCAACCCCAGGGGCGCCGCGCCGTGCCGCGGGTAATGGTAGACGTCGCCGCTGAACCGCCGGTGAAAGAGCTCGAAGTCCTCCTGGGGCGCGTCGGGACGGACGTCCCAGGCGGCCCGGGCAGGGGCGGCGATGACCAGGAAGAAGAAGACCACCACAAACCCGCTTTTCATTCAGCATCCTCCTGTTCGGAAACGTATTCGGCGAGCAGTCCGTCCAACCGGTCCGAGGCGTCCTGTTCGATGAGGTGGGTCACGATCTCGCGGCTCAAGGCATCGAAGGGGAGGACGGCCAGGTTCCCTTCGCGGGCCAGAGCCTCGACGTCGTAGTGGGTCTTGTCCACCCAGCGGGCGGCGCGGTAGAAGGACTGCCCCTGCTCCACCGGCCGGCCGAGGCGCAGCCAGAGCTCGCCGGCGAGCGCCAGGGCCGCGCCGATCCTGCGGTTGCTCGCGCCGAGCACGGGCGGCCGGGGCAGGGGGCGCGGCAGGAAGGGCTCCAGGCCGTGGCGATGGGCCACGCGGGCGAACGCGCGCTCGGAGGGGGGCTCCTTGTGGAAGAGGGCTTCGAAGGTCTCCTCCTCGCGGTCCTTACCCCACCGCTCGGCCAGCCGGCGCCGGTCCGCGGGAGAGAGGGCCAGGGAGACGGCCTGGACGCAGCGCGCCCCGGCTGCGGCGAGATCGCGGCAGCCCAGCTCCCAGAGGGCCGGATCGTCCGTGAGCCCGGGGAGGAGAGGCCAGGCGGCCGTGGACCCGGCGGGCAGACGGCGGAGCACGCCGAGATCGCGATCGAGCAAGGCGGCAAGAAGATCGAAGACGAACGCGGCTCCGGCCACGGCGGGCACGGTCGACTCCTCGCCGGGAAAGAGCTGGAGGAGCACGGGGGTGCCACCCACGAGCCGGGCGCGGCCGAGCTCGTCCCGCGCTGCGGCCCGGCGGGGTGGGACAGGCGGCAGGTAGAGGACGTCGTCGAGCGAAGTCTCGGCCAGGGCGGCCAGGTCGGTCGCCTTCCCCTTGGGGCTCTTACCCCACTCGCCTAGGGTGCCGGCGGCGAGGTTCACCCAGGGGCGCTCGGGCGTCTCCCAGCCGCGCGGGCTGTAGTGGATCCAGAACCGCCCGGGCTCCGGGAGCTGGGACGACGGCTTCTCGATTCCCGGAAGCTCCGACGAAAACAAGGTCACGGCGAGCTGCTCTCAGGGAGGGGGGCCACGAGGCCCCGGGCGGCCAGGATACGCTGCACGTACTTGCCGAGCACGTCCACCTCGAGGTTGACCCGGTCGCCGGGCGCGAGGCGCGACAGGGTCGTCACCTCGAGCGTGTGGGGGATGAGCGCCACCTCGAAGCGGTCGGGAAGCAGGGCGGAGACGGTCAACGAGACGCCGTCCACGGTGACCGAGCCCTTCTCCACCAGGAAGACGGCCAGGTCTTCGGGGATCGAGAACGCGAGGACGCGATGGTCCGTCAGATCCCGCCGGTCCACCACGCGGGCCGTGCCATCCACGTGGCCCTGCACCCAGTGGCCGCCCAGGGGATCGCCCATGCGGAGCGCGGGCTCCAGGTTCACCTCGTCCCCGCCCCGCAGCTCCCCGAGGTTGGTGCGGGAAAGGGTCTCCGGGGACAGCTCGACGGCGGCCCGTGCCTCCCCCATCTCCGTGACCGTGAGGCACACGCCGGAGACGGCGAGGCTCGCGCCGATCGACAGGCGCGCGGAAAGCTCCGGCGAATGGCCGATCCGGAGGCGCACTCCGCCCTGGCCCGACGGCTCCGGGTCCCCGATCAGACGCCCACGCTCGACAACAAGGCCTGTAAACATCCCTGTCTAGTTCCCGTCAAAATAAGGTCGCCTCCGCGCCTCCGCGATTCCAGCCCTTCGAGGCGCGCCGCCCCGGCAAGCGATGGGAAACCCTCGCCTCCTAGCGGTCCCGGGGCGTTCCGGCCTCCGATCAGGAGCGGCGCGCAATCGACCATCAACCGGTCCCAGCAGCCGCTCGCCACGAAGCTCGCGTGGATCTCCCCGCCGCCTTCGACGAGCACGCTCCGCACGCCGCGGAGATAGAGATCGGCGAGCACGGCGGCGGGCTCGACTGCGGGCAGCTCCACCACCGTCGCCCCCCGTTCTGCGAGGGCCTGGCCCCTCTCCCCGCCGGTCGATTGAGTGTATATCAGCACCGTCCCGGGGACCGTGAAGAGACGGGCCGTGGGCGGTGTGCGCAGACGGCGGTCCATCACCACGCGGACGTTGGGAGCCCCGGCGAGCCCGAGCCGGCGGTCGAGGCGGGGATCGTCCCCCAGCGCTGTGCCGCTCCCCACGAGCGTGGCGTCGTGCTCCTCGCGCAGAGCGAGCGCCCAGCGCCGCCCTTCGGGCGAGGAGATCCATTGGCTCTCGCCGATGGCGGTCGCGATGCGGCCGTCCAGGCTCATCGCCCACTTGAGCGTCACCTCGGGCCGTTTTTGGACGGCCGCCACGAGGAAGCGGAGATTCAGGCGGACCGCCTCTTCGGCGAGAAGGCCGGTCTCGACCTCCACCCCGGCTTCCCGGAGCTTCGCGAAACCCCGGCCGGAGACCCGCGGGTCCGGATCGCCGTGGCACGCCACCACCCGGGCGATCCCCGCGGCCAGGACCGCGTCCACGCACGGAGGCGTGCAGCCGTGGTGGGAGCAGGGTTCGAGCGTCACGTAGAGCGTGGCACCGCGGGCGCGCTCCCCCGCCTCGCGCAGGGCGTGGACCTCGGCGTGAGGTCCGCCCACCTGCTGGTGCCAGCCGCTCCCCACGACCTCGCCGTTTTGGACGACGAGCGCGCCGACCATGGGATTGGGAGAGGTGCGGTAGCGTCCGCGGGCAGCGAGACGGAGGGCCCTGCGGAGAGCCTCAACCGATGAGAGCAGAGGCGAACTCCCGGGGACGGAAATCCACCAGATCGTCGGCCTTCTCGCCCACGCCCAGGTAGAGCACGGGGAGCTTGAGCTCGCGGGCGATGGCGACCACCATGCCGCCCTTGGCCGTGCCGTCCACCTTGGCCAGG
>DATEIO010000871.1:0-5278 GCA_035278895.1 Thermoanaerobaculia bacterium | reverse complement strand
CCTCCCGCGGGATCGGCCGGGGGGAGGTCGTGGCGGTCTGGGCGCACCGCAGCGCCGCGCTCCCGGGCGCGGTCCTCGGGGCGCTCCGCGCGGGCGCCGCGTTCCTCGTTCTGGACCCGGCCTATCCCCCTTCGCGGCTCGGGGACTACCTCCGCATCGGCCGGCCCGCCGCCTTCGTGGCGATCGCCGGGGCCGCGCCCCCGCCACCCGAGGTGGAGGCGGAGCTTCAAGGCGTTTTTCGCGTCGAGCTGCCCGCAGACCTCCCCAGGGGCGGGCCGTCCGTCGCGGTGGGGCCGGAGGATCTGGCGGTCGTCACCTTCACCTCGGGCTCCACGGGCCGGCCCAAGGGGGTTGCGGGGCGGCACGGGCCGCTCACCCACTTCTACCCGTGGATGGCGGAGCGCTTCGGCCTCTCGGGGGAGGACCGCTTCGGCATGCTGTCGGCCCTCTCCCACGATCCCCTCCAGCGGGACCTCTTTACCCCCGTCTGGCTCGGCGCGGCCCTGTGCGTGCCGGACCCCGAGCGGATCGGGAGCCCGGGCTACCTCGCGGACTGGGTGCGGCGCGAGGGCGTGACCGTCCTCCATCTCACGCCGGCCATGCTGGAGCTGCTCGTCCAGTCCGCGGAGGAGACGGGGGTCGGCATGCCGTCGCTCCGCCGCGCCTTCGTGGTGGGCGACCTCCTGAAGCGGACGGACGTCGAGCGCCTCTATGACGTGGCGCCGGGCATCACCTGCATCAACCTCTACGGCTCGACCGAGACGCAGCGCTCGGTCTCCTTCTTCGTCGTCCCCCGAGACGTCCGCCCCGGCCGCGAGGTGCTCCCCCTGGGCCGCGGCATGGAGGACGCCCAGCTCCTCGTGCTCAATCCGGAAGGGGCGCTCGCGGGCGTGGGCGAGCTCGGGGAGATCCATATGCGGAGCGCCCACCTGGCGCTCGGATACCTGGACGACCCGGGCCTCACCGCCGAGCGGTTCCTGCCGGATGACGGAGAGACCCGCCGCTACCGCACGGGCGACCTGGGGCGCTACCGGCCGGACGGCGGCGTCGAATTCGCGGGCCGGGCGGACGCCCAGGTCAAGATCCGCGGCTTCCGCATCGAGCCCGGCGAGATCGAGGCGGCCCTGGCCCGCTTCCCCGGAGTCCGCGAGAGCGTGGTGATCGTCCGCGATGGCCGGCTCGTGGCCTATGTCGTGTCGCGGCCCGGAGCGGAGATCCCGCCAGGCGACGTCCGCGCCTTCCTCGCCGGCCGCCTGCCGGGCTACATGGTGCCGGCGGACGTGGTCGTGCTCCCCGCCCTGCCGCTCACCCGCACGGGCAAGATCGATCGGCGCGCCCTGCCCGCCCCGGAGCGGGTTGCAGGGGAGGGGATCGTGGCGCCGCGCACCCCGGTGGAGGAGACGCTCGCCGCGCTCTGGCGGGAGCTTCTGGGGGGGGACGAGATCGGCGTCCACGACGACTTCTTCGACCGGGGAGGCCACTCGCTTCTCGCGACCCGGCTCCTGTCGCGCCTGCGGACCTCCTTCGGCGTCGAGCTTCCCCTGCGCGCCCTCTTCGAGCGGCCGACGATCGCGGGGATGGCGGAGCTCCTCGCGGAGAGCGGCGCGGCTTCCCCCGTTCCGCCGCTCACCCGGTATCCCGGAAGGGACGAGGCCCCGCTCTCCTTCGCCCAGCAGCGTCTCTGGTTTTTAGACCAGCTCGACCCGGGAAGCTCGGCCTACAACATCTTCCAGGCCCTCCGCCTCGAAGGAGACCTGGACGAGGCGGCCTTCGAAGCGGCCTTGCGCGAGGTGGTCCGCCGGCAGGAGTCGCTGCGGACCCGCTTCGTTGCCCAGGGCGGGCAGGCGGTCCAGAGGATCGATCCCGTGCCCGCCTTCGTGGCCCCGGTCGCCGACTTCTCGGCGCTTCCAGCGGGCCTGCGCGAGAGGGAAGGGGAGCGGATCGTCCGCGAGGTGGCCCTGAGCCCCTTCGATCTCGAGCGCGGGCCGGTGCTCCGGGCGTGCCTCCTCCGGCTGGGAGGAACCGAGCGCTGGCTCGCCGTCTCCATGCACCACACCGTGTCGGACGGCCTGTCGATCGGGATCTTCGTTCACGAGGTCACGACCCTCTACGCCGGACTCCCCCTGCCTCCGCTTCCGGTCCAGTACACGGACTTCGCGCGCTGGCAGCGGAGCTGGCTCGCGGGCGAGGTCCTGGAGCAGGAGGTCGCCTGGTGGCGGGAGCGGCTCGCCGGCGCTCCGCCGGTGCTCGGCCTGCCGTTCGACCGCCCGCGCACGGCCGTCGAGACCGTCCGCAGTTCCCAGCGCTCGCGGCCTCTGCCGGAGCCGGCCGCGGCCGGCCTCCTGCGCCTCGCCCGCTCCCGCGAGGCCACGCCGTTCATGGCCGGCCTCGCCCTGGTGGACCTCCTCCTCGCCCGGCACACGGGGGAGGACGATCTCGTGGTCGGCACCCCGATCGCCAACCGCGGCCGCCGGGAGCTCGAAGACCTGATCGGCTTCTTCGCCAACACGCTCGCCCTGCGCATAAGGGTCCGGCGGGACTTGGGGTTCGCCGGCCTCCTGGACGGCGTGCGCGAGGCGGCGCTCGGCGCCTATTCGCACCAGGACGTCCCCTTCGAGAAGCTGGTGGAAGACCTCTCCCCCGAGCGGAGCCTCCGCCACACGCCGATCTTCCAGGTGATGTTCGTGATGGCCGCGGCGCCGCCCGAAGACTCTGCGGAGGGGCCGATCCGGATGTCGGCTCTCCCGGTCGCGGCGGACTCGGTGCAGTTCGACCTCACCCTCTCGCTCGTCGAAAGCCCGCGCGGGCTCGCGCTCTCGGCCTACTACAACGCCGGTCTCTTCTTTGCCACCACGATCGAGCGGATGCTGGACCATGCCACCCTCCTCCTGACCGGCCTCGTGGCCGACCCGCACCAGCCCGTGGGCGACCTACCGCTCCTCTCCGCGGCGGAGCGGAGCCAGCTCGCAACCGAGTGGAACGACCATGCGGCCCCCATTCCGCCCCTCCTGCTCCACGAGCTGTTCGAGCGGCAGGTCCGCGAGCGACCCGGCGCCGTGGCGGCCGTGGACGAGCGGGAGACGGTCTCCTTCCGTGAGCTCGACGCCCGCGCCGGCCGTCTCGCCCGCTCTCTGCGCGAAAGAGGCGCCGGGCTCGAGGTCCGGGTGGGCCTCTCCGTCAACCGCTCGGTGGGCTTCGCCGTGAGCATCCTGGGGGTCCTGAAGGCCGGCGCGGCCTGGGTGCCCCTCGATCCGGCGTGGCCCCGGGAGCGCCTTGACTGGGTCCTCGAAGACGCGGGAGTCGCCCTCCTCCTCACCGAGGAGACCCTGGCGGAAGCGCTGTCCACGGCCGCGGAGGGCCCGCTCCCGCCGCTCGCGGCCGATCCGGACCGCCTGGCCTACGTGCTCTACACCTCGGGATCGACCGGCCGCCCCAAGGGCGTCGCGACCGTCCACCGGGGGGTCGTGAACCTGGCCGCGGCCCAGGCCCTCTCCTTCGGGGTCGGTCCGGAAGACCGCCTCCTCCAGGCCTCCGCACCGAGCTTCGACGCCTCGGTCGCCGAGATCGCCATCGCGTGGTGGGCCGGTGCGGAGCTTCACTTCGCCAGCCGGGAGGCCGTGCTGCCCGGAGAGCCCCTGGCGCGCCTCCTCGTGGAGAGGCGGATCACCGTGCTCACGCTGACGCCCACCGCTCTCTCGGCCCTGCCGCCCGTGGCGCTGCCGGATCTGGCGCTCGTCATCGTGGGCGGCGAGGCCTGCCCGCCCGCTCTCGCCGAACGCTGGGCCCCGGGCCGGCTCTTCATCAACGACTACGGCCCCACGGAAGTGACGGTGAGCGCCTCGTTCAAGCCTCTCCGGGCGGGGGACCCGATCACCCTCGGCCGGCCGATGGCCAACGTCCGCATCCACCTGCTGGACGACCGCTTCGGGCTCGTGCCCCTGGGGGTGCCCGGGGAGATCGCCGTGGCCGGTGTGGGGCTCGCCCGGGGATATCTCGGCCGGCCGGACCTGACGGCCGACCGCTTCAGGCCCGACCCGTGGGGCCGGCCTGGAGACCGTCTCTACCGCACGGGCGACCTCGGACGCCGCCTGCCGGACGGCGAGATCGAGTTCCTCGGCCGCGCGGACCAGCAGGTCAAGGTCCGGGGCGTGCGCATCGAGCCGGGCGAGGTCGAGGCCGCCCTGCTGCGGCACCCGGCCGTGCGCGAGGCCACGGTCGGCGCGCGGAGCGGGGAGCTCGTGGCCTGGATGGCCGCCTCGCCCCGGCCCACGGTCGCCGAGCTGCGCCGGTTCCTGGGGGAAAGCCTTCCGGAGGCCCTCGTCCCCACGGCCTTCGTCTTCCTGGACGCGCTGCCCAAGACCTCGGCCGACAAGATCGACCTCCGCTTGCTCCCCGATCCCGGACGGGATCGCGCCGGGAGAGCCGAGGAGCACGTCCCGCCGGAGACGCCCGAGGAGCAGCTCCTGGCCGACCTCTGGACCGAGGTGCTTCCCGTCGAGCACCCGGGCGTCACGGAGAGCTTCTTCGACCTGGGCGGCCACTCGCTTCTGGCGACCCAGCTCCTGTCGCGGATCCGGGACGCCTTCCGCGTCGAGATCCCCCTGCGCGCCCTGTTCGAGCGGCCTACGATCCGGGGCATGGCCGGCCTGCTCGCGGCGGGGGAGGCGTCGTCCGCCCCGCCCCTCGTGGCTCGGCCGCAGGTGGACGACCCGCCGCTCTCCTTTGCCCAGCAGCGGCTCTGGTTCATCCACCAGCTCGATCCCGGGAGCGCGGCCTACAACATGCACCCGGTGCTCCGCCTGGAGGGAGAGCTGGACGAGGCCGCTCTCGCCGCGGCGCTCAATGAGCTGGTTCGCCGGCAGGCGGCTCTCCGCACCCGCTTCGCCACCCGGGGGAACCAGCCGGTCCAGGTGATCGGCCCCGTGCCGGACGTGCTGATGCCGGTGATCGACCTTTCGGCGCTCCCCGATCGCCAGGCCGAGGCGGAGCGGATCGCGCGCGAGGAGTCGCTGCGGCCGTTCGACCTGGAGACGGGGCCGGTCCTCCGCGTCCGCCTGCTGCGCCTCGGGCCTTCAGAGCGCCTGCTCGCCGTGGCCATGCACCACATCGCGTCGGACGGCTGGTCCATGGGCGTCTTCGTCCACGAGGTTTCCGCCTTCTACGCCGGCCTCCCCCTGCCGCCTCTGCCGGTGCAGTACGCGGACTATGCGCGCTGGCAGCGGGAGTGGCTCACGGGCGAAGCCCTGGAGCGCGAGATCGACTGGTGGAGGCGGCACCT
>DATEIO010000870.1:0-2203 GCA_035278895.1 Thermoanaerobaculia bacterium | reverse complement strand
GCGCTCGGTCCACGCCTCCTGGCGGGTGATGTCCGCGGCGATCTGCGCCTCGGGCGGGTAGTGGGTGAGGATCTGGGACGAGATCCGGTCCTTGAGCGGCGTGATGATGCTGCCGCGGTTCGTGTAGTCCTCCGGGTTCGCGGAGAAGACCATCAGGATGTCGAGCGGGATGCGCACGGGGAAGCCGCGGATCTGGAGATCCCGCTCTTCGAGGATGTTGAACAGGCCCACTTGGATGCGAGGGGCGAGGTCCGGCAGCTCGTTGATCGCGAAGATCCCCCGGTTGGTGCGCGGGATGATGCCGAAGTGGATGACCTCGGGGTCCGCAAAGGTGAGCTTGCGGGTCGCAGCCTTGATCGGGTCGATGTCGCCCAGGAGGTCGGCGATCGACACGTCCGGCGTGGCGAGCTTCTCGTTGTAGCGCGACTCCCGGTCCATCCACTCGACCGGGGCATCGTCGCCCGCCTCGGCGAGGAGGCGCTCTCCGCGGGTGGAGATGGGCGCCAGCGGGTCGTCGTTCAATTCGGAGCCGGCGAGGACCGGAGTCTCGTCGTCGAGCAGGGTGACGAGCGCGCGGAGGATCCGGGTCTTGGCCTGGCCGCGCAGGCCCAGGAGGATGAAGTCGTGGCCGGCGAGCAAGGCGTTGACGACCGCGGGGATCACCGTGCGGTCGTAGCCCAGGATGCCGGGGAAGAGGGGCCCGCCGTTCTTGAGCCGCTTCCTCAGGTTGTCGCGGATTTCCTGCTTGACGGAGCGGGGCCGGTATCCGGCGGCCTTCAGCGCTCCGACGGTCTTGATCTGGGATGATGGCCTTCCAAGCATCAGTCTTGAAGCTCCTCGAGCCAGCGCTCGGCATCGATAGCCGCGCGGCAGCCTGCGCCGGCAGACGTGATGGCCTGCCGGTAGATGGGGTCCATGGCATCGCCCGCGGCAAACACTCCGGGGACGCTGGTCCGGGTCGTGGGGTCCTGGACCTTGATGTACCCCACGTCGTTCATTTCGAGCTTGCCCTTGAAGAGGGCGGTGTTGGGCTGGTGCCCGATCGCATAGAAGACGCCCTGGGTGGGATATTCGCTGTCCAATCCCGTCTTCTTGTTGTGCAATTTCACGGCCGTCACGCCGCCCTCGCGCGTGCCCACGACTTCGGTGACCACGCTGTCCCAGATCCAGGCGATTTTGGGATTGGCGAAAGCGCGATCCTGCATGATCTTCGACGCCCGCAGCTCCCGGCGGCGGTGGATGATGGTGACCTTGCTCGCGAACTTGGTGAGGTAGGTCGCCTCCTCCATGGCCGAGTCGCCGCCGCCGATGACGACGACCTCCTTGCCGCGGAAGAAGAAGCCGTCGCAGGTCGCGCAGGCGGACACGCCGTAGCCCATGAGCTCCATCTCGCCGGGCACGCCGCCGAGCTTGGCCGTGGCGCCGGTCGCCACGATCAGGGCGCCCGCGCGGTAGCTGTTCTCGTCGGTTTTGAGGGTGAACGGGCGGCTCGTCAGGTCGACGTCCACTACCTGCTCGAACTTGACCTTGGCGCCGAAGCGCCGGACCTGCTCGCGCATCCGGTCCATCAGCTCAGGGCCGAGAATGCCCTCGGGGAAGCCGGGGAAGTTCTCGACGTCCGTGGTGATGGTGAGCTGCCCGCCCGGCTGGTTGCCCTCGAGCACCAGCGGAGCCAGGTCCGCCCGCGCCGCGTAGAGAGCCGCCGTCAACCCGGCCGGCCCCGAGCCCAGGATCACGACCTGGTGGTAGTTGTCGACGTTGTGGTGCTCCTTCTCGGATATCGACATCGAGGAAGATCTCCCTCCTGGAATGTGGCTTTCTGAGGTCCCGGCGGAATGCCGCGGGAAGGTCAGTATATCTCTCGACGCTGAACCCCCGCGAAGAGATAACAACGGACGGGGGGAGGGATGTTTCCGAGATTACGGAGCCGTCGCCGTCAACCTCTCCCGCAGCGCCCGGAGTCCCACGCGAATGCGGGATTTGAGCGTGCCCACGGGGAGCCCGAGGCGGCCGGCGGTCTCTTCGTAGGTCAGGTCTCCGAAGTAGGCGGTCACGAGCGCTGTTCTCGACTCGGGGGCGAGCTGGGCGAGGGCCTGGCGGACGGTCAGGCGCAGGTCGCCGTCCGCCTCGGGCGGGCTGGTGAGGAGCAGGTCGTCCAAGGGCTCGGGCTCGACTCCCTTTCCGGACCTCCGCCAGAAGTCCA
>DATEIO010000869.1:0-8042 GCA_035278895.1 Thermoanaerobaculia bacterium | reverse complement strand
TGGTGAAGCGCCATCACGGGGTGGTCCGCCTCGCGCACTGGGCGAACGCCGTGCTGCTCGTGGGGATGATCGCGAGCGGCCTTCAGATCTACCACGCGTTTCCGCATTTCGGCCTGCGCGGCGGGCCGTATTTTCCGAATCCGTGGGACGGCGACTATTTCCCGAAGTGGGCCCGCCTCGGCGGCTGGCTCGCGGGCGGCCTTTCGTGGCATTTCGCCCTGGCGTGGCCGTTCGTGATCACGGGGCTTGTCTACCTCGTCTATCTCGCGTTTTCGGGGGAGTGGCGCTCGCTCCTGTTCCGGCCGCGGGACGTGCCCCGGGCCGTGCAGATGCAGCTCTACTACCTGCGGCTGCGCAAGGAGCACCCGCCGCAGGGGAAGCACAATGCGCTCCAGAAGCTCGCGTACACGTCGATCGTGCTCCTCGGCGCGCTTTCGGTGCTCTCGGGCTTTGCGGTCTACAAGCCGGTCCAGCTCTCGTGGCTCACGGCGCTCTTCGGCGGCTATGAGCTCGCCCGCTACTGGCATTTCTGGGCGGTCTGGATCTTCGTCGCGTTCATCGCCGTTCACGTGGCCCTGGTGCTCCTGGTGGACCCCGCTTCGCTGCGGGCGATGATCACCGGCTGGTACCGGGGGAGGTTTCCGAGCCATGACTGACCCCCGTCCGCTGTCCCGCCGCGACCTTCTGCGCCTGGGGCTGTCCGCGGGCACCGCTTCGCTCGCCGCCGCCTGCGGCTGGCAGGGCGGTCCGCTGGTGCCGGCGCTCCACGGCACGTCCCGCTTCAACGACCGGGTGGGGGAGTGGCTCTCTTCGCAGAGCCGCCCGGCTCCCGAGTATCCGATCGCGGACCGCACGCCGGAGAAGGACTTTCCGGCCTATGCGCGGTCGCGCCCGATCCCGCGCGTGGACCCGGCGACCTGGAGCCTGGAGGCCGGCGGCCTCGTCCGGCGTCCGCAGCGGCTGACGCTCGAGATGCTCCAGGCGCTGCCGCGGGTGACCTACACGGTCAAGCACCACTGCGTCGAAGGCTGGTCCGCCATCGGAACCTGGACGGGCGCGCCGCTGTCGAGCGTGATCGCCCTTGTCGAGCCCACGGACGAGGCGCAATACCTCCGCTTCGACTCCTTCGACCGCGGCTTCTACAACGGCTGGGACCTGAAGAGCGCGATGCACCCCCAGACCATCCTCGCCTACGCCTTCAACGACCGCCCGCTCACCCCCGCCCGCGGCGCGCCGCTGCGGCTCTACGCGCCGGTGAAGCTCGGGTACAAGATGACGAAGTACCTGACGAAGATGACGTTCACGGCGGAGCAGCCGGGAGGGTATTGGGAGGACCGGGGATATCCGTGGCTGGGGGGGCTGTAGGGCGGGCAAAGCGGTTGCATCCGCAGCTCTGCTGCGAGATCTTTACCGCCCATGGCAACCTACGCGATCGGGGACGTTCACGGCTGCTACGAGACGCTCCAGCGTCTTTTGCACCGCGTGCAGTGGGATCCCCGGCAGGATCGCCTGTGGCTCGTGGGCGATCTCGTGAACCGCGGGCCCCGGTCGCTCGACGTGCTGCGGTGGGCGGCGAACCTGGATGGGCGGATGGTGGCCGTTCTCGGCAATCACGATGTCCATCTGCTGGCGCGGGCCGCGGGCGTTTCGGCAGCCAAGCGGCGGGACACGCTCACCGAGGTGCTCGAGGCGCCGGACAGAGATGACCTTCTGGCGTGGCTCCGCGCGCGGCCGCTCTTGCACCGGGAAGGCGAGGCCGTGCTCGTTCACGCCGGGCTCTTCCCTTCCTGGAGCGTGAAGCAGGCTGAGCGCCTGGCCCGCGAGGTGGAGGAGGGGCTGCAGGGGGAGGACGCTCCGAAGATCCTGGCGAGCATCGATCAGAAGACGCCCGAGCGGTGGAAGGACAGCCTCTCGGGCGGAGAACGGACGCGCGCGGCCCTGGCCGGTTTCGCGAAGCTGCGCACTCTCGACGAGGGTGGCCGGATGTGCGCCGAGTTCAGCGGTCCGCCCAAGGACGCTCCCAAGGGGTGCACGCCCTGGTTTTCGTTTCCCGATCGCAAGAGCGCCGGGTCCACCGTGATCTTCGGCCACTGGGCCGCGCTCGGCCTCAAGGTGAAGAACGGCGTCGCGGCCCTGGACACCGGCTGTGCCTGGGGCCGCGAGCTGACCGCTCTCCGCCTCGACAACTGGCGGGTCTTCCAGGAGCCCGCGAGCGAGCGGCCTTAAGGCACGGCCAGCTCGAAGGTCCGCGCCAGGAACACGGCCATCTCGGCCCGGGTGACGGCCTGCCCGGGGCAGAAACGGTGGGGGGCGCAGCCGGCGGTGAGCCCCTCGGCGGCGAGCTGCTCGATCCAGGCCGCCGTCCAATAGTCAGCAGGGACGTCCTCGAACAGGGTGCCGGTCGCGGGAGGAGGCACGTAGTCCGCCCCGTGCTTGACGCGGAGGAGGAACACGGCCAGCTCGGCGCGCGAGGTGGGCGCTTCCGGGCAGTACCGGTTCGGGGAGCAGCCGCTGGTGTACCCCTCGGCGGCGAACTGGGTGATCGAGCTCCACGCCCAGTGCGAGGGGGGAACGTCCTCGAAGCTGACCGCCGTGCCGGGAGGGGGAGCGGGCCGCGTCAGGGCGAGGCCGGCCATGAGGAAGACCGCGGCCTGAGCGCGCGTGACGGCCTGGGAGGGGCAGTAGCGGTCCGCCTCGCAGCCGGCGGTCAACCCGCTCGCGGCCAGCGCCTCGATGAATTTCCACGGCCAGGAATCCGCCGGAACGTCGGTGAAAGTGGAGAGGAGGGCCGTCCGGGGGAGGGCCCAGAGCTCGAAGCCCGTGGTGCCGTCCGTCGCGGCGAAGTAGAGGTTCGAGCCCGAGGCGGTGAATTCCGTGGGGCTCGAGGGGAGCTCGCCCGGAGCGACGTCCTGGAGCATCCGGGTTCCGAGCTTCGTGCCGTCGCTCCGCCAGAGCTCGACTCCGTGGACACCGTCGGTCGCCGAGAAGACGAGGATGGAGCCTTGCGCCTGAAGCTCCCGGGGGTGGGAGGAGCCCGGTCCGGGGACGAGGTCCTCGACCATCCGGGTGCCCTCTTCGGTGCCGTCGCTCATCCACAGCTCGCGGCCGTTCGTGCCGTCGTCGTAGGAGAAGTAGACCCGGTTGCCGACCGCGGTCAACGAGCGGATTCCGAACGAGGGATTTCCGGGGAGCGCGCGGACGAGGGAGGTCCCCCCGGCGTCGTTCTTCCAGAGCTCGTCGCCTCCCGCCGCGAAGAACACGGTGAGGCCGGTGGTCGCGAAGGGGCCCAGCGGCTGCGAGTCCGGCCCGGCCACGGTCTCGGCCAGCAGGAAGGTACCCGCTTCCGTGCCGTCGCTCTGCCACAGCTCTTCTCCGTGCTCGCTGTCGAGGCCGGCGAAGAGGAGCGTCTCGCCGCGCAGGGCAGAGAAGTCCTTCAAGAGCCCTCGGGTGGGAGGCAGGGGAGCGCCGAGCGACTCCGTCCCGGCTTCGGTGCCGTCGCTCTTCCAGAGCTCTTGCTGCCACGTTTCCGTCATTCCCTGGAAGAAGGCCAGGTCCCCCCGGGAGAGGATGGAGCCCTCGACATAGTGAGGGAAGACGTTCGGCGGCAGCATCGCGACCAGCGTCGTCCCTGCCGGAGTGCCGTCGCTTTTCCGCAGCTGCCAGGGGTAATCGCCTCCCGCGAACAGGAGGAGGTCGCCGACGGCGGTCAGCTCCCGGAGCGAAAAGGTCTCGTGGTTGTGGTAACTCTCGAACTCGGTGAGCAGCCGGGTCCCTTGCGGAGTCCCGTCGGTCTTCCACAGCCTGTTCATGAGGGATGCGGATCCGGAGCGGAAGAACACGGTGTCTCCCGCCCGAGTGAGCTCGCTGGGGTAGGAAGAGCCGGAGCCCAGGTCCAGGACCAGGGAGGTGCCGGCCGCGGTGCCGTCGCTCCTCCACAGCTCGGCGCCGGTCGAGCCGTCGTCTCCCTGGAAGAGCAGCGTGCCGTCGAGGTCGAAGAAGGCGCGGGGGCCCTCGATCCGGCCCCGGTCGTCGAGGACGATTCCGGACTGCTGCCCGTTGATCTGCAGCTTCCGGGCCCCGCCTTCGGTGCCGTCGGTTGCCCAGAGCTGCCATCCCTCGGCTCCTTCCCACTCCAGGTAGAAGAAGAAACCGTTGGCGGAGCCCAGATCGAGGCGGGTCGAGGTGGGGGAAGAGAGGGAGGCGGGAGGCAGGCTGAGCCGGGTGCCGGCCAAGGTCCCGTCGCTCCTCCAGGGATTCCGGCGGCCGAACGTGTCGGTGGCGAAGAAGAAGACCTGCCCGAACTGGCTCCACATCGGGCCGGGATAGGAGCTCTCCGGACCCGGCAGGAGGTCCATGAGCAGAGCGGTGCCCGCTTCGGTGCCGTCGGTCGCCCAGAGCTCGGAGCCCTCGGGCCCGTTCCCGGCGAAGAGCACCCGGCCTCCGGCGACCCCGGCCGAGGTCCCGACTCCGTCGGTCGTGCCCGGGGCGATGTCCTTGAGCAGGCCCGTGCCCTCGGCGGTCCCGTCCGTGGTCCAGATCTCCCGCCCGTAATCGAAGCTTTCGACGGCCAGGTAGAGCTTCCCGCCGAAACGGGTGAGCGGCACGAAGGGGTCGTCGGAGGAGCGCGTATGGATCTCCGTCAACAGGAAGGTTCCCTCCGGGGTTCCGTCGCTCCTCCACAGCTCCCACCGGTTGTCGGCTCTCGCGACCCCCAGGATGAGCAGCCCGTCGATCTCCCCCAGGATTTCGCCATGGCCGAACGCCCTTCCCGGGAACAGCTCCTTGACGCGGACGGTGCCGGCCGGGGTGCCATCGGTCTTCCACAGCTCATCGCCGGCAAGGCCGTAGGCTTTGAGGCTGCGCGCCAGGAAGAAGACCGACCCATTGGCGACGGTCAGGCCCCCGGGGTCGGAAGAGCAGATGCCGGGGCAGAGGTCCGCGACCAGCCGGGTGCCGGCCTGGGTGCCGTCGCTCTTCCACAGCTCGATTCCGTGAATCCCGTCAGACGCCCGGAACAAGGCCACGTCTTCCAGGGCGGCAAAACTGGTCCTGGAGGTATACCAGGGAAGGACGCCCTCGGAGCGGACCGTGTTCAGGTCCTTGACCTGGAAGGCGGGTTGGGCCTCTCCAGGAGGTGAGGAGAGAGCGGCAAGGAGCAGGGAAAGGCAGAGTCCGCGGAGAATCCCGGTCCGATTCATCGTCGTCCCTCCGGAAAATGCGTGCGTGGCCCAACCTGGAAACAACGTTTTCTATGCTATGGCAGCATGAGTGAGGACGCAAGCCCTTCCCTTCAAGATCCACAAAGAAGATGCCGGAGGGTATAGTTTCGTTTCTGAGGAGGCTGTCCCCATGCGATCCACTCTTTGGCTGTTCCTGGTCGTTTCGCTGCTCGCTCTCCCGGCGCACGCTGCCGAGCTCGGCACGGTCGATTTCCCGACCTCCGGCTCTCCCGCGGCGCAGGCCCCCTTCCTTCAGGGGGTGGCCGCCCTCCACAGCTTCTTCTATGACGAGGCGGCAGACCTCTTCCGCGAGGCGCAGAAGGCCGATCCCGGGTTCGCCATGGCGTACTGGGGCGAGGCGATGACGTACAACCACCCGATCTGGTCGGAGCAGGACCGGGACGCGGCGCTGGCGACCCTGGCGCGGCTGGCGCCGACTCCGGCCGAGCGGGCGGCGAAGGCGCCCACGGCGCGCGAGAAGGCATGGCTCGGGGCGGTCGAGATCCTCTATGGAGAAGAGGACAAGGGGGCGCGGGACGCGGCCTACGCCGAGGCGATGCGGAAGATCTACGAGCAGTCTCCCAACGATATCGAGGCGGCGAGCTTCTACACCCTTTCGCTCATCGGGCCGGCGTTGACCGGCCCTCCGGGCGACGCGCGCGACCGGCCGCTCATCCAGGCGGCGGCGATCCTGGAGGAGCTCTTCGACCGGGCGCCGGGGCATCCGGGCGTGCTCCACTACATGATCCACGCGTACGACGATCCGCTCCACGCGCCGCTCGGGCTGCGCGCCGCCCGCCTGTACGCCAAGACCGCGCCCGCGGCCCACCACGCGCGGCACATGCCATCGCACATCTTCGTCCAGATCGGGGACTGGCCCTCGGCGGTCGCCTCGAACGAGGATGCCTGGGCCGCGAGCGTGGACTGGGTGAAGCGGCGCGGGCATCCGATCGACAAGCAGGACTTCCACAGCCTCTCCTGGCTGCTCTACGCCTACATGCAGCAGGGGCGTCTCGGCAAGGCCCGGGAGACGCTCGAGACCGTGCGCGCGGCGGGCAAGGCGAGCGACAGCGTGCGAGTGACCTCCACCGTCAAGGAGATGGAGGCCCGCTATCTCGTCGAGACCCGCGCGTGGAGGAAGGACCTGGTCCCCGCCGAAGCCTCCGAGGTGGGCGGCTCGCACTGCCACGGCGCCGGCGCCATGAAGCCCGGCCGGGGCGACGGCATCCTTCTCTACGCCGCGGGCCTGGGCGCGGCCCAAAGCGGCGATTTCGCCGTGGCGGAGCAGGCCGCCGCCAAGCTCCGGGAGCTCGCGAAGTCGGGCGATTCCCCCTACCGGGGCGCGGCTCCCGCCGAGATCCTGGCGGACCAGATCTCCGGTCTCGTGGCCTTGAAGAAGGGGAACGCGGACGAGGCCCTGAAGCTCCTCGCCGCGGCCGCCGAAGCGGAGTCCCGCCTCTCTCCGCCCTCCGGTCCGCCCGACCCCATGAAGCCCTCCCACGAGCTCTACGGCGAAGCGCTTCTGGAGCTGGGCCGGGTCGAGGAGGCGGCAAAGCAGTTCGACCTCTCGCTCCTGCGCACGCCCAACCGCACAGCGTCGCTCCTGGGAGCCGCCCGCGTGGCCGCGAAGCGCGGAGACGACGAGGCGGCCCGCCGGTACTACGGAAAGCTCACCGAGATCTGGAAGCAGGCGGATTCGGGGTCTGCGGAGCTGGCGGAGGCGAAGAGGTATCTCGAGGGGAAGGGGGAGCGGCCGGCGGCGCGGTGATCCCCCGCTGGGAGCGCCGGCATCCTGCCGGCTCTAATCATTCTTTTTCCGCTGCCCCCGCACGTACGCCACCACCCCGAGCGCCACGGCCTGGACCGCGGGGATCACGGCGAGGTGGACGAGGGTCTCCGCCGTGACTCCTGAGTCTCCGGCGAAGATCCACGAGACGAGCAGGCCGAGCAGGTAGGTCCCCGTCAGCAGGAGCCAGATCGCGAGCCATTTCACGGGAGGCTTTCCTCGGAGCTCGGGGGAGGAGGGTAGAAAAACGACGGGCCGGCCAACAGGGACCAGCCCGTCGGCCATGGCATGGGACGCCCGAGAGAGCCCGTGCTCCCCGGCATCCATCCAAGATCGTGCGGGGTGATCCCTTCCACCCGCGCAGGATGACCGACGAAGGTGGGCAGAGTCTAGTCAGGGGGCTCGGGGTTGTCAAGAAATCTTCAAGCCGCGGCGCCTCCATCCCCGGGACGCTCCTCTCGGTACGCTTGCCCTTGAGTACATATCTTCAGCAAACGAAAACATTGACAGAGGAGCAGCCGCGGAATAGAACTGTTTTTGCGGAAGAAAGGAGGTTGTATGGTCGCCCGCAAGCCTTACATCGCACCGCGCCTGCGCAGGCTGGGACTGCTGCGGCAGATCACCCAGGTCTACTTCTGAGCGGAGGCTCCCGGGACCGGAGAGCTCCGCCCCCCTGCGGCTCTCTGGCCCCGTGTCCCAGGCAGGGGGGCCTGTGTTGAAGGGAGCACGCATCGATCAGCGCTACGAGCTCCACGGGATCCACCTCTCGATCTCCTTCGACCGGCCCGCTCTGGCCAAGGCTCTGGATGCCCGCCTCCGGCAATTCGTTGCCGGTGAGGAGCGCGAGCCGGACCTGATCTTCCAGTTTTTCTGCGTGCCCGACGACGGGCCCCATCGCATCGCCCGCCCGGCCGGCCGGGGGCGGCGCATCTCCGAGCCGAAAGCCGGAGAGATCGTCTATTTCGACGGGAGCGACCAGATCTATCTCGACTCCGCGGACCGCGTGCGGCTCCTCTGCGAGCCCGGCCGCGGGCGGA
>DATEIO010000868.1:0-5332 GCA_035278895.1 Thermoanaerobaculia bacterium | reverse complement strand
ACGATCTCGGCGAGCACGTCGGTCGTGGCGCGGCCCTCGATCTTCTTCGTGGCCGCGAGGTACTCGCCCTTCTCCGTCTGCACGCGGGCGAGCTGGTCGGGCTCCAACCCGGTCCGCTTGGCGAAGCCCAGGAGCGCCTGGGTGGGCGCGCCGTCGGCGCCGAAGGCGGCGCGCACGGGCGGGCCCATCACCTGCTCCTCGCGGTCGGTCTCCCGCTCGGGAAGGCCGGAGAGGATCAGCACGAGCCGGCGGGGGGTGTAGCCGGTCTCGACCTCGCGAGGGCCGATCCCCCGCGCCATCAGCTCCTCGAACACCCGGGTGGCCAGCTCGCGGAGGCCCGCTTCGAGCATGCGGGCCGGGATCTCTTCGCTTCTCACCTCCAACAGATACTCACCGCGCGGCATCGGCCACCTCCGTCGTCACCACCTCTTCGCGGGCCTCTCCGGTCAGCAGCGGGAAGCCCAGCTTCTCGCGGGAGAGGACGTACGCCTTGGCGCAGGCGATCGCCAAGTCCCGCACCCGCTTCATCAGGCCCACGCGCTCGGTCACCGAGACGGCGCCTCTCGCGTCCATCACGTTGAAGGCGTGGGAGCACTTCAAGGCGCATTCGTAGGCGGGGAGCACGAGCCCGGCTTCGAGGCAGCGCCGCGCCTCGCTCTCCTGGCCGTCGAACTGGGCCTGGAGGAAGGCGACGTCCGCGATCTCGAAGTAGTACCGGGACATCTCGTACTCCTCCTGCTTGCGCACCTGCCCGTAGGCGAGCCCTTCCACCCAGTCGATGTCATAAATGCTCCGCGACTGGGCGAGGAACATGGTGAGCCGCTCCAGGCCGTAGGTGATCTCGGCGCTGATCGGCTTCAATTCCAATCCCCCGGCCTGCTGGAAGTAGGTGAACTGGGTGATCTCCATGCCGTCGAGCATCACCTGCCAGCCCACGCCCCAGGCGCCCAACGTGGGCGCCTCCCAGTTGTCCTCCTCGAAGCGGAGGTCGTGCTTGGTGAGGTCGAGCCCGATGGCTTCGAGGCTCCGCACGTAGAGGCCCTGGATGTCCTTGGGCGAGGGCTTCATGATCACCTGGAACTGCAGGTGCTTGCCCAGGCGGAACGGGTTGTCGCCGTAGCGGCCGTCGGCCGGCCGGCGCGAGGGCTGCACATAGGCCACCCGCCACGGCTCGGGCCCGAGGACGCGGAGGAAGGTGTCCGGGTGCATGGTGCCCGCGCCGACCTCCAGGTCGAGCGGCTGCTGGAGAACGCACCCCTCCCGGGCCCAGAACTCCGACAGCTTGAGAATCAGCTCCTGCAATGTCTGCATGCAATCGTCCCTAAAGTCTCGCCAGCGTTTTTTGGATCACTTCGTAGCTGCGCAGCTCGTGCTGGAGGAAGTACCGCCGCACCTCGGCGCAGAGGGCCTCGACCTGCCGGAGCGTCCCCGGCCCGGGCGGCGCTTCCGCCACCTGCGCCAGGTTCTCGCGGCCGATCCGCCGCAGGAATTCGAGCGTCTCCGGCCGGACCATGAGGCCGGACCTCCCCCCGCAGTCGAGGCACAGGAGCGTCTCTCCGTTCCGGGGGAGCACGGCCCAATCCTCCGGGAAGGGCTGTCCGCACGAGGGGCAGGCGCGCGGCGCCGGAAACACCCCGGCGAGCCGCAGGACCCAGGCTTCAAAATATCGCGCCGCAAGGTCGCGGTCCACCCCTGAGAGCAGCGCCTCGATCGTTGAGTCGAGAAGCCGGTAGAGGTGGTCGGAGGATTCCCCCTCCTGCGCGAACTCCAGCATGTGGTCTGCGAGGTAGCTGCCCAGGAGGATGCCTTCGAGGTCTTCCTGGATCGGGTGGGCCGTGCGGATCAGCTCGACGGACGAGATCCGGCCGAGCTCCCTCCCCTCCTTCTCGAACCAGGTCACCTGCGCCTTGGCGAGCGGCTGGAGCTGCCCGCCGAAGCGGCTGTGCTTGACCCGCGCGCCCTGGGCCACCCCCGACTTCTTGCCGTGCTCGCGGGTGAGGAAGGTGACGATCCGGTCGCGGTCCTGAAGGTCACGGACGTCCAGGATCAGGGCCTCGGCGCTCTCGATCCCCATGCCTATCTCACCAGCACGTCGATCAGGAGCGACGCCAAGCCGAAGTAGATGAGGATTCCCGTGATGTCGTTGCTCGTGGTGACCAGGGGGCCCGCGGCGACCGCCGGGTCGATCCCCAGGCGTTCGAAGAGCAGGGGGATGAGCACGCCGTTCAACGATGCCACCAGGATGGCGAGGAGCATGGCCCCGCCCACGACGAGGGAGTACCACAGATTCTTTTCGAGGAGGAGGGCCACGACGCCCGCGACCGTCCCCGTGGAGAGGCCCAGGAGAGCCCCCACCTTCACCTGCCGCCAGAGATAGCGCCCCACGCGGGAGGGTTGGAGGTCCAGCCGGCCGGTGGCGAGACCGCGGACGGTGATCGTGGACGTCTGCGTGCCGCTGTTGCCTCCCATGCCCATGATCACGGGCACGAAGGCGAGGAGGAAGAGCGCCTCCTGGAAGCTCACCTGGAAGTGCTGGAGGAGCAGGCCGGTCACCACGCCGCCCACGAGGTTCACCAGGAGCCAGGGCAGGCGGACGCCCGCGACGCGGAGCGAGCGTCCCTCGTAGAGCAGCTCGTCCTCCGAGGTGCCGGCGATTTTGAGGAGGTCCTCGCTCGCCTCCTCCCCCACCACGTCGACCACGTCGTCCACGGTGACGATGCCCACGAGCCGCTCCGCCTCATCCACCACGGGGACGGCCAGGAGGTCGTATCTCGCCACGAGCTGGGCCACCTCCTCCTGGTCGGTGTCCACCGTGACGCGGATGACGTCCGTCTGCATGATCTGCCCGAGGGTCTGCTCCGGGCGGGAGAGGATGAGCTGGCGGAGCGACGTCACGCCCAGGAGGCGCTTGTCGCTGTCCACGACGTAGAGGTAATAGATCATCTCCACGTCCCGCTTCTCCTGGATGGCCGCGATCGCCTGCCGCACCCGGGCCACCGGCGGGAGAGCCAGCAGATCCGTGTTCATGATGCGGCCGGCCGTGCCCTCCTCGTAGGTGAGCTGCGACTGGAGCCCCGGGAGATCGCGGGGATCGACCAGGGCGAGAACGTGGGCCTGCAGCTCCTCCGGGAGCGCGTCGATCACGTAGACCGCGTCGTCCACGGCCGCGGATTCGAGGATCTGGGCGATGGCCTCGGGAGTGAGCCGCTCCAAAAGCTCCAGCCGCTGCGGCGCTTCCAGCTCCGAGAGGGCGTCGCCCGCGCTGTCGGGATAGTCCTCGGAGAGGATCTGGAACACGTGCAACCGCTCGGCCGGGGTCAGACCCCGCATCAGCGCGGGCACGTCGCCGGGCCGGACCTTGGAGAGGAGGCTGGCGATGTCCGCGCGCGTGCCCCGGCGCACGAGCCTTCGCAGGGCATCCGCGAGCAGCTCGTCCGGCGGGACGGCGGGGTGAGTTTCCACGACGGCCTCCATGGCACAGAGGATGCTAGCACGCGGGTCTCCACGAGCCCCGGCTTCAGATAGGATCGCCCGCCATGAGCCCCGCCTTCGACCCGTTTCTCGCCACCCTGGCCCTCGTGGGGGCCGTGATCGTCATCTCCGCGCTGCTGTCGGGCCTGATCGAGCGGAGCGGGTTTCCCCAGGTGGCCGTGCTCCTGGGGCTCGGCGCGATCATCGGACCCTACGGGCTCTCCCTGATCAACGTCACCCTCGACTCCACGGTGCTGCGAGTGGTCTCGACCTTGAGCCTGACGCTCGTGCTGTTCACCGACGCGCTCTCGCTCGATCTCGCGGAGATCCGGCGGCACAGCCGGCTGACCCTGCTGGTCCTGGGCCCGGGCACCATGCTGTCGGCGATCCTGACCACCGCGGCGGCGCACTGGCTGCTCGGGCTCTCCTGGCCGGCCGCCGCGATCCTGGGCGCCGCTCTCGCCTCGACGGACCCCGTGCTCCTGCGAGGGCTGCTGCGCCGGCCCGACATCCCGTCCTCCGCCCGCCTGGCCCTGCGGCTCGAAAGCGGCCTGAACGACGCGGTCCTCCTCCCCGTCGTATTCGTCGCGATGGCGCTCCTGGGAACCGGGCATACCGCCGGGGCCGCCCCTGAGTGGTCCAAGATGGGGCTCGACCTGTTCGTGCTCGGGCCGGGAGCGGGCGTGCTCGTGGGGTTCCTCGGGGTGTCGGCGCTGGACCTCGTGAGGCGGCGCCTGACCATCCGCCGGGACCAGGAGTCGCTCTACTCCCTCGGCGTGGCCTTCGCCGCCTACGCCGCCGCCGAATCGGTCCACGGCAGCGGCTTTCTGGCGGCCTTCGCCGCGGGCCTGACGATCTCGTTTTTCGACGTCGAGCTCTGCGACTGCTTCCGGGAGTACGGCGAGACCACGGCCGAGCTCACCCTGCTCCTCACCTTCGTCCTTCTGGGCAGCTCGCTCATCTGGAGCGGCCTGGTGATCGCCGACGGACCGACGATCCTCTTTGCCGGGATCGCGCTCCTGGTGCGACCCGTGGCCTTCCTGGCTTCGCTTTGGCCCACGAAGCTGGACCGCAAGAGCCTTCACCTCATCGCCTGGTTCGGTCCCCGGGGGCTCTCCTCGCTGCTCCTCGTGCTCCTCCCGGTCTTCGCCGGCATGCCGGGCAGCGAGCGCCTGTTCTCCGTCTGTACCCTCGTGGTCCTCCTGTCGGTCTTGATCCACGGGGGATCGCTGATGGCGCTCGGCCGCTCCAAGGTCCAGCCTCAGGAAGCTGCGCCTCCTCCCGCAGCCCGCTCTCCGCTCTCGATCGTGGATTCGCGCGTTCCCGAGCAGATCGACGTCCCCGAGCTGCAGAGGCTCAGGGCCGCGGGCGAGCCGGTCGTGATCCTCGACGTCCGGACCTTGCGCGCCCTGGAGTCGAGCGAAACGACCGCAAAGGACGCGGTGCGGGTCGACCCCGAGCGTCCGGTGCAGGAGGCCGAGAGGCTCCATCTTCCCCGGGAGGCTTGGCTGGTCGCCTTCTGTGCCTGAAAGAACGAGGCGACGAGCGCCCGGGTGGCGCTCGAGCTGCGGAGGGCGGGCTGGCCGAAGGCCGTGGCGCTGACGGGCGGCTGGGAGGCGTGGCAGACCGCGGGGCTGGCCGTCGAGCCTCGGCCTCAGACTTGAAGCTCGAGGCTTTCCGGAGGCAGATCCCAGGTCTGCGCCTCCAGCCAATCCGGCAGGGTGCAGCAGGAGGGATCACCGCAACGGCACACGTCCACGGCATCTGGAGGAACCGCCGCGTGGCGCTCCAAGGCGCTCCGGGCGCTCACCATCTGCCGCTCGAAGCTCACCGCAGCCGTGAAGAGGGCTTCGGCCTCGCG
>DATEIO010000867.1:0-2016 GCA_035278895.1 Thermoanaerobaculia bacterium | reverse complement strand
GCCGTGGCGCGTCTCTCGCAGCAGATGGGCGAGGCCGCTCTGCGCGAGGCCGTTTCCGCCCCTTCGGACTATGGCGTGCTCCTGGCGGCCCTGGAGTCGGAGCCGGGCCTGGCCGCTCTCGTTCCGGACGATCCCCTGGCGCAGGCCCGCCTCCGGGGGATCGCGGCGAGACAGCGCCTCCTGGAAGCCGAAGGGGGCACGCTGGGAGCCCAGGACGTGGCTGCCCTCCTCCACGTCTCCCGCCAGGCGGTCTACAAGCGGTACCGCGCCGGCAAGCTTCTCGCCCTGGATTGCGGACGGCACGGTGTCGCCTTCCCGGCCTGGCAGCTCGGCCCCGAGGGCGTCCTCCCGGGGCTCGAGGAGGCGCTCGCCGCCCTGGGCGATCTGGACCCCTGGATGAAGCTCGCCTTCTTCCTGGAGGAGAACGCGGCCACAGGAGGCAAGCCCCCTCTGACCGCCTTGCGCCGCGGCAAGCTTGAGGACGTTGTGCGCGCCGCGGAGATCCACGGCGAGCACGGGGCGGTCTAGGCGGGCTCCATCCGTCCCTCCCTCGCCCAATCCCGCACGAGCTCGTCCGAGGCCTCGAAGTGCATCGAGTCCTCGAAGGCGCCGCTGAAGCCGGCGCCCCAGAAGAACCTTTCCTCGTTGAAAAACGGGTGAAGCACGAGAAGGCCGAGTTGCGTCATCCCGTCGCCTCGCGGATCGAGGACGCCTCGCACCTTGACGTCGACCGCCGTTCCCCAGGAGTGACTGGAGAAGCTCCTGCTGCGAGGACGCCCCGGAAGCGTCCTGATGCGGCGGCAGCAGAGCATGCCCGCCGTGCTCAACTGGCCGAGAAGCTCGGGCTCTCTCTGCCGGACCCGGTCGAAGATCCTCTGCAAAGCCTCGACGGCAACCCGAAGCCCCGTCACCGCGAAGGGCCCGACGTCGGAGGTCACGAGGAGCCTTCTGAGCCTCTCGTTCGTGACCGGCGTGCAATCGGTGCTCAGCGCTCCGGGGCGGCCCAAGGCTTTGATCATCGTTGCATTCCTCGCTCGCGTCACGCCCCGATTGATCTCTCTTGGAATGGGAACGAGCTTTCCAAAATCCAGGGGATCCACCCGGCGCTTCGTGAAAGGTAGTGACATGACTGGGTTTCCTCCTCGCAAAGTGCGTTTGAAGATTTGCGGAGGGCCAGGGCCCCCTCCCCCGCCCCTCCGCTTGGATTCAGTTGTCAAAGAGCCCTGGCGCCGCGAACGGCGCAGAAGCGTCAATCCCCGAAATACCGGGTGACTCCGAACACGATGTAGTTGAACGGCACGAGCAGCGTGGGATCGCTCCGGTTCACGACCCGGCCGTGGCTCGGGTCGTAGGCCCAGTCGTCCCAGCTCCAGGCCACGCGCAGGGTTTCCGGGATCTGCACCGCGATGTACGAGCCCTCCGCGAGGCGGGCTCCCATCGGGTTCGAGCTGAAGTCGAGCCCCAGAAAGAAGTCCTGCACCGGCACGTTGCGGTTGCGCGCGGCGATCCCCCGCGTCAGGTTGTAGGACATCGTCGCGAAAGGAGCCAGCGCCGGCTGGGCCGTCGTCGCGAGCTTCAGGCCGGCCCGGAAGACGTCCGACTCCAGAAAGTCCAGAAAGCTTTCGTCCTCCTCGTTCTTGATGTTCACCGTGAAGCACTTGAAGGACACGCCGTCCCGCCCCACCTTGAGGCCCAGGAAAAGCGGGTAGCCAAGCACGGCCGTCTGCTCGCCCTCGCGCACCCGGTACGTAGCGTTGAAGTGGAGCGGCTCGGGGCCTCCCGGCACCTGGTTCTCCGCGTAGAAGTCGAACAGAATGCGGTGCGTACCCCGGCCCGGGTAGTCGGCCACCCGCAGCCCCGAAAGCGTGATCTTGATGCGGGCGCTCCGCAGGCTGACGTCGGGCTCGATGTTGCCCGCATGCCGGATCGGCAGCAGATCGCCTCCCGGCACCGCCGGAGCCAGATGGCCGAACGCGTGGGCCGTGTGTTGCCACGGCCTGTCCTGGAACGGCCACA
>DATEIO010000866.1:0-11987 GCA_035278895.1 Thermoanaerobaculia bacterium | reverse complement strand
CTTCACAGACTCTGGGCCGAAGTTCGCCAGCGACTTGAGGCGGCCGCACGTCTCCTCCCCAATCCGGTGCGGAGCGGTGACGATGGCGGAACGCTCGCAGCCTTCTACGACTGGCTCGAGCACAACGAGCTGGAGTTGGCGTTCGACGAGCTCGAGATGCTTGGTGAAGCGAACGACGTACCCGACGACTATTGGCTACAACTCGCGGCTGCCGCTCGCGCCATGAAGCTGGAGGCCGGTGAGGCGCGATGTCGTTCACGCGTCCGAGGAGCCGTGCAATGATGCCGTCCAACTCGCCGTTGCAGTGACCGCGGCCGTCTACTTCGCCGCGCTGGTTGTCGTTCGAAGGGGCTCGCGTGCGGCCTAGGATATGCGTCACAAGTAAGAGGTCATTGATTCAGGAAAGGCCGTGCCCTCAGGGACAATCGTGGTTAGCCACAGGTTGGAAACCCACCCTCTTATACACATCTTCGGCGCCGTGAATCCGGGAATTCGGGCGAAACCTCCTTCCGGAAGATCCCAATGTAGAGACGCCCCGTGGGGCGTCTCCGAGGCGGCGAAATCCTCCCCGAAAACAATGACGTGCCTCATCGCTCCGGGAAGCAAAAGCGTGGGCCCATGAGGTCCGGCTTGATCGTTCCAGGTTCTCCTTGCGCTTTCGATGGCCTATCCTTCAGGGAAAAGCACAGTGCAAGTACCCGAAAGCGCTTTTCCTGGCCGGAGTTATGCTTTTCTCCGCCGTAAAAGTCTATGAGCCTTCTCATTGGAGCTTTTCTGGGGCTGAAAGCTCTATTCTTCTCAGGAAGAGCTCTTTTGCTTCCTCCAATTGAGCTTTCGTCGAAGGGAAAGCCTCTTTTCTCGACGTGAAAGAGCAGTCTTCTCGACGTTGAGGTCTGCTCATCCTGGCAAGCTCTTTGCGAGGTTTCCGTCTGAGATGCCTCGGGCGGGTCCTCTGTGCGGGCCCGCCTCCGCAGGTCCCCCAACACCGACTGTGGTGAATCAGTCCCAACCTCCAGGAGGTGCATCCATGCCACAACAGGACCACGAGATGGAGCGCTGTATCGCGCTCTGCCAGGAGTGCCACGAGGTCTGTCTGCAGAACGTCTCACACTGCTTGCAGAAGGGCGGCCAGCATGCCGAGGCTTCGCATATCCGGATGCTGCTCGACTGTGCCGAGATCTGTGAGACGAGCGCCAATTTCATGATCCGCGGCTCCGAGCTGCACATGGAGACCTGCCGCGCCTGCTCGGAGGTCTGCCAGCGCTGCGCCGACGACTGCCAGCGGCTGGGCAACGATCCGGAGATGCAGGAGTGCGCTGAAATCTGCATGCGCTGTGCGGATTCCTGCGCGCAGATGGCCGGCGCGCTCGCCCGCGCCTGACGGCGTTTTTAGAGCGCGAGCTCGGGATCGCCTTCGAGGACGCGCCGCTCGAGGCGGGGCCGCTCGCCCGGGCGCCACATCGGCACGCGGTGGACGACGCGGTAGCGTAGCGGCCCGCCGTCCGCTCCCGGGCTGCGCTCGAGCGGCCGCGGGATGCACGCGAACTCGCATTCGGCGGCGTCGGCCGTGAGGTGCACCGTGGCATAGCCGTGGCCGCCCATGTCGAGAAAGGACAGGTGCGGCGCGAGATCGGGGTTCGAGGCACGCCGCGCGCGCTCGGCATCTCCGCTCTGCTGGTATTCCAGGCAGGCCCGCACGCCGTGGTGCATCAGCAGATTCACCAGGGGCTGCTTTTTCCCGCCGACCTCGCACATGTAGAGGGCGCGGAGTGGGTGGTCCTGGGGGAAGCGGTGCTCGAAGGCTTCCACGAGGCCGGGCGCGGAGATGGAGCCGGTGATGAACGCGGCGCCGACCGGCTCGAAGGCGGCGGGCGGCAACGCCTTCGCCGCGAGCCCCGCCCAGAAGCTGTGCCGGTCGCCCGAGACGGTGACGAACCCGGTGATGCCGGAGTCGCGCACCGTGTCGTAGATCTGGCCGCGCTCGGTGTAGGCCGTGCCCCAGTCGCCTCCGCCGCCGAAGCAGGCGTAGCCGGCGCCGGGCCAGGGCGTTCCCAGGCCCGGAGGCAGGTTTTGCGGATCGGCGCGCCAGTCCAGGCTCCCCAGGGAGTTGCCCCAGACCTTCCAGGTCGCGTTCGAGGCGCGCAGCCGGTCTAAAAACCACACCTTCTGCTTCGCGCCGAGGATGGTCTGCGGCGCCTCGTCCTTGCGGAAGTTCGGTACCTGCACCTCGCCGTAGCGGACCGTCTCCGGCGGCTTTCCGTTGGCGTAGGTCCGCCCGGCGTCCAGGACCTCCAGGATTTCCTGCGGAATGAGATTCGGGAAGCCGTCGCTCGTCAAAGGCTGCGCTTCTTCGCGGCTGTCGGGCACCTCGGAACGATAGGTGCGCTGATCGGTGATGAGGAGCTCCAGGTACCGCCCCCAGCGCAAGGTCCGATAGGCCGTGAGGCTCTCGATCGCGGCGAGGTTGTTCGGCTCCTGGCCGAGGCCCTGCTCGTCGAAGCGCTCGACGGGCGCGTTTTTCACCATGGGCGGATCGAAGCGCTCGAGCGAGCCTCCCGGATGGCTCACGCGCGCCGGCTGATATTCGAACCACGCCTGGTTGGCCGCGACCTTGATCGTCTGGGCCGGGCGCGTCTGGCCCTCGAAGACCTGGAACGACTGCCACCCCCGCCAGGAGAATTCGTGGTTGTCCCACATCGGGACGAAGGGGAGCCACGCCCGCGCATCCTGCAGGTCCGGGTCGCGGAGGTAGGCACGGTAGAGCGCGCGATAGTCGGCGAGGTTCGCCGGTACCCGGAAGTCTCCGATCTTCTCGCCCTCGGGATAGCGGATGACGTCGCGCAGCCGGCGATCGTAGCGGTGTCCGCCGGGGACGTCCTCCGGATATTGCACGACTTCGTAGACGAAGTCGCCCAGGTGCAGCACGAACGCGAGCTGGTTTTCGGGCGCGGCGCGCTCGTCCTCGAAGAGCATGCGCCGGTAGGCGTTCTGCGCCCCTTCGCAGATGTTCTGGCAACTGACGAAGGCGAAGCGAGCGGGCCGCGGATCGTCGTCGGCCGGCGCGGTCCGGGTGCGTCCGATCCGGCTGCCGTGGCCGTTCTCGTCCGTAAAGCGGTACCAGTACGTGCGGGCCGGCTGGAGGCCGCTCACCAGCACGCGGCAGGTGTGATCGGCGGCCAGGAGGGCGACGGTGGGGGCGGTGGCGACCACGCGCTCGAAGTCCCGGTCCTCGGCTACTTCCACGGTCAGCGGGACGGATGCCGCGGAGCCTCCCGCGGAGGCGCGCGTCCAGAGGAGGACGCTGTCCGGAGCGGGATCGCCCGAGGCGACGCCTTCGGCGAACAGGTCGCGGCGCTCGACCCAGCGCGAGTGCGAGCGCATGGAGCCAGGTCCTGCACAAGCCCACGTCGCACCCATGGCGGCCGCGGCGGCGATGAATTCTCTGCGTGTCAGACGAGCCATGGCGCTAGTTTACCCGGCTGGGCGCCTCGGTGCTATCTTCGGAAGCATGAAAGCCAACCGGTTTTTCTTCGCTCTCCTGGCTCTCGGGATCCTCTCTGCGGATCCGGTCTCGGCCCAGCAGACCCGGGTCAAGTGGTTCGGACACGCGGCCTTTTCGGTCACCACGCCCAAGGGCAAGGTCCTGCTGATCGATCCCTGGCTCAAGAACCCCTTGAATCCTGAAGCCAAGGACGGCAAAGACCCGTTGGCTTCCGTTCCCAAGGTGGACTACATCCTGCTGACCCATGGACATCGCGATCACCTGGGCGATGCGGTCGAGATCGCGAAAAAGACGGGCGCGGCCCTGATCGCCAATCCGGAGCTGGCGGCGAATCTCGTGAAGCTGGTGGATTTCCCGGCCCAGCAGGCCGGCACGGAAGCGATCATGGGAATCGGCGGCGAGATTCAAATCGCCGAGGGCGAAGTCACGGTCGCCATGACGCCGGCGGTCCATTCGAGCAGCGTGTTCAATCCGAAGGCCGGACCGACCGAAGCGGAGAGGGCCTACGGGGGAAATCCGGCGGGCTTTGTATTGATCGTCAAGGACGGACCGACGATCTATCACACCGGCGACACCGCGTATTTCAAAGATATGGAGACGCTGGGGGAGGAGTACGTCATCGACCTCGCCCTGCTGAACATCGGCGGCCATTTTGGAATGGAGCCGCGCATGGCCGCCAAAGCGGCAAAGTCGGTGCGAGCCAGGCTCGCGGTTCCGCAGCATTACGCCACGTCCCCGGGCGTCGCTCAGAACGCGGACGCCTTCGCCGCCGCGCTCAAGGAGCTCAAGATTCCTTTCTATGAGATGAAGCCCGGAGAAACGATTTCGTTCCGCGGCAAGGAGAGGCTGCGCGAGTAGAGGCGGTCTCATAACCCGCAGGAAGAGGGAGGGCTACAGAGTCCGTGGGGAGTTGTAGGGGCGACATTCATGGCGCCCTCTGCGATCTATTTGGCCTGGGTGGCGGTCTCGCAGCAGTCGCAGGTCTTGCTGCACCAGCAGTAGGTCTCTCCGCTCTGGATGGACTGGCTGGTGTCCTCCACGGCGCGGAAGCCTCCCACCGCGTCCCGGAGCTCCGGGGTGACGAGGTGGCGCAGGGTCTCGCGGTACAGGGTGAGCTTGGCGGCGCGTTTCTTCATCGATTTTCCCCTTTTGGATTCAGTGTGGCAGCAGGCTAGGAGAGAGCCTTCCGGCTGTCAAGACACGAGGAGGATCCGGTCCCACTCCGGCTCGACGATCGAGACGGCGGCCAGCAGGACGAGCGCGACGCCGGTGGCTCCTTCGAGAAGTCCGGGCTCGGCCACCCATTGGCCGTTCGGGCCCGACAGCGCGTGCCAGGCGCGAAAGCCGGCAATCCCCTCGCCGGGGACGCGGAATTCCAGGGTGCGCTCGATCCAGGCGCGCGCCGCCTCGCGGAAGACCTCCTCGCCGCTCGCCTGCCAGAAGCGATTGAAGAGATGGGCGAGGCCGGCGGCGCCATGGCAGATTCCAGCGTCGCGGACGAACGACTGCTCGGACGGGCGGCGGGCGGCCACGCGCGCGATTTCCAGGGCCTTGGCTTCCCACGCGGGCTCGCCGACCGCCCGCGCGGCCACCAGCAGCGTGGCGGCGATGCCGGGATCGCCGTAACACCAGGCCAGGCGGGAAACTCCAGGATCTTCGCCCACGACGAAGGCGGTGCCGAAGCAGGAGGCTTTTCCGTCCGGCAGCTGGCGGGCGAGCAGCCAGCGCACGGTCCCGTCGAGCAACGGCCGCGCCCGGTCGGCCGCGATGCCGTTCCGGCAGGCGAGGGCGAGGAGCGCGACGACCGCCGGGATGCCGTGCGCGACCCCGAGGTTGTAGAGCCCCTTGGGATGGATGTCGCGCTGCCACAAAGGCAGCCGGCTCGGCGGCGTGAACCAGGCCGTGCCCTCGGGCCCGGTCTCGGCCTGCTTGGCCAGGCGATCGATCACCCGCTCCAGGAGCGCGGCGCCGGAGGGATGGGGCAGCCGTTCGCGGGCATAGACGCCGAGGCCGGTGAGCCCGCTGATCAGGTCGTATTCATCCTCCTCGGTCAAGGTGCCCAGGTAGGCGAGAAGCGCTTCGTCGATCTCTCGATTCGGATCGTCGCCGTCGGGGTCCGGCTCGAAGAGGCGCGCCTGGAGATGCTCGGCGGCCCAGGCCACGCCGGAAAAACCGCTGTAGAGGCCGGGGGGCATCACGGTGGTGGCCAGAGCCTGCGCCGCCGTGTCGAGCAGCGTCGCGGCGCGATCGGCCTGATGATCGTCGTCGTTGTGCAGCGCCAGATAGGCATGGAGGACGGCTTCGCCCGCCGCGCCGCCGGCCAGGGAGGGGTACCGCCGGTCGTCCGTCGGCGTGTAGCTTTCCAGGGCCCGGGCGACGTCCTCCACCGCTTGCAGAGAGCGGGCGGCCAGGTCGCCTTCGAGAAGCGGTCTCCAGGTCATAGGGCGAAGAATATACTGTTGCTCATGGGGCGCTCGGGTGGTCTTTGCGGAGCGCTGCTTCTCGTCGCAGCCGTCGTCGTATCGGCTCCGGGCCGGGCCGAGGACATCCCTTTCATCCGCACGGTGATCGCCCCGGACGGCCCCGATTGCCCGTGCGGCAAGGCTCTGGGAGATCTGGACGGCAACGGCCGGCCCGACGTGATCGTCGCTGGCAGCGACGGACCGCTTCTGTGGTACGCCGATCCCGATTGGACTCCGTCCGTGATGGCCGCCCAGGGATACACCACGGAAGGCGGGCTGGCGGTTGGAGACCTGGATCGCGATGGGGATCCGGACGTCACCGTGGGAACCGTCTGGTTCGAGAATCCTCGCCGGCCGGGCGGCAATCCGGCCGCTGGTCCCTGGCCTGCCCACCGGATCGGCCCCGGCAGCGGCAATCGCGACGTGGCCGTCGGTGACCTCGACCGGGACGGCAGGCCCGACGTCGTGCTACGCGGAGGCGACGGCTCCGTGTTGACCTTGTTCAAGCAGAACGGGCCGCGCTCCTGGCTCCGGCGCAATCTGGCTCCCGGGGTCGGAACGCAGGGGCTGGCGCTGGCCGATCTCAACAGGGACGGGTTTTTGGACGTCGTCGTGGGAGGACGATGGCTCAAGAATCCGCGGGGCAGGATTCTCTCCCGGCCCTGGCAGCGGCAGAGCTTCGGCTCCTGGAATCCCGCGGCGGCCCTCGCCGTCGGCGATCTGAACCGGGACGGCCGGCCGGACGTCGTGATGACGGTGGCGGAAGGGGCCGGCAGGATCTCGTGGTTCGAAAATCCGGCAAACCCCGGCCGGTCGTCCCGCTGGCGGGAGCGCGTCATCGACCGTGGTCCTCTCGATTCGGCCGAGGGAGTGAGCCTGGCGGATCTCGATGGAAACGGCGACCTGGACGTGGTGACGTCGGAGATTCGAGGGGAGGGACGCCTATTGGTCTACCGCAACGCAGGGCAGGCTTCGGGTTGGAGCCGCCAGGTGCTCGGCACGCCGGCCCTGCACGACGTCCGCGTCTCCGACGTCGGCGATGATGGCGACGGCGACGTCGTCGGCACCCTGCCGTTCGGGAAAGGGCCGGTGGAGTTGTGGGAGAACCGGCTCGAGCCGCAGACCCGTCCGGATCGGATCCTCGTCTTCTCGAGGACCGTGGGCTTCCGCCACACCAGCATCGAGCCCGGGATCGCCGCCCTGCGGGCCCTGGGGGCCGCGAACCGTTTCGCCGTGGACGCGACCGAAGATGCGGGACAATTCACCGCCGCCAACCTCGGTCGCTACAAGGCCGTCGTCTTCCTTTCCACGACCGGAGACGTCTTGAACGGCGAGCAGCAGGCCGTCTTCATGGCCTACATCCGCAATGGAGGCGGCTTCGTGGGGATCCACGCCGCGGCCGACACGGAGCACGGCTGGCCCTGGTATGGAAACCTTTTGGGAGCCTACTTCGTGAGCCATCCGGCGCCGGCCCAGGCCCGGATTCGGGTGGAGACCCGGGACCACCCCTCCACGAGAACGCTGCCGGACCCCTGGAACCGCTTCGACGAGTGGTACGACTTCGAGCGAAACCCGCGGAGCCAGGGCGTCACCGTGCTGCTCACCCTGGACGAGACGAGCTATCCCGGAGGACAGATGGGAAGCGATCACCCCATCGCCTGGTACCACGGCTTCGAAGGCGGCCGGGCCTGGTACACGGCGGGAGGCCACACGGACGCCTCTTTCTCCGAGCCGGCGTTCCTGGAGCACCTTCTTGGGGGAATCCGGTACGCTGCCGGCATTTCGGAGTAGGCGGGCAGAAAAAGATGGCCGTTCGAAGACCACGATCGATCAGTTGACGAGGGTTGCCGGAGCGGCGTATGATGGCGGTAAGTAGTTGCAGGGGATAAGGTTAACGGTAGGAGAAAGACGATGAAGCGCGTGACGGGCATCGGCGGCATCTTCTTCAAATCGGCAGACCCCAAGAGCCTTGGCCTCTGGTATCGCGACCACCTTGGATTGGACGTGACCGACTGGGGTGGAGCCGTATTTCAGTGGGGCGGCCCGGAGAGCCCGCCGGGAATGACCATTTGGAGCCCCTTTGCCCAGAACACCAGCTACATGGAGCCGAGCTCCGCGTCCTTCATGATCAATTTCCGCGTGGCGGACCTGGATGCACTTCTCGCGACGTTGCGTAGTGAAGGTTGCAACGTCATCGACAAGACAGAGACTTCGGAACAAGGAAAGTTTGGCTGGGTTATCGATCCCGAAGGCAACAAGATTGAGCTTTGGGAACCTCCGGCAGGCCAGTAAGCCGCAGGTACCTGATCCATCTTTCCAACGGACCGCCTTCCGCCCCTGGCCGTGGACTTCCTGGGTTGCCTGAAGGAACGGCGGCCGAGCTCAACCCGCAGGTGTCGCGCCCGCCGGGGCGCCCTGGGCTCCGCTTGGCGGAGTTCTGAAACTTCCGCCCGTTTCAGGCGTATCTGGCTCACCACGAAGGAGATCCTGTGCATGCGCAAAGCGACGCTCGCCATCCTGTTGACCCTGTTCGTCTCGACCACCGCCGCCGTCCGCGCTGACGAAGCCCCCAAGGGCGACAAGGGCGGGGACAAGGCTGCGGCGCCGGCCGCACCCCGCAAGTTCGTCACCCACCACCGCTTCACCGCCGGTGGGGTGGACATCCCCTACACTGCCACGGCGGAGGACATCGACCTCAGGGACCGCGATGGCAAGCCCACGGCGCGCTTCTTTACGATCTCCTACATCGCGGAGGGTGTGAAGCGGCAGGAGGACCGGCCGATCACGTTCTTCTTCAACGGTGGGCCGGGCTCCTCCTCGATCTGGCTGCACCTCGGTTTCGTCGGCCCCAAGCGCATCGACATCCCGAGCGACGCACAGGACCCGGGCGCGCCACCCTACCGGCTCAAGGACAACCCGTCGAGCCTGCTGCGCGTCACCGACCTCGTCGAGGTCGACCCGGTCGGCACCGGCTTCAGCCGCGCGCTCGGCGACAAGAAGGACGCCGACTTCTGGGGCTACGACGAGGACGCCGACTCCGTCGCCGAATTCATCCGCGCCTTCCTCACCGTGCACGACCGCTGGAATTCGCCCAAGTACATCCTCGGCGAGAGCTATGGCGGCATCCGCGCCTCGATGCTCGTACCGCGGCTCCAGGGGGAGATGGGCATCGGCCTCAACGGCGTGATTCTCATCGCGCCGGCGATCAACATGGGCGCGCTGCCCTTCATCACCGGCGGCAACGATCTCACCTACGTCACGCACCTGCCGACGCTCGCCGCGACGGCGTGGTACCACAAGAAGCTCCCGGATTCCTGGCCGAGCCTGCAGGCGCTGCTCCCCGAGGTCGAGCAGTTCGCCTCCGGTGAGTACCTGCAAGCCCTCTTCCGCGGCGATTCGCTTTCGGCGGCGGAGAAGGGGCAGATCGCCGACAAGCTGCACCGCTACACGGGGGTGTCCAAACAGTACATCCTCAACAGCAACCTGCGCCTCTACGCGCCCCGCTTCGCCAAGGAGCTGCTGCGCGACGAGGGGATGGCCACGGGCTTCCTCGACAGCCGTTACGCGCAGAAGGAGCTCGACAATACAGCGGAGGCCCCCGGGAGCGACCCTTTCGACGTCAAGACGGGGCCGATCTACGTCGCGCTCTTCAACCAGTATCTGCGCAACGAGCTCGGCGCCGACGTCCTGGAGCCCTACGTGCCCCAGAACGGCGAGGCCAATGAGAGCTGGAAGCGGCGGAGGGGCGCGAATCACGCCTTCGCCGGCTTCGTCGACGTCACCAACGACCTGGCGCAGGGCACCAAGGACAACGAGGCGTTGCGCGTGTTCACCGCCAGCGGCTACTACGATCTGGCGACCGCCTACTTCGCCAACGCCTACATGCTGCACCACAGCGGCATCGATCCGGCGCGGGTGACGATCCGGAACTACCCGTCGGGGCACATGATGTACCTCCACCAGGGCTCGCTCGAGCAGTTGTCGAAAGACGTCGGGGAGTTCCTCCAGGGGAAGTGAGGAGGGTTTCATGCGGAAATCGATTCTGGTGCTCTCGCTCGCCGCCGCTCTCGTCTCGGGCCCGCTCCGGGCGCAGGAGGAGAAATCCCTCGAAGCTCAGGTGAAGGACCTCGCGCGGAAGGTCGAGTCGCTCGAATCCGATCTCGACCAGGTCCGCAAGCTCTCGGACGACGCGCTGTTCTGGCTGCGGCTATCCGACGTCGCCGAGGTGGACAAGGTGCTCCTGACCGGGCCGCCGAACCCGAAGGAGGAGGAGACCTACGGCATCGCCAACGCGCGCCACCCGATCCGGATCTATCTCTATACGTTTTTGCCGAAGAATCTGGACCGGTCGCGGAAGCATCCGGCGATCATGCTCACACACGGCGGCGTGCACGGCGACTTCGGCACCTACCACGTGCACATGGTGCGCGAGATGATCGAGCGCGGGTACATCGTGCTGGCGACCGAATACCGCGGCTCGACCGGATACGGCCGGGAGATGTACGAGGCGATCGACTACGGCGGGCTCGAGAACGACGACGTCGTCGCCGCCCGCGACTGGGCCGTCGAGGAGCTTCCGGTCGATCCGAAGCGGATCGGCCTCGTCGGCTGGAGCCACGGCGGCATGATCTCGCTCATGGCCGGTTTCGATCACCCGGACAAGTTTGCGTGCATCTATGCCGGCGTCCCGGTGTCCGACCTCATCACGCGGCTCGGCTATCACGGCCAGAGCTATACGGACCTCTTCGCGGCGGACTATCACATCGGCAAGCCCCCCTCGCAGGCGGTCGACGAGTACCGGAAGCGCAGCCCGGTCTGGAACGTCCAGAAGCTGAAGCTGCCGCTCATGGTCACGTCGACGACCAACGACCGGGACGTCAACGTGGTCGAGGTCGAGCAACTGATCGTTCATCTGAAGGCGGCAGGCAAGAGCTTCGAGCACAAGATCTACAACGACGCCCCGGGCGGGCACAGCTTCGAGCGCATCGACACCACCTACGCGCGCAACGTGCGGAAGGACCTCTACGCATTTCTCGAGAAGCACCTGAAGTAGGGTCTCGCCCCACAGACCGTTCCCCGGCCGGTGGTCCGCGAGGCCGGGGAGCGAGAGCCAGGATCGAGCGGGGATGCTCATCCTCTCGCTGGGGGCCGCTGTTGGGGGCTCCGAAGATCGGAAGCCCCCGAGAGACCAGGCCGAGCGTTTACTCGGGCAGCCGTTCCGCGTACCAGAAGATGAACTCGACCGGCTGGCCGCCCGCCCGCTTCTCGAACTCGGGACGAAGCAACTCGGCCGTCTCCAGGAAGCCGTCCTCGAGGGTCGCCGGGTCCGCCGGCACGAGGCCGAACCGGTCGCCGCAGACGTCTCCGTTGCAGATCTGTCCGCCGGGCGTCGGTGCCGTGGTCTCGTTGCACTGAATGACCTGGGCCTGGTCGATAATGAAGTCGACGTGAACGGGATCGGAGACATCGAAACCGGTCGCAACCAGATAGGGATAGGGGTTGTTGACCGGGAAGTCGTGCGCTGTCAAGACGCACCGGCAATTCGAAGGGAGGGTTACGTAGGGAGGACAGGAAGCCGCACCCACGTACTCGACCGTCTGCGAGGCGCCCGGATAGGGGTTATCGCAGATCTTGGCCCAATGATGGATACCGGTGCCGTAGTGAACGGGCGCGGCCAGGGCCGGATAGGCCAGCGCCAGGGTGAGCCCGAAGGCCAGAAGAACGTGCTTTTCAATCCGGAATCTCATAGCTTTTCTCCACTTGCAAAGTTGATCCCTGTCTCTGGATCGCGTCGCGGCGCAGACACGCGTGGCGGAGCGTCCGGCAACCGGACCTCTTCCAGGTCAACCGCCGCGTGCCTGCGACGGCGACTAGAGTCTCAGTAATATAGAATTATGCTTAATGGTAGATTGAAGTCAATCCGTCGCGCCCCCGTCCTCGTCCTCGCGTGCGCTGCCGGGCTCGTTAGCGCGAAGGCGGCGGCTGCCGCCGAGGTGAGCGGCGCGGTCGCTGGGCCCGGCGGC
>DATEIO010000865.1:0-12358 GCA_035278895.1 Thermoanaerobaculia bacterium | reverse complement strand
GCCTCCTCGCCATCCTCAAGGCGGGCGGCGCCTACGTCCCCCTGGACCCCGAGTACCCGGCCGAGCGGCTCGCCTTCCTCCTGGAAGACGCCGGGTGCCGCGTGCTGGTCACCGGGCCGGGCGCCCGCGACCGCCTCCCCGTGGCCGAAGGCTTTTCAGTCGTGGACCTCGAAGCCGACCGTACCGCCCTTGAGTCCGAGAGCGCCGAGCCGCTCCCCGAAGGCGCCCGGGAGCCGCAAGCCACAAACGCCGCCTACGTGATCTACACGTCCGGCTCGACCGGCCGGCCCAAGGGCGTGGTCGTCACCCACGGCAACGCCGCCCGCCTGCTCACCGCCACCGAGCCCTGGTTCGGCTTTTCCGAAGCGGACGTCTGGACCCTCTTCCACTCCTTCGCCTTCGACTTCTCGGTCTGGGAGATCTGGGGCGCCTTGGCCTACGGCGGCCGGCTGGTGGTCGTGCCGTTCTGGGTGAGCCGGTCGCCGGACGCGTTCCTCGCTCTGCTCGAAGCCGAGCGGGTGACGGTGCTCAACCAGACCCCCTCGGCGTTCCGCCAGCTCGTCCAGGCGGAGCGGGACCTGCCTCCCAAGGACCTCGCCCTGCGCTGGGTGATCTTCGGCGGCGAGGCCCTGGACCTCCCGTCCCTCGCCCCCTGGTTCGAGCGCCACGGCGACGAGCTCCCGCGGCTGGTCAACATGTACGGCATCACCGAGACCACGGTGCACGTCACCTTCCGGCCGCTCGCCAAGGCGGATCTGGCGGACGCCTCCGGCAGCGTCGTAGGGGTCCCGATCCCCGACCTCGGGACGTACGTCCTCGACGCCTACGGGCAGCCCGCCCTTCCGTTCGTCCCCGGAGAGATCCACGTGGGAGGCGCCGGCCTCTCCCGCGGCTACCTCGGCCGCCCCGATCTCACGGCGGAGCGGTTCGTTCCCGACCCCTGGAGCGCCGAGCCCGGCGGCAGGCTGTACAGGACGGGCGACCTGGCGCGGACCCTGCCCTCCGCCTCCGGGCGCGACCTGGAGCACCTCGGCCGGGTCGACCAGCAGGTCAAGGTGCGCGGGTTCCGCATCGAGCCGGGCGAGATCGAAGCCGCCCTCGCCCGCCATCCGGCGGTCGCCGAGGCGCGGGTGATCGCCCGCGAGGGGAGCCTGGTCGCCTATCTCGTGCCGCGGCCGGACCGCGCCCTCCCCGTGCTCCAGCTCCTGCGCCTGAAGCGCGAGGGGAGGACCGACGGCCACCCGCTCCACGAGCTCCCCAACGGCATGCCGGTCTTCCACCTGAACCGGAGCGAGACCGAGTTCCTCTACCGCGAGATCTTCCTGGAGCAGAGCTACCTCCATCACGGCATCCGGCTCTCGGAAGACGCCTGCATCTTCGACGTCGGGGCCAACATCGGCCTGTTCTCGCTCTGGGCGGCCCGGAACCTGCGCCGGGCCCGGTACTACGCCTTCGAGCCCATCCCCCAGGTCTGCGAGCCGCTGCGCCTGAACACCGAGCTCTACGGGCTGGACGCCCGCGTCTTCGAGTGCGGCCTGGCCGCCGCCCCGGGCCGCGCGGAGCTCGTCTACTACCCGCACGTCTCGGTCATCTCCGGCCGCTTCGCCGACGCCGCCGAAGAGCGGGAGGTGGTCCGCTCCTTCCTCCTGGACGGCGAAGGGCAGGCGGAAGGCGCCGATCTGGAGGAGCTCCTGGACGACCGGCTGGCCAGCCAGACCGTGGACTGCGAGCTTAAGACCCTGTCGCAGGTCATCGAGGACGAGAGGATCGAGAGAATCGACCTCCTGAAGATCGACGTCGAGAAGAGCGAGATGGAGGTCCTGGCCGGCCTGGCCGAGGAGCACTGGCCGCGGGTCCGCCAGGTGGCGGTCGAGGTGCACGACAAGGACGGCCGCCTGGCCGAGGTCACCCGGATGCTCGAGGGCCGCGGCTTTGCCGTGGCGGTCGAGCAGGACGCGTCGCTCCAGAGGACCCGGCTGTACAACGTCTACGCCGTGCGGCCGCCGGACGGAGAGCCCCCGCCGGAGCCCTCCGGCAGCGCGGACGAGCGCTTCGCCTGGAGCAGCCTGCGCGGGCTCGTCGACTCGGTGCGCTCCGAGCTCTCCGAGCGGCTGCCGGACTACATGGTGCCGGGCGCCTTCCTCGCGCTCGACCACATGCCGCTCACCGTCCACGGCAAGCTCGACGTGCGCGCCCTGCCCGCGCCGGGCTCCGACCGGCTGGACCTGGAGCGCCCCTTCGTGGCCCCGCGCACCCCCACCGAAGAGCTCCTCGCCCGGATCTGGGCCGAAGCGCTCGAGCTGGAGCGTGTGAGCGTCGACGACGGATTCCTCGACGTGGGCGGCCACTCGCTGCTCGCCATGCAGCTCGTGTCGCGCATCCGCAGCGTCTTCAAAGTCGACCTGCCGCTGCGCGCCCTCTACGAAGCGGGGACGGTCGCCCGCCTCGCGGAGAGGATCGAGAGCATCCAGATCGAATCGGTGAACGAAGACCTCCTGGCGAGCCTTCTCGACGAGGTGGAACAGTGAGCACAGCGAGTGAAACCGCCCGCCGCCTGGCCGCCCTCTCTCCCGAGCAGCGGGAGAAGCTCCTCGCCCGCCTGCGGGAACGGGAGCCGGAGAGCCCCGGCGCCCCCGAGGCGCCCTTCATCGCCACGGGGCCGGTCGACCGTTCGGCGCCCGTACCGCTCACCGACGCCCAGGAGGCCTTCTGGATCGGTGGCAGCGGCCTCTTCGACCTCGGCGGCAGCGGGGGGAACGTCTATCTCGAGCACGTGGTCGCGACGGACTCCGTCCGGAGGTTCGTGGACGATCTGAACGCCGGCTTCGCGCGCATGATCCGGAGGCACGAGATCCTGCGCACGGTCGTTCTCCCCGACGGGACACAGCGCGCGCTCCCCGAGGTGCCGCCCTTCCAGGTCGAGGTCCGGGACCTGACCGCGTTCCCCGAGGAGGAGCTCGAACGGCGCCTGAACGAAGCCCGGGAGCAGATGCGCTACGGGCAGTTCCGCACCGACCGCTGGCCTCTCTTCGAGGTCGTCGTCCACCAGGTCTCGGACGGCTGGCTGCGGCTCCATTCCCGGTTCCACGCGGTGCTCATGGACGGCCCCACCCGCACCGTGATGGAAGAAGAGCTCGCCCAGCTCATCCTCCACCCGGACGGCGAGCTGCCGCCCTTGGACATCTCCTTCCTCGATCACGCCCGGGCGCTCGCCGCCTTCCGCGACAGCCCGGCCTACCGCCGCTCCCGCGACTACTGGGCGGAGCGCCTGGAAACGCTCCCGCCGATGCCGCGCCTCCCCCTGGCGCGCGACGTCGGCCCAAGGACGGCCGCCCGCATCGCCAAGGAGATCGTGGAGCTCCTCCCGCCGGAGACCTGGCAGAGCCTCCAGCAGCGGACCAGCCGCCAAGGGTTGAACCTGACGGCTCTCCTCGCCGCCGCCTTCGCCGAGACGATCGCCGCCTGGAACGGCGGTCCCCGCCTGACCCTCGGGGTGATGGGCGTCTACCGGCCGGAGGACCACCCCCAGATCCAGCGCGTCATCGGCAACTTCAACACCCTCCACCTGCTCCGGGTGGAAGGGGACGAGGCCCCGTTCGGCCAGCGGGCGAAGCTCCTCCACCGGCGGCTTCTCGAAGACCTGGACCACCAGCACTACTCGGGACACCAGGTGATGCGGGACCTGAGGCAGAGGCAAGGAGCCGGCGCCCGCGCCCTCCTGCCCGTCCTCTTCGACAGCGTGATCGAGTACGGCCACGACGCCCCGTCCGAAGAAGAGATGCCCGCGGCTCCCATCGCCGGCAGCGCGCCTGCCGGAGAGGAGAGCGCGCCCGCCGAGGCACAAGGCGGGCCACGGATCGCCCTGACCGACCTCCGGATCTCGATCCCCCAGGTCCTCTTCCTCTGCGTCATGCTGGAGCGCGACAACGGCGGCCTGGACCTCATCTACCAGGCGGCGGAGGACATCCTCCCCGAAGGCCTGGTCACCGAGGTCGTCGAAACCTACCGCCGCCTGCTGGAGCGGCTCGCCACGGAAGACGCGGCTTGGCTCGATCCCTCGCCCGTCCGCCTCGCCCTCCCGGAGCCCCCCGGCCCCGCTTCCTGGGAGCTGTCCCCGGACGACCGCCTCCTCGCCGTCCCGCCGGACCTCGCCCGGGAGCTCGCCGGAAACGGCAAGGCCGTCGTACCCGGCCCCGGCGAGCTGGCGGACCCCGAGCGCCTGGCCGCCCTCGCGGCGCGGGAGAAGGTCACCGTCTGGGTCTCGCCGCCGGCCGTTCTGGAGATGGCTCTCGCGGCCGCCGAGCGGAGAGGGAAGGGAGAGCTCGCCTCGCTGCGGCGGGTGCTCCTCCACGGCGACCGCGTCCCGGTCTCCCTGCCCGCCCGGCTGGCCGCCCTCTGTCCCAGGGCCCGCCTCGATGCCGCCTGGGGCACCCCCCTGGCCGCCCTGGGCCCCCTGGAGGCCACGGATTTCGCCGCTCCCGCGGTGGGCCGCCTGCGCGTCGCCCCGCTCCCCGGGCGCCGCCTCGCGGTGCTCTCCCCCTCGGGAAGAGCGCTCCCGTCCTGGGTCGAGGGGGATCTCCACGCCGGCACCGGCCCCCCTCTCCTGCCCACCGGCGGGCGCGGGTGCCACCTGCCGGACGGCCGCGTCGAAATCCGCGAGCCTCGGGACGAGGCGCTCCCCGAAAGCCTCGGCGAATCCGTCGACCCGGCCCGCATCGAGGCGGCCCTCGAGCGGTACCCGGGCGTCGGGAGCGCCCTGGTGGCCTGGCAGGCCGCCGGCCGGGGGCGCCTCGCCGCCTGGATCGTCCCCCGCGGCGCGGCGCGGCCGGACGCGGAGGAGCTGCGCCGGCACCTGCTCGGCCTCCTCCCCGAGCATCTCGTGCCCGAAGCCTTCGCCTTCGTGGAGCGCCCGCCGCTGACGGCGGATGGGAGGATCGACCGGGCAGCCCTTCCTCCCCTTCCCGAGCCGCCCGCCCCGCGGGCCGCCGCGGACTTCTCCGGGCTCGAAACCGAGCTCGCCGGCCTGTGGGAAGAGGTGCTGGGACAACGGCCCGCCTCCCCGGAGGACGACTTCCGCGAGCTCGGCGGAGACTCGCTTCGCGCCGTGCTCCTGATGACGCGGGTCGTGGAGCGCTACGGCCTGGAGAGGCCGCTCGCGAGCTTCCTGGAATTCCCGACGCTCGGCCGCCTGGCGGAGCTCGTGGACCGGGAGCGGGCGGAGGCCGCCAGGAGAGCCGAGGAGGCGGCCCGGGAGGAGCGCCGCCCCTTCCGCCGCCTGCGCGAATCGCTCGCCGCCTTGGGCAACCGCATCCTGCCTCCGCCCACGAGCCCGGAACGCGGCCTGCGCATCTACCTGCTGCTCTGGTTCAGCCAGTTCGTCTCCGGCATCGGCACCGGGCTCGGCAGCTTCGCCCTGGGGGTGTGGGTCTACCGCCAGAACGCGTCGGCGACCCAGTACTCCATGATGGCGTTCGCGGCGACCTGCACGGCGCTCCTCATCACGCCCGTGGCCGGGGTGCTGGCGGACCGCTGGGACCGAAAGCGCCTGATCCTCCTGGGAGACTCGGGCGCGGCCCTGATGACCGGCCTGATGGCGCTGGCGCTCTACACCGGCCGGCTGCAGCTCTGGCACGTCTACATCATCGTGGTCGTCATGGTCGGCTTCGGCACCCTCCAGGGCCCGGCCCTGGTCGCCTCGACGAGCCAGCTCGTCCCCCGGCGCCAGCTCGCCCGGATGAGCGGCATGGCTCAGGCGGCGGGTATCGCCACCGGCATCATCTGCCCTCCTCTCTCCGCCGCCCTCGTCCCGGTCATCGATTACCACGGCGTGATCATGATCGACATCTCGACCTTCCTCTTCGCTTTCGTGGTCATCCTGTGCATCCGTCTGCCGCGCCCGGCGCCCACTCCTGCCGGCGCACAGCGCCGCTCCATGTGGGGTGACTTCCGGTTCGGCTGGAACTACATCTGGCAACGGCCGGGGCTGCTCAGCCTCCTGCTCCTCTTCGCGGTGACCAACTTCTCCCTCGCGATCGTCCAGGTGCTGCTCACCCCGCTCATCCTGAGCTTCGGATCGGCCGAGAACCTGGGCGCCGTGAGCGCGGCCTCGGCGGCCGGCGGGCTTTTGGGCAGCGTCGCCCTGAGCGTGTGGGGCGGGCCGCGCAACCGGGTTCTGGGCATCCTGCTCTTCCTCCTGCTCCAGGCCCCCATCCTCCTGCTCGGCGGCCTGCAGCCCAACGTGGCCCTGATCGCTCTCGCGTCCTTCGCCTTCATGGCGCTCAGCCCGTTCGTCGGCGGCCTGAGCCAGGCCATCTGGCAGAGCAAGGTCGCGCACGACATCCAGGGACGGGTGTTCGGAATGCGCGCCCTGATCGCCAGCTCCATGGCGCCCCTGGCCTTCCTCCTCGCGGGCCCCCTCGCGGACCGCTTCTTCGAGCCCCTGATGGCCCCTGGAGGCGCGCTCGCGGGCACCGTCGGCCAGCTCATCGGGGTCGGGAAGGGGCGCGGCGTCGGGCTCCTGTTCATGACCCTGGGCCTCCTCATCATCGTCGTCACTCTTCTCTCCTCGCTGAACCCTCGCTTGAGAAAAGTCGAAACCGAGCTGCCGGATGCCCAATAAAGTCTGGCGAACACAGTTCTCTGGAAGGAGCTTTGGATGATCGAAAACCAGCAGTTGCGGTTGAACAAATTCGAGGTGATCGGCTCGGAATCCATGGCCGACGTGATCGAGCGCTGGATGGGCAAATCCGCGCTGCGCTGGTACGTCTCCCAGATCACTGACAGCGAGATCGTCGTCGAGGCCACCTTCTTCGACGGCGAGATGTTCGATTCCGCCGAGACCGCCGCGGACCGCCCCTGCTACCCCGGCAAGAACGTGGTCGTGAGCGTCATTCCGACCGGCATCGGCTGCGAGCTCGGCGGCTACGCGGGAGACGCCGCCCCCGCCACCAACCTGCTCGCCGCGGCGGCGGACTACCTGGTCACCAACCCCAACGCGGTCAACGCCTCGAACTTCATCAGCCTGTCCGACAACGTGCTCTACACCGAAGGGCTGTGCATCGACCTGTTCATGAAAGGGGCGATCGACCTCCACGTCCCCTACGCGAACAAGGTCGGCCTCATCATCGAAAAGAGCAGCCCCGGCCAGCTGGACGTCGTGTTCAACGTCGTCAACTCGGTGCGCGCGATCTACGGGGTGGACATCCACGACTACGTGATCACCGACCAGCCGATCGGCAGCCACTGCGTCGAAAACTCCTCCGGCGCCTACGTCGGCACCGTCGACCGGCCCGACGTGCTCTTCGGCGCCTGCGAGCGGCTGATCAAAAACGGCTGCAACGCCATCGTCATCACGACGAACATCCAGGACCTGCCGCCGGACAACTACGTCAAGCATTTCCTCGGCGAATACCCGAACCCCCTGGGCGGCGTCGAGGCCGTCATCTCGCATCTCGTCGTCAACCAGTTCCAGGTTCCCGCCGCGCACGCGCCGATGATCAACTGCAAGGAGCTGGAGCTCGAGCACAGCGTCGTCGACGCCCGCGGCGCGGGAGAGATGGCGTCCGTGAGCGGCCTCGCCTGCACCCTGATCGGCCTGCGGCGCGCGCCGCAGATCCGCCGGGAGCGCGCCTTCCATTCGGCCGACGTGGTCAACGTCCGAAACGTGCTCGCCCTGGTGAGCCCCGCGAGCTCGCTGGGCGGCATCCCGGCGATCTACGCCCACAAGCACGGCATCCCCATCGTGGCGGTGCACGAAAACCGCACCATCATGGAAGTGCCGGGAGAAAAGCTCGGCTTGAAAAACGTGATCGAAGCCCAGAACTACGTCGAAGCCGCCGGCGTCCTCCTCGCCCTCCAGAAAGGCATCGCCCTCCAGAGCGTCCGCCGCCCGCTCCCCACGCTGCGGCATGGCATGGGCACCGCAGCGAAAAAGGCCTATCGCGTGAAGCTCGCGTAAGGTTTTTGCACATAGGTAGAGACGCCCCACGGGGCGTCTCTACCCTGAACCCTATTCCTTTCCGTTCGCGCGAGACTCCGATTTCGGGTATTCTTAGCCAGGGCAGATCCTAGACAGATCGCCTCAGTGAGGTCCCTTGTGATCAAGATGAACGTCAAAGATGCCGAAGGACACCTCGGCCAGCTCATCGAAGAGGCGGCCGCCGGGCAGGAAGTTGTCATCACAGGCAACGGAGGACCAAGCGTACGGCTGGTCCCCCTCTTCGAAGAAGAGGACGAGACCCGGAGGCCCCCTGAACATGCCGATCCTCCCAAGAGGGTAGGGCATGCCCTGGACCGCTTCATCGGCACCTGGTCGGCAGAGCAGGAAGCCGAGGTCCTGAAGGCCATCGAAGTCTTCGAGCGCGTGGACGAGTCCTTCTGGCAGTGAAAATCCTCCTGGACACGAACGCCTACTCGGCCTTGCGGCGTGGAAACGAGGTCGTCGCCGAGCACGTGAGGCGATCGGAAGAGGTGTGTTTGTCGGCGGTTGTCGTGGGAGAGCTGCTCTTCGGCTTCCGGAACGGTACCCGCTATGACGAGAACGCTCGCGAGCTCAAAGCTTTCCTCGAGGATCCGAACGTCCTCCTCTTGCCGATCACCTGGGATACAGCCGACTTTTTCGGGCGTATCTCCGCCGCGTTGCGGAAAAAGGGGAAACCCATTCCCACCAACGACATCTGGATTGCAGCACATGCGATGGAGTCAGGAGCCGTTCTCCTCTCCTTCGACTCCCATTTCGGCCACATTGACGATTTGGCCTGGCGTGCATTCGTGGCCATCTAATCTAAGAAGAATTCCCTTCCCGGAAAACCCCCGGCCCTATTGGCCCGAGCGGTGATACGAAGGATCAGGGCTGCGGACGGTTCTTCTGCCAGATCGCCACCAGGATCAGGCCATAGGAGACCAGCCGGATCCCGTAGAACAGCGGGTTGGTCTCGTTGGCGCTCGCCCACAGCCCCAGCGCCACGCGATCGATCGCTTCGATCCAGAACGAGGCGGCGAAGAAGAGGAAGAACCGGTCGCGCGTGTGCCGCCAGAAGCGGAAGAAGAACAGGCCTGAGACGGCCCAACCCAGGGCGATGCCCCCCATCAGCATCTGTTCCATGGTTATTCCTCCTCCCAGATCAGGCCGAACAGCAACAACGACACCGACACCAGGGCCGCCACCAGCCGCGAGGTGTACAGGTCCACCTGCGTCGGCAGGACCACCTTGTCGATGACCAGCAGCAGGTTGTTCACCGTGAGGCCAGCGAAGCACAGCGCGCTCCAGAAGAGCAGACGGTTGCCGCCCCTGCGCCATCCCCGCCACAGCAGCACGCAGCAGGCGAGGCTGGTCAGGGCGCACAGGGAGTAGATGACAGGTGCCATATCAGTCCTTCTTTCCGCTGTCCTTGCGCAAGCGGAACGCGTCGGCGAACTGCTGAGCCCGTTTGTCGATGCGGGAATGGATGAGGTCGGTCACCTCGACCAGGTTGGCCGAGTACGCCTGCGCCAGGGCGTCGAGCCGCTCGCGCAGCTCGCCGGCGCCGGGCGCATAGTAGAAGAGGGCCGTCTCGCCCTGGTCCTCGCCCCGCGCGATGCCGGCCGCGGCCAGCGTGGACAGCACCTCGGCAGCCTGCCGCTCGGCCACGTAGAGGCGCGCGGCCAGCCGCGGCACGTCCCACCCCGCGCCGGGATCGGCCCTCAGAAGCAGGATGGCTTCCAGGTACGGAACCGAGGGCACGCTGGTCAGGATGAACCGGCGGACGTCCTCGGGGATCTTGGCGCGCCTCATCGCGGAGATCCTATAACGGAGGCACCGCCGTGCCTCTCCGGGCACCGAATCGGCCCCACGATCGCGAATCCTGGCTTCGTAATACGGTTCGTAACGTTCTCCGTCAATCATTCACGAACTCTTGGCAATGCAGGTCGAGGGAGGGATGACCATGGCGGGGCCAGGTCCCAGGGTGCTGCTGGCGGACGACCATCCGCTGATGTTGCAAGGGTTGCGCAAACTTCTTGAACCGGATTGCGAGGTCGTGGGAGAGGCGTGGGATGGGCGTGCGCTCGTCGAGGCGGCGGAGCGCCTGCAGCCCGACCTCGTCATCACCGACATTTCCATGCCGGGGCTCGACGGCCTCGAAGCCACGCGCCACCTGCGCGCGGTCGCCGCCCGCACCCGGGTGGTGATCTTGAGCTTCCACACCGAGCCGTCCTGGGTGCAGGCGGCCTTCGAGGCCGGGGCCCACGCCTATCTGCCCAAGACCTCGGTGCCGGAAGAGATCGAGACCGCCGTCCGGGAGGTGCTCCAGGGGAACTTCTTCCTGAGCCCGGCGGTGACCCGGGCGGTCCTCGCCGCCGAGCGGGACGACCTTTCCGCGCCGCCTCCGGAGGCCCGCCTGGCGGAGGAGGCGCTCACCCCGCGCGAGCAGGACATCGTCCGCCGGGTGGGCCGGGGGCTGTGCAACAAGGACATCGCCCGGGAGCTGGGCGTCTCCGTGCCCACCGTCCGCACCCACCTGCAGCGGATCTACGCCAAGCTGCGGCAGGAGAGCCGGGTCGAGCTGGCGCTCTACGTCGCGAAGGGAGAGGAGGCTCGGGAGGCCGTGGTGTGAAGGACGCCCCGGAGGCGGCCTCGCTGGGAATCGCCGCCGAGGAAGAGGCGCGGCGGCGGATCTCCCGGGAGCTCCACGACGACTTCTGCCAGCGGCTCGCCGCTCTCACCTTCGAGCTGGCGGCCGTGCGCCGCAAGCTCCCCGAGACCGACCCGCGGCGGGCCGAGCTCGACGCCGTCAAGGGCGGCCTGGGCGAGCTCTCCGAGGATCTGCGCCGGCTGAGCCACGACCTCCACCCGGCCATCCTGGAGCGCCGCGGCCTGGCCCCGGCCCTGCGCGACCACTGCGCGGAGGCGGCGCGGCGCCACTCCCTGCCGGTGCGCTGCCATCTGCGCGGCGCGGAGATTCCGCTTCCGCCGCACTTCGCCCTGGGGCTCTACCGGATCGCCCAGGAGGCCCTCTCCAACGCCGTCCGCCACTCCGGAGCGCGCGCCATCGAGGTCACCCTGGAGGCCACCGGCGGCTCCCTCCGCCTCGCGGTGGTCGACGACGGCCACGGTTTCGATCCCTCCCGGGGCGACTCTGAAGGCGGGCTGGGGCTCGCCGTCATCGCGGAACGCGCCCAGCTCCTGGACGGACACTGCCGCATCACCTCCGCCCCCGGAGCCGGCACCGAGGTCGAGGTCCTCGTGCCCCTCCCCTCCGCCGAAACGGAGCTCCGCCGGCTGGTGCGCCGGCATCGCCGGACCGTCGCCGCGGCGGCGCTCGTCATCCTGGCGCTCGGCAGCGGGCTCGTCGCCACGGCCTGGCAGGCGCGGCGGGCGAGCCAGGAAGCCCGGCGGGCCGATGCCGCGGTCCACTTCCTGGAAGACCTGTTCCAGGCCGCGGACCCAAAGCACGCCCGCAGCCAGCCGCCCGGCACCCGCGAAATCCTGCGGCGCGGCATCGCGCGCCTCGACCGCGAGCTCCGGGGCGAGCCGCTCCTGCGCGCCCGGCTGCTCGACACTCTGGGGGCCATCCACACCGAGCTCGGCCTCTACGACGAAGCCGGGCCTCTCCTCCGGGAATCGCTCGCCCTGCGCGAGCGGCTGCGCGGCCCGGATCACCCGGAGGTCGCCCGGACCCTCCTCCACCTGGCCGCCCTCGCCCACCTCTCCGGCCAGGGGGATGAAGTGGCGCTCTTCCGACGGGCGCTCGCCTTGAGCGAGGCGCGCTTCGGGACGGAGAGCGCCGAGGTGGCCGAGGCCACCCACGGCCTCGGCACGGCTCTCGCATCGCGGGGCCGTCTCGTCGAAGCGGAGACGCTCTTCAAGCGCTCGCTGGCGCTCCACGAGAGGCTGTTCGGAGACCGCGATCCGCGCCTCGCCCGCATCCTCCACAACCTCGGAGGGATCGCCTACTACCGCGACCGGACGGCCGAGGCCGAGCAGTACCTGAAGCGCGCCCTGGCCCTCCGCGAGGCAACGCTCCCGCCGGACGATCCCGACCTCGCGGGGAGCCTGGAGGCCCTCGGTCTCCTGCGCCAGCAGCAGGGGCGGCTCGCGGAGGCGGCCGAGCTCCTGGAGCGCCAGGTGCGGATCGCCGCGCAGGTCTACGGCCCCGGCCATCCCACCTATGCCCGGACCCTCTACAACCTGGGCCTGGTGAAAAAAGACCAGGGAGACGTCGCCGCCGCCCGGACGCTCCTCGAGCGCGCCCTGGCCATCACCGGCAAGACGCTCGCGCCCGGGCAGCCCTTCCACGTCATGGCGCTCGCCGCCGTCGCCGACCTCGACTTCGAAGAGGGCCGCTACGCCGAGGCCGAGCCCCTCTACCGGCAGCTTCTC
>DATEIO010000864.1:0-4274 GCA_035278895.1 Thermoanaerobaculia bacterium | reverse complement strand
TCGACCAGGAAGTTCGAGGCGGTGAGCCAGATCTCGCCTCCCCAGGTTCTGGTGCCGAAGACCTTTCCAAGATTCAGACGCTTGATGCCTTCGGCGAAGGCTTCGCCGTCCGAGGCGGTGGTCTCGTTGACCAGGACGGCGACGTGACCCCGGAAGGCGTACTGCATGTTGGACGTCGGATCTCCCACGCGCGGCTGCCACCAGAACCAGGCTTTGCGGAGGAGCTTCCCAAGAATCCAGCTTTCGATGCTTCCGCCGTTGTTGTTGCGGACGTCGATGATCAATCCCTGGCGGTTGAAGGCCGGGTAGAAGTCGCGGGCCCAGGAGGTGTAGTCCTCTCCTCCCATGGCCCGCAGGTGGACGTAGCCGATCTCACCTTTTCCCGATTCTTCGACGGCACGGCGGCGGGAGAGCTCCCAGTCGTCATAGCGCAGGTCGGCCGCCCGGTCGGCGGAGACGGGCACGGCGACGGCGTTGCGCGATTTTCCGGTCTTACCGTCCTTGATCTTGAGGAGGGCCTGCTTGCCCGTCTGGCTGCGCAGGAGGAGAGCGGGATCGGGAACCGAAAGGGTGGAAATGCCGTTGATCGATTCGATCACGTCCCCTTCCCGGGCGTCGACCGTGGGAGCGGTGAGCGGCCCGGCTTCAGCCGGGAGGTCGGGGTCGGCGCGGTAGAGCCTTTCGATGCGGTAGCCACCCTTGGCTTCGTCGCGGCGGAGGACGGCGCCCAGGGAGGCGACCTCGATCCGTTCGTCGCCCGTCCGGTGGTCTCCGCCACCCACGAAGGTGTGGAGGGCGGAGAGCTCGGACACCATCTGGCCGAGGAGGTCGTCGAGCTCTCCGCGGCTGGTGACCCGGAGCGACAGCGGCCGGTATTTTTCGAGCATGGCCGGCCAGTCCACCCCGTGCATTTTGATGTCATAGAAGTAGTCGCGCTCCAGGCGCCAGGCCTCGCGGAACATCTGCTGCCACTGCTCGCGGGGGTTGACGGAGAACGTCCATCCCGAGAGGTCGACCTTGGCCTTGGCCAGGCCCTCGCCTTCGGGCGCGCTCTCTCCGGCGTCGAAGACGAAGAAGTCCTGCCCTTTCTGGACGAGCAGCTTCTTGCCGTCCGCCGAGAGCTCGTAGGACTCGATGCCTTGCATCACCGGCTTGGGCTCGGCCTTTTCGGGATCGAAGGCCATGGAGAGGAGCGTGGTCTCCGGCTCGAAGGAGGCCTCGGTCGAGAGCCAGAAGAGGCGCTCGGGCGTCGCCGTCAGGTCGGTGTAGGTCCCCGGCGGCACCGGGGCCTCGACAAGGCGCTCGGCGAGGCCGTCCAGGTCGATCTCGATCCTGGGGATCTTTTCTTTGTCGTCCGCTTTCTTTTCCTCCTTCTTTTCTTCCCCGGAGGCAGCTTCGCCTTCTTCGTCTTCCTTGTCCCCGGGGTGCAGCTCGTCGGGCTTTTCGAAGGGGGAGCGGAGGCCTTTCTTCAGGGCGATGCCGAAAAGCTGATCGGTCGCGGTCAAGAACGGGTCGGGCTGGCGCGTGCCCCAGGGGGAGGGCACGAGGGTGCGCAGGGTGCGGTCGGAGAAGAACCAGATCCACTGGCCGTCCGGGCTCCAGGCGGGGCTCCAGCTGTTGAAGCGGTCGCTGGTCAGGGCCACGGTCTTGCCCGTCTCCACCGGGTAGAGATGGATGCGGTTGAAGGTGTTGGGCGCGGGCGTCGAGTAGGCGAGCCAGCGGCTGTCGGGCGACCAGACGACGTCCTGAAAGCCGTCCTGGGTGGCGGTGGCGATGCGCGTCTGCTTCCCGCTTTTCGTATCGAGCAGCCAGAGCTGGAGGTCCTTGTCGTCGTGGGCGATCCAGCGGCCGTCGGGCGAGGGGATGGCGTCCCAGCGCAGCACTTTGCCGTCTTTCGTGAGCTGCTCGGGCTTGCCTACGCCGTTGGCCGGGAGCTTCCAGATCTCGACCTCGCCGGTTTCATCGGACAGGGCCACGACGGAGCGGCCGTCCGGGAGGAAGCGGGCTTCGCGGTAGCGCACGCCGGGCTTCCGGGTGGCCTCGACGAGGCGGCCCGTCTTCACGGGCACGACGAAGACCTGCCCGCGGGCGGTGAGCGCGATGCGGTCCCCCTTGGGGGAAAGCGAGAAGGAGGTCAGGAAGTCCAAGGGCTTTTTGACCCATTGCTCCCGCAGCTGGTCGAAGTCGGAGACGAGGCGGACGGAAAGCGGCGCGTCCTGTCCCGCGGTGATGTCGAAGATCCGCAGGTCGGCTCCGAGCTGGTAGACGATGCGGCCGTCAGAGAGCGCGGGCGAGGTCACGTCCCAGCCGCGGTGGGCGGTGTGCTGCTTGAGATCACCCCCCTTTTCGTCCATGGACCAGAGGTTCTGGGTGCCGTCGCGATCGGAGACGAAGTAGACGCGGCCGTTCCACACCATGGGGGTTCTGCTGGTGCCCGCGAAGTCGGCCGTGAGCGGCACGGCTTCGGGCTCGCCTTCGGTGTAGCGCCAGAGATTCTGGGCGGTGCCGCCCTTGTAGCGCTTGGTGTGGCTCCCCTGGAAGGCGAAGCGGGTGAAATAGAGGGTCTTGCCGTCGGGCGTGAAGCTGCCGTCGTTCGCCTGGGAGAGCGGCAGGAGCTCCCGCCGGCCCGTGGCCAGGTCGAGACGGACGAGCTGGGTGCCCGGCAAGGTCGAATAGTGATCGCTCGCATAGAGGAGCTCGCCGCGCGGGGTCCAGCCGACCACGGAGGCGCGCTCGCCCTCGAACGTGCGGCGGACCGGAAGCCCTCCTCCCATCGGCATGGTGTACACCTCGACCGGCCCCTCGTAGGAGGCCGAGAAGGCGAGGGTGCGGCCGTCGGGCGAGATCGCCGGGCGCGTCTCTTCGGCGGGATGGGTGGTGAGCCGGGTGGCGGTGCCGCCCTGGCGGTTGACCTCCCAGAGGTCGCCCTCGGCGGAGAAGACGACGGAATCGCCGTGGATCGCGGGGAAACGGTAATAGCCCAGGACCTCCTCCGCGCGGAGGGCCGGGGAGACGGAGAGCATCAGGACGACGAGAAAGATCAGTCGCTTCAAGGCACGACCTCCGAATGGTTGGAGGGGATGGTAGCAGACCCCCAGGCTTGTACGTGGCGCATGGCTTGCAGGTTTGCCCCGGCCGGACTCCGGCTTTCCCGGACCCTTTTCGAGGAGAAGACCTCATGTTCAACAACATCGATCTCCGCAAGCTCGCCGAGATCTCCGGCCCCGAGCGGGCCTTTGTGAGCCTTTACATTTCGACCAAGGATTCCCTGACCTCGACGCTCAAGCCCCGGATCGACAACCTGCGCGCCATGCTCGCGGACAATCCGGAAGAGCTCGAGCACTTCGAGGAGAACCTGAAGCTCGCCGAGAAGTGGATCTCGGAGCACACCTGGGAGAGCGACGCCGTGGCCCTCTTCGTCTGCTGGGCTCTCGATTTCGTGGAGGCCTACGCGCTCACCACCCCGGGGCCGGACTACATCTGGGTCGACTCTTCGCCCTACATCCGGCCCTTGGCCGAGCTTCAGGACGAATACGAGAACTTCGTGGTGGTGGCCGCGGACAACACGGCGTCCCGCATCTTCTTCGTCACCTCGGCCCGGGCGGACCAGGACGCGCGCATCAAGGGGGACGTCAAGAACAACGTCAAGAAGGGTGGCTGGTCCCAGAAGCGCTACGAGCGGCGCCGGGGCAATGAGCTGATGCACTACGCCAAGGAGATCGTGGACGTTCTGACCGAGATGGAGCAGAAGGAGAAGTTCGACCGGCTCTTCCTCGTGGGCTCCCAGGAGACCATGGTGGAGATCGAAAACGCCCTGACCGCCCCCTTGGCGGCCAAGCTCGCGGGCAAGCAGAACGTGGACTTCAGCGCGGGCGACGACCAGCTCTTCGACGCCGCGTTTACCCTGCACTTCGCCGCCGAGCGCGAGGCCGAGGCCGCGCTCTGGGAGAAGATCAAGGGCGAGTACTGCCGCGGCGGGCTCGCAGTGACCGGCCCCGAGGAGGTCCTCAAAGCCGCGGCTGTGGGCCGGGTCGAAAAGATGGCCGTGACCCGCGACGCCCGGATCGCCGGCACCCGCTGTCGCACCTGCGAGAACCTCCTCTCGGGCGAGCGGACCAAGTGCTCGATCTGCGGCTCGGAGGACGTGTTCAAGGTCGACCTCGTCAACGAGCTCGTGGAGCTGCTCGCCCTGTCGAGCGCCGAGGCGGACTTCGTCGATCCCATTCCGGGCCTTTCGGAGGCCGGAGAGGTGGCGGCGCTCCTCAGGTACTGAG
>DATEIO010000863.1:0-17726 GCA_035278895.1 Thermoanaerobaculia bacterium | reverse complement strand
GATCTCGATCGAGGCGGTGCAGATGCTCGAGAGCTACGACTGGCCGGGCAACGTCCGCGAGCTCGAAAACGTGATCGAGCGCGCGCTCGCCCTCTCCCACTCCGAGACCATCACGACGAGGGACCTCCCCGTCCACCTCCTGACCAACCGGAGGACCCACCCCGACCTGATCCAGCTCCCGGAAGAGGGGCTCGACCTCGAAGCCTACCTGGAAGACATCCGTGCCCAGCTCATGGTCCAGGCCCTGGAGCGCACCCAGGGCGTCCAGACCCAGGCGGCGGAGCTTCTGGGGATGAGCTTCCGCTCGTTCCGGTATTACGCGAAGAAGGCGGGGATCAAGGGCGGGGAGTAGAAAATGACAGCAAGGACTGCAACGACTGCAAGGACGGGCTTTCGTCTTTGATGTCCTTGCAGTCCCTGGTGTCCTTGCAGTCCTTTCAGCCTTCCCCGAGCGCCTTCGCCAGCACCCCGTACCCCGAAGTCCCCACGAAGAGCTTGCCGTCCATCACCAGGGCGGACGAGATGTCGCGGGCGGGGACGGGGACGTCGATCTTCTCGAACTTTCTGGACTCGCGGTCGAAGAGGCGCACGGTCTCGCCGCTCACCATCAAGGCGGAGTAGCGGGCGTCGCCGGTCGGGAGGACGCGGGAGGGCTCTTTCGAGACCTCCTGCCACTCGCCCTCCGTGCCGGTGCGGATCCAGGTGCCGGCGGGGCCCCAGAGGAGGAGCTGGTCGGCGAGCGGGAGGAGGCGGCCTCCCGGCGCTGGGACGGGGATGGTGTCATTCGTCTTCGCGGTCAGGCGGTAGACGCCGGTCGAGTCGGTCACCCAGAGGGCGTCGCCGTAGAAGACGGCGGAGCGCGGAGCGCCGTGCTTGAACTCGCGCTTGACGAAGATCTTGCCGCGGAAGTCGTAGAGCGCCGAGGGCGTGCGGGCGACCAGGGTCGGGCCGGGTACGAGCTGCTCGACGCGGCCGGTCCCCAGATCCCGCACCCAGTGCCAGCCGTTGCCGCGGCGCTCGAAGATTCCGCCCTCCGTGGCCGCGAAGATCCGCCCGGAGTGGACGGCAACGTCGAGCACGGTGGGGAGGAACGACAGGTCACCGAAGGTCTGGCCACCGTCTTTGGAGAGGTGGAGCCCTGAGAACGGCCCGGCGTGGGAGAGGCCCACCAGCATCTCGCCGTTCACCTTGGCGAGCGTCGAGACCCGGGTGTTGGTCATGCCGCCGGCCGAGGGGCGGATCGAGGTCCCGCCGTCCTCGGAGAGCCAGACGCCCGCGCCTTCGGTGGCGAGGAGCACCCGCTCCGGCCGCTTCGGGTGGAACGCGATCTCGTTGATCGAGATCCCGGGGTCTCCCATCCGCTTCCAGGTCTTGCCGCCATCGTCCGAGACGTGGAGCCCCGCCACGGTGCCGGCCAGGAGGCGGCCTCCGGGCAAGGCGGCGAAGCTCGGGGTGCGGCGCTCTTCGAAGCCGTCCTTGAAGCGCACCCATTTTCCGCCCCCGTCCTGGGTCTGGTAGACCCAGCCGCAGGTCGTGGCCCAGATCTCGCCCGGCTTGCCGGGGATGGGGGTCAGGGTGAAGACCTCCGAGTCGAGAACCATCCCCTCGAAGACGCCGGTCCAGGTCTTGCCGGCGTCGTTGCTCCGGTAGGCGCGACGCCAGGTGCCGGCGATCACCGAGTCCGGCTGGCCGGAGTCGACGAGGAGGCTCGTGACCTTCTGGACCTCGGGAAGATCGGAGGTGAGCGGGCGCCAGGTGTCGCCGCCGTCCGTGGTGCCGTAGACGCCCGTGGCGGTGCCGGCGTAGAGGTGCCCCTCTCTGCCGGGCACGAGGGCCAGGGTGTAGACCTGATCGTTCGGCAGCCCCGTCTTGACGCGGGAGATCCAGCTCTTGCCCAGGTCGTCCGACGAGGCCACGTGGCCGCCGCCCCAGACGCCGCGCAGCGCGGCCCAGATCCGGCCCGGATGGTTGGGATCGAACCGGAGGTCGCTCACGACCCAGCCGGGGAAGGGCAGATGCACACCGGCGTCGGCCCAGGTCCGGCCGCCGTTTTTCGAGAGATAGAGCTGCCCGCCCGAGGTCCCGGCGAGGACCAGGTCGGGGTCGTCCGGATGGATGGCCAGGGACCGCACGTCCCCGCCCCAGAGCGGCAGGATCTGCCATTCGGCGGCGGCCACAGGGACCGCCAGGAGCACCAGGAGCCAGAAGCAGAGCAAGAGCCGGTTACGCATCCTCCACCTTCTCATATCGGGTCGCCATCATCTCCGCCACGATCGAGATCGCGATCTCGCCCGGGCTGTCGCCGCCGATCGGCAGTCCGATCGGGGCATGGAGCTTTACGTTCGCAAGGTCGAGCCCCAGGGCCCGCACCTCGTCTTTCACGCGCGCGATCTTCCTCCGGCTGCCCATGAGCCCCAGGTAGCGCAGGTGCTTCGGGGCTTGGCGGAGCACCGCGGCGATCGCCGCCGTGTCCGTCTCCCAGCAGCGGGTGACGATCGCCACGTAGAGGTCCCGGTGCCTTACCGGCTCCAGGAAAGCCTCTTCGTAGTCGCGCGTCACCCGCGCTACGCGGGAACCGGCCGGGAACAGCTCGGGACGCCGGAACTCCTCGCGGTCGTCCGCCACGAAGGCCTCGAAGCCGGCGAGCGCGCCGGCTTTGGCCAGCGCCTGTCCCACGGGGCCGCCGCCGCAGATCGCCATCACGGGCGCGGCCACCATCACCTCTAAAAAGACCTCGGCCATGCCGCCGCAGACCATGCCCGTGGCTTCGCCCCGGACGGCCTCCTCGGTCAGGTAGTAGCGCTTGATCTCCGAGTCTCCGCCGTCCGCGAGCTTGTCCTGGGCGTCGGCCATCACCAGGGCCTCGAAGGCGCCGCCTCCCAGGTTGCCATGGAACGTGCCGTCCGGCCGCGCCAGGAGCTTCCACCCGACCTTGCCCGGGGTCGACCCCTCGGCGCGCACGATCTGGCACAGCACGACGCGGCCGTGGATCTGCAAGGAGCGTTCCGCTTCCGCGAGAACCTCGGGCGGAGCGGCCATCGTGATCATGCTCGGGAGGATACCCTACTCCTGGGCGGCGGAGCCCACCACACTGCTGCAACCGCGAGCGCCAGGGCCGCGATTCCACAGCCGAGCACGAAGACGCCCGGCCGGTAGAGGAGCTCGATCCGCCGCTCGCCCGCGGGGAGCCAGCCGGCCACGAGGGGGCCGTTGGCCAATACGGTCGGCTGCCGCTCTCCGTCTACGAGCAGGCGCCAGTGGCCGTCCTGGTAGAGGCTGGAGGCGAGGAGCCGCCGCTCGGCGAGATGCGCCTCGACGCTCACCCGCGCCGGCTCCGGAAAGGAGAGCTCGAGACGCGAGGCCCGCGGCTGGCGCGCCCGCCAGTTCCGCCGCCGCGCGTCGCTCTCTTCGACGAGAGCCTGGCGGGAGAAGTCGCGGTTCTCTTCGACCCAACTCTGCCAGGAGCCGCCCTGGAACATGGTCGCCCGGGCCGGCAGGAAGAGCCGCGGCAGGGGCCGGGGGCGCTCCCAGATCCAGGCGTCGGGATGGCGGAACGCAAGGCGGAGGGGGAGCTTTGCGCCAGGGCGCGTCATCACGTAGCGGACTCCCAGGAGGTCGTAGAGCGGGTGGCCGGAGCGGCCGAAGAGGAGGCGCGGCTTGCGGCGGAGGAGCCAGGAGAGCCGGGCGTAGTCGGCCGGAAGCGACGGGTTGTCGATCCGCAGGTCGTTCAGGCCGTAGACCAGGGGATGGTTGGGCTGGAAGATCGACCGGCCCAGGCCGACGAAACGGTCGTGGCCCAGGTGCTTTTGCAGAAACGCGATCGGCGGGGTGACGGGATACGCGAGGCGCCGGGGAGCCGGGGGGAGCGCCGGGGCGTGGATGGCGAAGAGCTCGGCGAAGACGAGCCCGCAGAACATCCAGGGAAGCGCCCGCGCCGGCTTTCCCTGGAGCCTGAGGACGAGGAGCGCCGCGGCCCCGGCGAGCGTGCCCAGGTGGATCGCGAGGAGGCGGCTCCGGAGAGCGGCCAGGATCTCCGGATCGGTCGGATGAGGATGGGCGAGGTACCCCCAGGCGACCAGCCCGGCCAGGACCAGCGCGGCGGCCAGGACCGTCCAGCGGGAGCCCTGGCCGCGCACCCGGCGCTCGAGCTCGCAGGCGGCGAGCCAGGCGGTGCAGAGGGAGACGATCAGAAGGAGGCGATGGTTCTGGTGGATGGCCGTGGCGCCGACCAGGGGGAGCTGCCCCAGGAGGCGGGTGACGGCGGGAGGCTGCGCCAGGAGGAGGAGAGACCCCAGGAGCGCCAGGCCGATCAGCCTCTCCTGGGGGAACCGGTCCCGCCTCCCGAGGGAGAGCAGGGCGGCCGCGGCGGCGAGCAGGGCCGCTCCACCGGTGAAGCCGCTCGCGTCCTCGATGACGTTGCCGCGCCCCCAGTAGACGCCGTAATCGCCGTACGCCCGGGGAGCCACGACGGTCACCAGCCGCTGGACCGCCTTCTTGCGCCAGGCCGCGATCTCCTCGGGGTTGCGGAGCTCGTCCCACTGCGCGCTCCAGGAGAGCGGCGCGAGCTGGAACGCGACCACGGTCGCCCGCTCGGTTTTCGGGAGGTAGTCCTGCGCCGGGAGGAGAACCGGGGCCGCCGCACCGCCCGCGAGCGCCATGGCAAGGCCGGCGCGGACGAGGAGCCGCCCGCCGCCTTCCCGCCCCCGGCGCCAGGCGCGGGCGAGGAGGAAGAGGGCCGACAAGGCAAGCGAGTAGAGGATCGTCTCGGGATGGCCGCCCAGGAGCAGGGAGGCCGTCGCGAGGAAGAGGAGGACCAGGTCCTGGGCGCGTCCGGACTCGTCCACGCGAACGAGCGCGTAGAGGACGGCCGGCAGCAGGGCCGGGCCGTTGGCCATGGGCCAGCCGAGCCACAGCAGGAGGAATCCTCCCATTCCGAAGGCCAGGCTGCCGGCCAGGGCCGCGGGCTCGCCCAGACCCTGGCGGCGAAGGAGGAGAAAGAAGAAGACGAGGGCCACGAGCACCCGCAGCGCGGCCGTGATCCCCGCCGCCGTCCAGGTGGAAAAAGGCCAGGCGGCCATCACGAGCGGCTGGAACGCCTGGGTCTGCGGGTCGCCCAGGAGCGGCATGCCGATGCCGGCCCAGCGGTTCCACAGGGGCCAGCGCCCGTCCGCGAGAGCCCGGCGGACCTCCAGGCCCCAGGGCGCGATCTGGTTCACCAGGTCTCCCTGAAGCCCCAGGCTCGGGGGATCGGCAGGCGCCAGCCGGGTGAAGGGAAAGAAGACCCGCAGGTTGTCCAAAGGGAGGAGGATGCCGCCGCCGAAGAGCACCTTGCCCAGGAGAGCGGCGAGCACCAGGGCGAAGACGGCCAGCACCCGCGGCGGCACCGGGTCGTACCAGCGCTTCAGGGCCGCCGCGAGCCCCGTCCCCAGGAGAAGCACCCAGAGTCCGGGGAGGAGGTCGGCGGGGGTCCAGCCGTCCATCAGGCTTCCGTCGTCAGGCCGAGAAGGCGTTTGAAGCGGAACCAGGCGTTTCGCATCTTCCAGAAGCGGCTCGCTTCCATGGCCGCGATGCGGGTTTTGAGCCCCTCGATCGCGGCCGCCGCCCGGGCCTGGACATCGGCGGTCCGCGCATGGGCCTGGACGAGCTCGGCGCCCAGAAGCCCGATCTTGCGCTGGGCCGCCGCGAGGAGGGCCGCGTCCACGCTGCTCGCGTGGATCAGGTGGCCCACGCCCTGGTCGTCCACCACGCGGAGGGCGAGCACGGACGAGCTCCGGGAGGCGCCGGGCGGGAGCGCGAACGAGCAGTCCCAGCCCGAGCGGACGAAGCGCTCTTGCCCAAGCGCCGCGGCCACGTCTTCGCGCGGGCCGGTGATGGCGGCCGCGGCTCCGGGCTCGCCGTCCACGAGCACCTCGACCGTCTCGGCGGAGCCGTCCCGGAGAACGGCCCAGCCGTCCAGGTAGAGGCGCCGGCCGTTCTCCTCGAGCCGGCAGTTTTCGATGTAGAGCAGGGGGTCGCCCCGGAAGGCGAGGCCGGAGAAGCCCACGTCCTCCCCGGGAACGGCCACGTAGAGGTCCTGGAAGTTGTTGAGCCCCCGGTCCACCCGGTGGAGCGAAGCCGCGGAAGGGCCCGCGACCCGGTCGAGAGCGCGCCGCACGAAGCCGGGCGTCACCCAGGTCGAGCCGTAGTCGCTGGTGGCGAGAGAGCCGCTCTCGCTCCGCTCCTCGAAGAGGATGCCGCTCTCGGGGATCCCGGCGTCCGGTGGGAGGAGATCGGGAGAGTGGGTGCTGAAGACGAGCACGCCGCCAGGGGTGAGCAGGTTCCACAGCACCCGGAGCCAGGCCACGAAGCGCTCCTCGGGGAGATGGGTGAAGAGCGAGGTGACCAGGATGGCGTCGAACCGCTCGGCGCAGGCGAAGTCCTCGGGCCGGATCCTGGAGACGATCCCATGCACCCCGAACCGCTCCTCCTGGAAGCGCACGCCCCCTTCGTACACGTCCGCCACCCACGTGCGCTCGGGCGGGATCTCGCCGACGAGGAAGCGGGTCACCCGGCCGTAGCCACTCGCAAAGTCGAGGAGCTTTTCGACCCGGCCCGGATCGCCGAAGCGCCAGCGGAGGATCTGGAACATGCCGTCCGCGATGCTCCGCCCGGACCGGAAGTACTGGAAGAGAGCGCGCTCGCGGTCCCCCTCGAAGGCGTCGACGAGAAAGCCCAGCATCTCGTCGCGGGCGTCGATCGCGAGGTCCGGCGCCCCCGCGGAGCGCGGGCCGGACAGGGCGGAAAGGACGAGCGGGCTCGCCTCGTCGGGGCGGAAGGCCAGGGTCATGACGTGCATTTATACGTTGAAAGGTCGTTTTCCGCTTGGGTCGTGAGCCGGCGCATATAATCACGGCGCTCCGAGGTCTTCAAGCATGCTGCGGAAAACGATCCTGGGACTCGCCCTTGCCGGGGCGGCGCTGGCCTTCATTGCGGAGATGGGCCGGGCGGTGGGGGAGTATGACCGGCGGGAGAGCCGGATCGCGAGCCGGCCCGAGGAGTGGCGGGCCGGCATGCCCCAGGTCGCCCGCCTGGAACGCTGCCTCGCGGGAGTGCGCGAGACGGTGCCGGCCGGCAGCGTCGTGGCTTTCGACTCCCCCGGGCCCGACGGGGCGCGGTTCTTCGCCTGGCGCTGGGCCGCCTGGCTCCTCCCGGAGCACGATGTCGCTCCGCTCTTGGACACCCGGACCGCGGACGCCGCCCAGTACCTCGTCACCTACGCCGTCCGGGTGGAGGACCCGCGGATCGAGCTGATCCGCCGCCTGCCCGGGTGCCGGCTCTACCGGGTGCGCCGCCTTTGAAAGTCGCCGGACCGCTCGCCGGTCTCGTGGTCTTCCACGTCCTCCTTACGCTCCTCGATTTCCTGGGGATCCCCTGGCATCCGGTCCTGCTGGGGATTCTCCTCGTGGGGATTGGCGCGCTCGCCTGGCGGCTCCGGTCCCGCCTGCCGCAAGGGCCGCGGCTGCCTTCGGACCTCGGCTGGGGGGATGGGATCGCCCTGTTCGCGCTGGCCGCGTTCACCCTGCTCGCGTTGACGTCGTGGATCGCGATCCCCGACTTCTTCTACCACTGGGGCGTCAAGGGAGCGCGGTTCGCGGCGGTCCGGGGGACCGACTACGCCTTCCTCGCCCGGCCGTGGAACTGGGCGATCCATCCCGACTACCCGAACCTCCTGCCGGAGCTCTACGCCGCGACTGCGATCCTCTTGGGACGCTTTTCGAGAGAAACTGCCGAGCCCGCGATGATGCTCTGGTCCGGGATCTTCTTCGCCCTGCTCCTGGCCTGCGCCCGGTCCGCGTTCCGGCAGGCCGGGGTCGAACGCTTCTCCCTCCAGGCGGGGATGGCGCTCCTCGCTCTCGTTCTGGGAATGTTCGGGATCGGCCACCTGATGGCGGGGGCGGCCGACTGGATGATCGCGCTCGCGGTGATGGCGGCCGTGCCGCCCCTCCTCCGGCCGCCGGACCCGGCGGGCGACTGGGCCGTGGCCTTCGCCGCCGCCTTCGCCGCGGCGTCGAAGATCGAGGGGGTGCCGCTCGCGGGCATCCTCATCCTCGTCCAATCCGTCCGGCACTTGGCGGCGGAGCGGCGGGTCCCTTGGCGCGCGGCCCTGCGGCTGGGGCTGCCGGTGGCTGCCGTGGTCCTCCCCTGGCTCGTCCAGGCGGTCCGCCACGGGCTCCTGCAGACGACCAACTCGGGAGCCTTCGAAGCGTCCCGCGCCGGGCTCATCCTGCCGGCGCTCCGGGAGACCGTTACGATGGCCACCTGGCACGGGTTCGGCTGGGCCGTCCTCTTGCCGCTCCCGCTTCTCCTCTCCCGGAAGGTCCGGCCGGTAGCGGCGGTCGCCGCCCTCCAGCTCCTCTTCGACCTGTACGTCTATTTCACGGCTCCGGTGGACACCCGCTTCTACGTCCTGTCGAGCTTCCCCCGGCTGATGTTCCAGGTGATTCCGGCGATCCTGGTGGCCTTGATCGTGGCCACCGATCCCCGGAAAAGCGAACGGCCGGCGGGGTGAGCCGCCGGCCGTCCAGGAGTCCCGTTTCGGGACGGAGAATCAGCCCCGGAACTTCTTCGGGACGAGGATCGTCACCACGTTGCTGTACTTCGAGAGCTTGCCGTTGCCCGAGGCGCGGACCCGGAACAGGTAGGTCACGCCCGGGGTGAGGCCCTCGACCACGGCCGAGGTGGCGCCGGCGGGCACGGTGAGCGCCTGCTGGTACTTGCTGGTCCCCTTGCGCTTGAATTCGATCCGGTACTCGTCCTCGTTCGTGGCCCGGTCGAGCCAGGTAAGGGTGATCGCGGTCGCCGCCGTCACCTTGGCGGTCAGGCGGGTCGGAGCGACCGGAGCGGCGCCGCCCGTCGGGCCGCCGTTGCTGTAGAGCACGGCGATCGCGGCCCGGTCGTCGTCCGTAACCCGGGCGCCGCGCCGGTCGTCATGAGCCTGGGCGGACATCAGGGCGTCCCGGATCAGCGAGTGGCTGAGACCCAGGGTGTGCCCGAGCTCGTGGGCGAAGACCTCCTCGGCCGCGCGGGGGTTCCCCCGGAAGAAGCAGTCGGTGCCGTCGTTGGTGACGATGTCGGCCTCCGCCGCCTCGTGATACGCCCTCCCCTTGTAGGTGCGGGTCGACAGGAAGAAGTAGGGGCCGCCGATCGCGATCACACCGCCCGTTCCGCAGTCGAAATTCCCCTCGACCGCGTTCTCCGGATCGTCCCGGTAGGGGTCGTCGAAGAGGATCGTGTTGACGTCGTCCGAGCCCGTGAAGCCGGCCGAGGCGTCGGTCGTGCCCACGTAGGAGAGATTGATGTTGGTCGCCGGATCGGAGACCCAGGAATTCAGGGCCACCTTGAAGGCGTCGATGGTCTGGTCGAGGGTGAGCCCGGGCTGGCCGCCGTTGTGGACCCGCCACTGCACGCCCTGGCCCTGGTCGAAGATGAACCAGCGGATGTTGTTGCCCCGGCTGGACGTCATCAGGGTGAAGGGCTCGATCGCCGAGCCGAGCGTCCCGTTGCCCTGGGTGCCGACCAGGTAGTCGCGCTCCCTCTGAATGCCCACCGCGCGGTCGGCCACCCAGTCCGAGAAGCGGTCGAAATCGCGGATCACTTCCGAGCCGCCCTCGGAGACCCCCTTCGCGGTCACCTCGGTGGCTTCCGAGAGGTCGCGCAGGGCGACCCGGCCGGTCGCCGTCCGGCGCTCGCGGAACGCGCCGAGCATCAGGTGGACGAGACGGTAGGTGCCGTCCTGGGTCGGAGCGAGGAAGAGCACGGCCTCCTCACCTTCTTCGAACTCGGGGGCGCCCCAGATCTTCAGGCCGAGCCCATTCGCACCCACGCCGCCCGGGACGCGCACGACCACGGTGCTCCCCGGGAGGTCCCCCTTGAGCACCCGCTCGACCTCGACCAGGTAGTCGGTCGCGGGACGCCCGGAAACGGGAGCCGACTCGACTCCCACGATCCGGCCTTGTACGGAGACCGGCGCCTGGTCAGCCAGCGCCTGGTCCGAGATCATCTGATAGGTGGTGGCTCCGGCCGGGATGGCGAGGAGGGTGAGAGCGGAGGCAAGAAAGAGGGAACGGCTGGGGAACTTCATGCGGATCTCCTGCGGTCGGTGACGAGACAGATGAACGGCCTCAAGAGCACTGGGACAACCTGAATGAGCTCTGAATTCCTGGGGAGGGCACAAGCCCGCCTGGTACGCATAACCGGCGAGGCAGGGGGGTTATTTCCCCCTGCCGGGGGTTTTGTTGGTTACTCGGAGCTGCCGGAGGAAGGCTTGGACTCAGCGGGCTTCGCGGCTTCGGCGGGCTTGTAGCCTCCACCGTCGCCCTTGCTCTCGGACTTCGCCGAGTTGCTGCCCCCGCCGCCCTTCTTGCCGGCGTAGTCGGTGACGTACCAGCCGCTCCCCTTGAACTGCACGGCCGGGGCCGACAGGAGCTTTTTCACCTCGCCGCCGCACTGGGGACAGGCGGCGAGCGGCGCGTCGTCGAAGCGCTGGAGGAGCTCCGTCCTCTTCCCGCACTTCAGGCATTCGTATTCATAAAGCGGCATTGCAAAAGGCTCCAATCACGGAATGAACTTGTCTCCCTGGGTCTTGAACCGGATCTTGATGGCGCCGGTCCCCCCTTCGACCCGCGGCTCCGGGCTCGGAGCCGGGGCGCCCGCCGGCACCGGCCGGACGAGCTGGAGGATCTGGAAAGCGTACAGCACCTTGCCGTTCTCGGCAGCGCTCCGGGGACCCTGGGTGCAGACGTCGTACAAGGTCCGCCGGCTGTCGACCAGCGAGAGGAGCTTGTACTCGTCCGCGTCGAGCGCGAGCTCGATCAGCTGCTCCGTCTTGTAACAAGGCTCGAAGACGGTCTCTTTCCGCCCGAGCCGCGCCACCATGGTCTTGGCGTCCGGAGCGCGCCGGATCCCCTGGAGGATGGCCTGCCGCATCGGGAGCTGGAGGCGCACCGAGTCGGGCTCCCGGAAGTCGCCGATCGAGAAGATCACGCTGCCGTCCTGCCAGTAGAAGAGGCTCCAGACGATCGCCTCGGTCTGCTTGCGGATGGCCTTGTAGACCTCGGCGGGGGAGAGCAGGCCCTTCTCGATCAGCAGCACGCCGTAGCGCTTGTTCGACCTCTCCCGCTCCCGCATGGTCTCCAGGTACGCCTCGGGCGAGAGCGCGCCGCTCTTCTGCAGCCACGTCCCCAGGCTGTCGTCCCGGTCCGTGGACGTGGCGTGCACCACGTTGCCCTCTTTGATGAAGACCTGCTTGATCACGCCCTCCCGGCTCGCCTCGATCACGCCCGGCACCTGGAACCGGTCGATCGTGTAGAGGATCTCCGGCAAGGCCGTCTGCGACAGGTCGCCGCGATACTGGAAAGTGTTCTCCACGGTTGCCACGACAGGGCCTCCCGACAAGCTCCATGCGTTGTGCGAATAAATCAAGGCAAGTATACCCATTTCGCGAATTCCCTGCTCGGGGTTCGACTTCGTGGAGCCTGGACGCGATTTCTTGGCGGGGAGGGAAACTTTTCGGAGGCTCGAGCGTATACATAAGTACTCGCGGTCGAGCTTTCGACCTCCCGAGGGTTGGGGGCGGCCCCTGGCCGCCCACCCTTTTTTTCTCCCCCCACTCCTGATACACAGCACGGGATGGCGCATCCGCTCCCCCCCGACGAGGCCTGGCAGCGCATCGCGGCCCATCTCGCGCCGCTCCCCGAGGAGCCCGCCGCCCGGCGGTCCGCGGCCGGCCGCGTGCTCGCCCGCCCTCTTGCGGCCACGGTCGACGTGCCGGCGGCGGACGTCTCGGCCATGGACGGCTACGCCCTCGCCGGCCCCGTGCCGCCCGGAGAGCCGCGTCCGGTCCTCGCCACGGTCGCGGCGGGCGATCCGCCGGGCTTGGAGCTTCCGCCCGGAGCCGTGGCCCGCATCATGACCGGCGCGCCCGTGCCTCGTGGCGCGGACCGGATCGTGCCTGTCGAGGCGAGCAACGGCGGCCGGAACCGCGTGGTCTTCACCGCCGAGGCCCGGCCGGGAGACCACGTGAGGCGCCGGGGCGAGATTCTCCGCGCGGGCGGCCCCCTCCTGCCCGCGGGAGCTCTCCTGACCCCCGGAGCGCTGTCGCTCGCCGCGACGCACGGCTACGGCGAGCTGCCGGTGCACCGGGCCCCCACGGTCGCCGTCCTCACCACCGGAGACGAGGTCGTGCCGCCCGAAGCCACGCCCGCGCCGGGCCAGTTGCGGGACTCGAACACCGACTTCCTCCTCGCGGCCGGCGTCTCCCTCGGGCTCCGTTTCGAGCCCCTGGGGATCGCGCCCGACCGGGTGGAGGCTCTCACCGCCCTTGTCGAGCGAGGGCTCCGCGCCGACGTCCTCCTCCTCTGCGGCGGGGTCTCCATGGGGGAATTCGACCTGGTCGAAGGAGTGCTCGCCGCGCTCGGCTGCCGTGCAGTGTTCGACGCCGTCGCGATCCAGCCGGGCAAGCCCCTGGTCTTCGCGGTCCACGACCGCGGCCTCGTCTTCGGCTTACCCGGCAACCCCGCCTCGGTCATGGTCTCCTTCTGGCTCTTCGTGCGCCCTGCCCTCCAAAGGCTCCTCGGGCGAGAAGCCTCCTGGTGGGGGAGCGCCCTCGCCGGAGCGCTCGACGCCCCTCTCCCCGGAGCCGGCCCGCGGGACCGCTTCCTCCCCGCGGAGGTCGAGTCGCGGGAAGGCCAGCTTCGCGTGACCCCGCACCCCCCGAAGGGCTCCCACGACCTCGACGCCTACGCTCAGGGAACCGGTCTGGTGAGGGTGAGGGCTGGGGCCGCGCCCGCCCAGGCCGGGGAGGCGTGCGAGGTGCTGTTGCTGGTGTAAGAAGGACACCAAGGACACCAAAGACACCAAGGACGACGGCAAGAAGCTTTTGTCCTTGAAGTCCCTGGTGTCCTTATCGTCCTGGCTGTCCTTTTCTGGGATTCAAAATACTGCCGAGCTTCCCCTGCCTTTTCAGCGTCACCACGCTGCTGCTGCTGATGGAAGCCCCGTCGGGCAGGGTGGGCAACCCGTCGTCCCGGCTCCGCTGATCCCTCAGGATCTGGGTCGCCTCCTTGTTGACCGACGTCACCACCAGGACGTCGAAGGTCTTTTCCTTCGAGCTCCTCAGCTTGATCGACCACTGGCCATCGGCGTTCGGGAACAGCTCCCCTCGGGGATAGACCGCACCGTTTTTCTGCCGGATGCCCAGGAAGATCTGCTGGCTCTCGTCGAGCCCGAAGACGACGCCTTGCACCAGGACGTCCGAGCCGACCGTCTCTCCGCTTTGCGGCGACAGGATCTTGGTGCGCGCCGGCTGCACGCTCGGGGCGGGCGCGGAGGGCTCCTCCTCGACACGGTCCGGGGTGGGCGACGGCGATTCCACCTTGGGGACGGGCTCGGCGCGGAGGAGCTTCCTGGAAGGAGCCCGGTCCGGGGCGGGAGCCTCGTTCCCTGCAGGGACCGCGACGGTTTCCATCCGGACCGTCTGGACCTGCGGGGGAGTCGCGTTTCCGCTCGGGGTGCGCCGGAGCCAGAGCCAGGACACCAGCAGGACGGCGGTCACCAGCCCGAGAGCGGCTAGAGAAAGCCAGATCCTCCCGCCCGGAGCCTTGTCTGCCGCCGGTGCCACCGGAGCCGGAGAAGGCCCGGAGTCCGGCTTCTTCTCCTCTAGGACGTCCTGGATCGTGTGGATCAGGCGGTCGACGTCGTAGGCCCAACGGGCGTCGCTGAGCTCGATGGCGTTGCGCCGCGCCAGCCGGGAAATCGATTCCGGCAGCTCCTCGGCCCGGGGCATCGGAGCGTCCTGGACCAGGACCGGAATGACACGGATCCTACGGTTCAGGGCGGATTCGACCTCCAGGCGGACGAAGTCTCCGGGATTGTCGAGGCGCCGGTTCCCGGCCTTGTCTTCGATCGTCAGCCACTCGCGGCCAATGACGACGATCAGCACCTCGCACGAGCCCACCGCCTTTTCGATCGCTTCGACGAAATCGACGCCGGGCTCCAGGGTGTCGACGTCCATGAACAGCCGGCCCTGGAAGTGATCGCTCAGGGCATCGAACAGCCGCCCCGCGTGGCCCGCGCTGTCCTCGCGGCGGTAGTTGATGAAGATGTTTGCGGAGCGTTCTCGCGGTTGGGCACGTTGCCAGCTCATCTGTGCCTCCCGGGATCCACGGGCCTCCTTCGGGAAAACCCGGGCTTCCCTATCTCAGAGATTCACCGACCGATCTCGCGGTCTGATCATTGAGGCGAACGAAACCTTCCAAGCGTTACATTCTCTGCGGATACTAAATCGCGATCTCATTCTTCTGGGTGCGAGGCTCTTCCTGGGCGTCTGACACGCGCTGACAGTGCCTTTTGACAGAGCCTCGAAACCGACGGCACGTGCGCCGGCCCGCTCGTCGACAACGTGTGGGTGCTGGCCCAGCCGCCGGCAACTCCGGTGACCTGCCCCTGCTCCAGCATTGCTCAGTTCAATTTCATTCTCGACAATCTCAACTACTGCCAGGATCTCGGGGGCGCCGTGACTGTCTCGATCGAGCCATCCGTAAGGACGGATATAACGCACTTCCGTGAATCCGCTGGAGGGACCATACCCAGAGCCAATAGCCAGTGCGGGGTCCTCCAATTTGGCGTACCGGGCACCGTCCTGACGATCACCCCGGAGGAAGCTTCGGTCTGCCTCGAGCTCGTCCGCGCCGCCATCGCGCGGCGAGGCGCGAGCTGCTGAGCCACCGCTTCCGCCAGGCCGGGTTTTCCTCAGCAGGCGGGGATGTAGACCCTTGAACCGGCCGTGACGGCGTGCCCTGGAGAGGCAAACTTCCAGAGCACGCCTGTTCCACAGACAAGTCAATCGAGTCAGGGGAGCGGACCGCTCCAGCACTGGCACTGCATCGTGCCGTCCGTGCAGCTATTTCCATAGGCGGCGATGCACTTCTTGACGACGGTTCCTCCCTGGCAGATCGAGTTGTAGGCCGCTCCCCGGCAGGCCAGCACGCTGCAGGCTCCACAGACGAGAGTGGTGGTCTTGTTCCCCGGCGAGGGGGTCTCGAGGGAGATCCCGAGCTCGGCGAGCAGGGGATCACAGGAAGGATCTTCCGGAGAGGCGGCCACGCTCGTGGCGGGAGCGCTCAACCCCGCCGGTGGGGCAGCGCTCGCCAGGGACGCGGTCAACAGCAGCAGAGCGAAGAAGGACAGGATGAATCGCGAGCTCATACAGTCTCCTTTTGGACCCGGGTACCACCGTCGGCGATGGCCCTCCCAAAAGAAGGTGCTGAAATCCTGAGATCGCGATCCCTGCCGTTCGGCGAGCCCACCGACCAGGGAGGCAGGCCTCCAGGACCGGAGCGGCGTCAACTTTTCGCTCTTGGCTTGGAAAATGAGAATAATGAAGATTGTGAGGCAATAAGGGGAGACAAGATGAAACAATCGGCCTCGCTAGCCGTACAGAAAAAAGGTGGCCGCGACAGTCGAGCTTGGCTGATCCCGGACCTGCCAGAGGAGTTGGTCATGTCTAGAACCTCGTTCTCCCGGCTTTCTTCCGCCCTGATCCTCGCTTCCATCCTCGCCCTCCCTGGGGCCGCAAGGGCGGACGGTCCCGCTTTCGGCTCCGGAGCCGGTGCTGCCGAACAGGAGGACGGCGGGTACCTGGGCTCCGGCCACAAGGATGGAGTCATCGGCTCCGGCACGAAGAGCGCGGTCCTGGGCTCCGATGGCAAGGACGGCGGAATCCTCACCACCTCCGGCGGGCTCCGGTCCTGGGCCCTCCAGATCCGGATGCTGGCCCGTCTGGGTCTGTCCTCCTGGGCCGGCCTGTAGACTCATCCGTTTGAAGTCTCTCTTTTCAGGGCGGCTCTCCCGGACCGCCCTCCCTTTTCTCCTTGCGCCCGGATCTCTTTGTCAGTCTTTCAGCACGTCCGGACAGCGGGCCCCCGCAGCGTACGACGGTCCATCGTCAGGTGACTCTGTAAATGCGCAGTGTGCGATGGTCCGTCGTCAGGTGACTCTGGAAATGCGCAGGGTAGATGGCTGGATCGGGCGGATCGACGTAGAGACGCTCCCAGCCCGCAAAGCACCAGCGTCCGAAGACCTGTATTGGTGACACGCGCACGAACCTTTGAAGGCCACGACCGCCGGGACGTCTCTTCTTCGGAGGGCATCCCCCTGCGGAGAGGTACGTCGGTCTGAAGCCTCCGAGTCTTCTGGGGTGGGACGCCGGAGGGAGTCCCTTCGATCAGGAGATCCGCCTCTACCCGGTCGAGGTCCGCTACGCCTGGCCCGCAGAGCTCGACCTGATGGCGCGCCTCGCCGGCCTCCGGCTCCGCCACCGCTGGAGCGATTGGAACCGAACCGAGATCGGGCCCAACAGCCAGCGGCACGTCTCTGTGTACGAGAAGATGGGCTGAGCTTGAGCTGACTGGCGGAAGTGCACGGGAATCAAGCCACCCCTTCCGCCATGCCGGGTTTCCTGAGCGGGCCTACTTCGTCGTGTCGCACCAGCAGGACTTGACGCAGCTGTCCTCGGGAGGAGCGTCTTTCGGAACGCGAGAGCCAGTAGCAGGCGAGAGGTGTCGGTATCTCGAGGATCGAAGCCGCCACCTTGCCGGGTAGCTCCCTGACTCCGAAGTCGGCGATCTCGCGGCCAATTACTTAGCCGCGAGGGTCTCCTTGGGACTGGATCTTGTGCCGCCTTTCAGTACGTCCGGACGGCGGGTAAGCCGGAGAAGCTCAGATAGGGGTTCCAGTTCCTATCCAGGGCGGGACTTGGCAGTAGCAAACATCGCCGACATATTCGTAGTTCGAGCAGCCATAGTAGCGGCAGATGCCAATACATGCCTCTTCGCTCAGCACATTGGCGTACTCCGTGTACTGACAGGCGGCCAACGCCGGAGCAGGCCTCATTGCGAGTGTTACCAGAAATATCCCCAGGGCCAAGAGTTTCAATCTAAGTGTCATCGCTTTGTTCTCCCGTGTTAACCTTTTGCGCCTGCGTTGATCAGATCACCCTGATCTTCCTGTCACGCTCTCGAACGCCCGCTGGCCCTCAGCACGAAGTAAACAGAGAAAAGGTCAGCTTTTTCGCCTGCTTCCTGTTCATTCCATCTTTCCTCCTGGTAGAGAGGCGCCTCAGCGGGGCAGGAGCTTCCTCAAAGACGATCACCGCCCTTGCGCCTGTTTGAACCTCGACTTCAGGCCTCAAATATCTAGGTGCACGGAGGGACGAAAGGCGAGCACATCTCGTCGGAGGGCGTTCCCAGCAAGAGCCCAACCCGTCAGGCACTGGTAGCGGCGAAGACGTGCTTGAAGAAGGCTGTCTCGGCCGCCGCGCCCAGCCGGCGCTCGTCCTCCAGAAGCGTCCGGCCCTTGAGCAGGACGCTCCCGGCAATGGCCGGATCGGCGAGGTAGACCTTGACCTTCCCGCGCAAGATCTCCATGCCGTACCCATAGGGCGGGAGGCGGTAGATCAGGTGGGCCGCTTCGAGCAGGTCGATGAACCGGCTGACCGTGGGCTTCTTGAGCCCGAGCTGGGTGCAGAGGCCCTGGAGGTCCAGCAGGCCGCCGTCGTGCAGGCAGAGATACAGGAATGTGCGTTCCAGCTCCAGAACCCGCCGGACCCCGAACAGGGCGGTCATGTCCCGCTTGAGGACCTTGTCGACGATGTCCTCCCGCAGCAACTTCTGCGCCACGGCCACGCTCTC